>NZ_QKTC01000001.1:0-322443 GCF_003234435.1 Curtobacterium sp. MCLR17_044 | reverse complement strand
GGCGGGCGGGCGGTGGATGCAAAACACCGGTGTCCACACGTCGCGCCGCGGTCTGCGGGTGTGCAACGTGCGAACACCGTTGTTTTGCGGGCCAGGCCGACCCGCGGAGCGCCCTACTGCATGCGCTGGCCGACGCGGCTGTGGCGACGGCTGTAGCCGAAGTAGATGACGAAGCCGATGGCCAGCCAGACGACGAACCGGAGCCAGGTCTCGACCTCGAGGTTCAGCATCAGCCAGAAGCACAGCACCGCCGAGATGATCGGCAGCACGGGCGACCACGGCACCCGGAAGGCCCGCGGGGCGTCGGGTCGCGAACGACGCAGCACGACGATGCCGATCGACACCAGGACGAACGCGGACAGCGTGCCGATGTTGATCATGCCCTCGAGCTTGTCGACCGCCGTGAACCCTGCCAGCAGCGCCACGACGACACCGGCGACGACCTGCACGCGCACCGGGGTCTGCGTCTTCGGGTTGGTCTTCGAGAACCAGCGGGGCAGCAGGCCGTCGCGGCTCATCGAGAAGACGATGCGGGACAGGCCGAGCAGCAGCACCATGACGACGGTGGTCAGACCGATCAGGGAGCCGATGGCGATGATGCCGGCGGCCCACGGCAGCCCGACGATGTTGAACGCCGACGCCAGGGACGGTGTGTCCTCCTCGGCCAGGCGCTGGTACGAGACCATGCCGGTGATGACGATGCTGACGCCGACGTAGAGCAGGGTCACGATGCCGAGGCCGATGAAGATGCCGCGCGGCAGGGTCTTCTGCGGATTCTCGGTCTCCTCCGCGCTCGTGGCGACGACGTCGAAGCCGATGAAGGCGAAGAACACCAGGGACGCCGCGGCGAGCAGGCCGAAGACGCCGTACTGGGCGGGCTCGGCACCGGTGAACCACGACACGAGTGACTGCGTCCAGACGCTGCCCTCGGCACCCTTAGCGGGCTCGGCCGGCGGGATGAACGGGGTGAAGTTCGCGGCCTTGACGAAGAACGCACCGGCGACGATGACGAACACGACGATCGCGACCTTGATGACGGTGATGACCGCCGACACCCGCGACGACAGGCGCGTGCCGAAGGCGAGGAGCACCGTGAAGATCCCGACGATGAGCACCGGCCCCCAGGTGAAGGGGATCGGGCCGAGCTGGATCGTGCTCGGCAGGTCGACGCCGAACACCTTGAACGCTTCGCTGAGGTAGATGCCCCAGTACTTCGCGATCACGGCGCTGGCGGTGAGGGTCTCGAGGATGAGGTCCCAGCCCACGATCCAGGCGAGCAGCTCACCCATCGTGGCGTAGGTGAACGTGTACGCGGAGCCGGCGACGGGGATCGTCGACGCGAACTCGGCGTAGCACATGATCGCCAGGCCGCAGGTGACGGCGGCGAGCAGGAAGGAGATGATGACGCCGGGCCCGGCGAAGTTCGCGGCGGCGTTCGCGCCGACCGAGAAGATGCCGGCGCCGACGGCGACCGCGATCCCCATCGCGGCGATGTCGAACGTCTTCAGGGAGCGTTTCAGGGACCTGCCCTGCTCCTCGGAGTCGGCCAGGGAGGCCTCGATCGACTTGATGCGGAGCTTCGTTGCCATGGGGTGGATCCCGTCATCGGCTGGCGGCGGACCTCGGAAGGGTACTGGTGTACCACTGTGTCACGCAAAGCGTCCGCCCGGACGGTGGCTCGGTCCGGCGACGGCCGGGAGGCGCGGCGGGGGTCCGGCGCGTACCGCTCGGCCGGCCGATGGGTGCGTCCAGGGCCGCGGTCGCGTCAGCGGGGCGCGGTTGTGGCCGCGTCAGCGGGATGCGGGTGTGCTCGCGTCAGCGGCCGGCGCGCCAGTCCGCCAGGAACCGGGCTCCGGCCTCGTCGTGGATCACGCCGTCGGGCGCGGTGAGCACCGGGTACGGCGTGGCCGGCACCCCGTCGGCGGGACGGACGTCGACGTGCGCGACCTCGTGGCCGTGGGCGTGCAGCCAGTCCGCCATGGCGTAGTCGCTGCGGGAGTCCCCCACGGTGCGCCAGGTGACCGGGAGCTCGCCGTCCTGCCCGAGGAGCTCGAGCGAGCGCTCGGCCCCCAGGTCCTTGCCGCTGCGGTCGGACTCGACGTCGGTCGAGATGATCGTGGGGTCGATGCGCCACTGCACGGCACCGTCGGCGTCGGGTCGGACGTCGTCGAGGCGGCGGACACCGAGCCCGCGACGCTCGAGCGCGGCCATGGCCTTCGCGTCGAACTCCGGCTGGCGGGCCAGGTAGGTGGCGTTCGGCACCTCGACGCGCTGCTCGATCGACACCATGGCGCGCTTCGTCTCGTCGAAGAACACCAGGTCGGCGTACTCGTCGCGGACCAGCTCGCGCATCTCGTCGGCGTAGTCCCGCGGCAGCGCGAGGTCCTCGGCGACGGTCAACTCGCCCATGCCGCCGTCGTACTGCGGACCGATCGAGCACCACACGGCACCCTTCTCGCAGACGGCGTGGACGCGGCCACCCTCGGCGAGGCCACCGGCGAGCAGGGGGCCGACGACCTCGGAGCGGATGAAGGCGTCGCTGCGGCCGGTGTTGAAGACGATCGGGATGCCCTCGGCGGCGAGCGCGACGAGGTCCGCGACGATGCTCGGGATCGCGATGGTGCGGGAGACCGGGCTGGCGATGGGCCCGTCGACGTCGAGCAGGAGACCGAGGCGGGGTGCGTTCACCCGCCCATCCTCTCGCAGTCAGCTGCTGGGCGAGACGATCCGACTCCGGACGCGGTCGATCAGGGCTCCGAGGGCGGCCGGGGCGGGGACGTGTCCCTGCCCGGGGACCTCGGTGTACTCCGAGCCCGGGACGGCGTCGACGACGGCGCGGGCCGCACGTCGCATCCACTCGAGTCCGTCGCCACCGGCGCCGACGAGCACCGGCACACCGACCGCGGCGGCAACGCGCTCCGGCACGGCGAGGCCGTTCAGCACCCGGACCTCGCGGCTGAGCACGTGGGCGTCGACCACCAGGGAGCGCCAGAGCGACCCCTTGAGCCGCAGGGCTGTGACCTGGCCCATCGGGACCCCGAGCACCTGGGTCAGGAACCCGCGGACGGCCTGGGCTCGGCGGCCGGCACCGACGTGCTCGTCGAGCAGGTCGGCGAACACGACGTCGTCGGCGTGCGGGTCGACGGAGGCGCGGTACGGCGGTTCCCACAGGACGGCGCCGTCGACGGGCAGTCCGGTGGCGAGCCCGTGCAGGACGACACCGGCGCCGACGCAGATGCCGACGGCGGTGGTCGGTGCGCCGATGCTCTCGACGACGGCCCGCAGGTCGTCGACCTCGCGCTCGATGGCCCACGTCGCGGAGTCACCGCTGGCACCACGGCCACGGCGGTCGTAGGTCACCACGCGGTGGGTCGAGCCGAGCTCGGCGACCACGCGGTCGAGGTACGGGGTCCCGCGGTGGTCGAAGGCACCGCCCACGACGACGACCGCCGGCCCGTCCCCTGCCTCGGAGACGGCGATGGTGGTGCCGTCGGAGGAGACGACCGTTCGGTCGACTGGAGGGAGCATGGGGTCCTTTGCGAGCTGTCGACGGCGATGCGTCGGGCCTCGGAGGGGACCGTGCGGATTACCGGTCCTCCGAGTGTCGCAGGCGCGGGAGTCCGTGTCTCCCCCCGCTTCCAGGGGCAGGACCCCGCCGCTCGACACCGTGGCGGTCGCCGTGCCATGCTGCTTGAGTACACCTGTACTCAAACGAACACCGCCACTGCAACGGGGAGCCATGACACTCATCGCCATCGTCGCCTGCGAGATCGCCTTCTGGGTCGCGATCCTCGGCGGCCTGACCACCCGGTACCTGCTGCGACGGCCGCGCACGGGTGCGGCGATGCTCGTCGCGGCACCCGTGATCGACCTCGTGCTGCTCGCGGTCGTCACGGTCGACCTGCTCGGTGGCGGAACCGCGTCGTGGCACCACGGACTCGCGGCGATCTACATCGGCTTCTCGGTCGCGTACGGGCATCGGATGATCGCGTGGGCGGACGTCCGGTTCACGCACCGGTTCGCCGGGGGTCCCGCACCGGAACGTCTGAGTGGACGGCGGTACACGGCCCGGTGCTGGGGCGACGTGCTGCGGACCGGGCTCGCCGTGCTGATCGCCGGCGGGATCGTCGGTGCGCTCGTCCTCGTCGTCGGCGACCCGGAGCGCACGGACGAGCTGCAGGGCACGGTCGCACTGCTCGGGGTCGTGCTGGGCGTCGAACTGCTGTGGGCGATCAGTTACACGATCTGGCCGCGCCGAGTCACCACCGCAGCCGCGGACCCGGCCGGAGCTTCGAGCCGGCCGTAGGCTGACCCGGTGCCCCGCCGTGTCGACCTCGAGGAACGGGGATCCCTGGTGGCCGCGGCCTGCCTGCGGATCCTGGAGCGGGACGGCCTCAGCGCGCTGTCCGTGCGGAACGTCGCGGACGAGGCTGGCATCGCCCCGGCGTCACTCCGCCGCGTGTTCCCGACGCAGGACTCCCTGCGCGAGCACTGCCTGACGATCATCGAGGAACGGGTCACCGCTCGGCTCGCCGCCCTGCGTTCGACGGGTCGTGCGCTCGCACTGGACGTCCTCGCCCAGGTGCTGCCGCTCGACGCCGAGCGCACGACCGAGATCCTGGCGCAGGTGCAGCTCGGCGTGCTCGCGCGCACCGACGACCACCTGGCCGCGAGTGCCCGACGCCTGAACGACGGGGTCCGCCGGGTGTGCACCCGGGCGCTGGAGATCCTGCGTGAGGACGGCGGCTTCGGCGACGGTCGCGACCTGACCGACGAGGTCGACCGGCTGCACGCGCTGATCGACGGGCTGGCGGTCGAGCACACGTGGGATCCGGCGGCACGTGCGCCCGAGCGGGTCCTGGCGCTCGTCGAACTGCACGTGGACAGCCTGCGCGGCGCGATCGCCTGACGGCTGCCGGCTGCCGGCTGCCGGCTCATCGGTCCCGGTAGACCTCGCGCCGGTGCCCGGCATCGACGACCACCACGATGAGCTTGCCGTCGTCGATCCGGTAGATCAGCCGGTAGTCCCCCGAGCGGACCCGCCACCCGGGCCGGTTCACGAGCTTGCGTGCGGCGGGTGGCCGGGGGTGCTCGGCGAGGATCGCGAGGAGCCCCTCGATCCGCCGTCGCCCGTCGAGCGGGAGCTTGCGGATGACGCGTTGCGCGGCCGGGATGACCTCGACCGAGTACGTCACCCGAGACCGAGTTCGCGCTTGAGGTCGTCCCACTTGACGTTCTCGCCACCGATGCGCGCACTCTCCGCAACGGCTTCGTCGTAGGCGACCAGGTCGTCCAGGTCCTCCGCCGCCTCGAGCAACCGGTCGAGGACGGCCGCGTCGACCACGGCTGCGACGCGCTTGTTGCGCCGGGTCAGGTAGACGGGTTCGTGCCGGGCGTCGTCGATGATCGACGCCAGGCGGCCACGGGCTTCGGAGATCGACACTTCGCTCACCTGTACATTCTAGAGCGTTTTGTACAAGTCAGACGAGTGCCGTGGTGCCGGCCGACTCCCGTTCGAGCAGGGACCGCTTGACGTCGAGCCCCCACGCGAAGCCCCCGAGCGTGCCGTCCGAGCGCAACACCCGATGGCACGGGACGAAGAGCGCCGGGGCGTTCCGGGCGCACACGCTCGCCGCCGCCCGCACCGCGTCGGGCCGGCCCATCGCCACCGCGAACCCGGTGTAGGTCAGGGTGCCGCCCGCGGGGATCCGGCGGAGCTGGCGCCACCCCTCGGTGAAGAGCTCCGTGCCGAACTGGCGCACGGGCACCTGCATGGCGTGCTCGACCTCGCCCGAGTAGAAGGCGTCGACCGCGTCGGCCGAGGCGACCACGCCGTCGAGCACCCGGTCGGGGCGGTGGCGGTCGGCCAGACGGGCGAGGATCCGCTCGACGGAGTCGGTCCACCCGGACGCGAGGACCCTGCCCTCGGCGTCTTCGAGCACGGTGAACGCCCCGTCAGGGGTGTCCAGGGTCTGGATGGTTGCGTCGGTCATCGGTCGTCCTTCCGGGGGTCCTCGGGGGCACGGGCTGCACGGGCGCCGGCGGTCGCGGTCATCGCGCGGTCGATGATCGGTCGCCAGCAGTGCATCGTGAGGTAGCTCCGCCAGGGGGCCACCTGCTCCGACCATAGGGAGAGCTCGCGCGCCGTTCCGGGCAGCCCGAGTTCCTGTGCACCGTTCCGCACGGCGAGGTCGCTGTGGAGGAAGATGTCGGGGTGGTGCCGGACCCGCAGCGCGACGTAGTCGGCGGTCCACGGCCCGATGCCCTTCACCGCGAGGAGTCCGTCGCGCAGGTCACCGAGGGACTGCCCACCGTCCACCACCAGGGACCCGTCGGCGAGCGCCGCAGCCACCCGCAGGATCGTGTCGACGCGGGCGGCGGGACCGCGCAGCACCTCGTGCCCGCGTTCGGCGATCGCGACCGCGGACGGGAACAGCAGTCCGCCGGGCCGGATGGCGTCCGGCACCGTCGCGCCGAGTGCGGCCACGAGCCGGGTCTGCGCCGTGCGCGCCGCGGCCACCGAGACCTGCTGTCCGATCAGGGTGCGGAACACGATCTCGTGCGCGTCCACCGCGCCGGGGAGCCGGAGGCCGGGCACCCGTGCGACGGGTCCGGCGAGCTCGGGCACGGCTCCGAGGACGGCGTCGACGGCGACCGGGTCGGCGTCGAGGTCGAACAGCGCACGCACCCGCGCCACGAGCGCGGGCAGGTCGGAGAGGTCGGTGACCCGCACGCGCAGGTCGATCCCGGTGCCCCGCCCGGCCACGTCGAGGACGGCGGCCGACGCGCTGAACCAGCCCGGGCCTCCAGGCAGGTCGACCAGCCGCCCGTACGACGTGACCCGGCCCGTGGGGTCGGTGTCCACCTGCTCCGTGCCCGGCAGGGCGTGCAGCGCGTGCCAGTCGAGCAGACCCTGCGCGTCGAAGGGTGCCCGGGCCGGCAGGTGGACGTGCAGTGCCCCGTCGCCGCCGTCCGTGGCACCGTCGCCTCGCCCGGACCGGCGTGCGCGGAGTTCGGTCGGGGTGACGGCGAAGACCTCGCGCACGGTGTCGTTAAACTGCCGGACGCTGGCGAAGCCTGCGGCGAACGCGACGTCGGCGACGGGCAGGTCGGACGAGGTGAGCAGGGTCCGCGCGGTCTGCGCCCGGTGCGCCCGGCTGAGCGCCTTCGGCCCGGCGCCCAGCTCGGCCGTCATGATGCGGTTGAGCTGCCGCTCCGAGTACCCCACACGCGCGGCGAGCCCGGGGACGCCGTCGCGCTCGACGACACCGTCGAGGACGAGTCGCATCGCCCGGCCGGCGACGTCCTCGCGCAGGTCCCACTCGGGGCTGCCGGGGGTCGCCTCGGGCAGGCAGCGCTTGCAGGCGCGGAAGCCGGCCAGGTGCGCTGCGGCACTCGTGCGGTAGAAGGTGACGCCCGAGACCCTCGGCGTGCGGGCCGGGCAGCTGGGCCGGCAGTAGATGCCGGTGGAGTGCACGGCGGTGACGAACTGGCCGTCGAAGCGCGCGTCGCGCGAGGCGACGGCGCGGTGCCGTTCGGCGTGCAGCGCGTCCGGTTGCACGTCGGCGTCCGGGGTGGTCATGGGCTCAGCCTGACATGCGCCGCCGACGTCGACTGGCGGGAATCGGACGGAGCAGCGCACGGCCGGGAGGCCCGGCTAGCGTTGACCGGGTGACTCCCGCAGACGACGTGGCCGGTCTCGACGACCTGCCGTTCCGGACCGAGGTCGAGGTCGCGCTGCTGCTCGTCTCGCCGCGGCACCGGTACGAGGGGCGCCCGGCCGACGGCGCGCAGCCGGTGGGCGCGGACGATCCGGACGAGTCACGCGACCGGATCGAGCTCCGGTCCGGGCTGGGCATCGTCGGTGACCGGTACTTCGCGGCCCGGGCGCACGTGCACGCCTCGGTCACGGTGATCGGCCTGGAGGGGCTCGAAGCCGTCGGCACGGCGATCGGGGCCACCGTCGAGCCCGCTGCGACCCGGCGGAACGTGTTCCTGCGGGGCGCCGACGTCGAGGCGCTGCGGGGCGAGCCGTTCTCGCTGGAGAGCGTGCTTCCCGCTGGCGACGGCAGCGACGACCTCGGCCGTGCCGTCCGGTTCCGTGGCTACCGGGCGGCGAACCCCTGCGCCTGGATGGACCACGAGGTGGCCCCCGGGGCGTTCCGGGCGATGCGCGGCCGGGGCGGTGTGCGGTGCGATCCGGAGTCCGACGGTGTGCTCACCCTCGGACCCGCGGTGCTCCGCACGGCCCGCCCCGTGGCGCTCAGCTGACGCGGTCGCGGGGCGGGGCGGCCGCCCTGCGGCACAGTGCTCAGGCGGTGAGGGCGCTCTCGATCGCGTCGACGAACGCCGGCAGGTCGTCCGGGGTGCGGGAGGTGATGAAGCCGCCGTCGACCTGGACCTCCTGGTCGACCCACTCGGCACCGGCGTTGCGCAGGTCCGTCTGCAGCGACGGGAACGAGGTGACGGTCTTGCCCGACAGCACGCCCGCCTCGACGAGGGTCCACGGGCCGTGGCAGATCGCCGCGACCGGCTTGCTCGCCTCGGCGAAGGCCTGCACGAGCGTCGCCGCGCGGGACTCCTGGCGCAGCGTGTCGGCGTTGATCGTGCCGCCGGGGATCACGAGGGCGTCGAAGTCCTTCGCGTCGACACCGGCGATGGTGGTGTCCGGCTCGAGCGTCTGCCCCGGGTCCTTGTCGCCGACCAGGGTCTGGATCGTGCCGGTCTCCTTCGCCGCCACGGTCACCGAGGCACCGCGCTCACGCAGCTGCTCGGTGGGGACGACGATCTCGTCCTGCTCCACGCCGTAGTTCGTCGTGATGACGAGGATCTTCTTGCCGTCGAGGGTTGCCATGATCCGCTCCTTCCGCGGCCCGGTCGTTCCGGCCGCACACCCGAGGGTGGTCGGGGTCGGCTGGGCAGGCCTCCAGGGGCGGCTCGGGGGTCCACTCGGGCGGTCGCAACACCCCGCTCCGGTCCGCCGGGCGGTCGCGAAGCGTCGGCTGACGGCGGCGCAACAGACGGTTCCTGACCGCTCGGCGCGGGCCGGGCGGGGTGTCCTGACCGGCCGCCGAGGCGCCGTGGACGCGCCCACAGTCGGCCTGGAGGCACGGTGCGGGCCCACCACGGGCCTCCAGGCCGCCGTCCGGGCGGTCGCAACTCCCCGCTCAGGTCCGCCGGGCGGTCGCGACGCGTCGGCTGGCGGCGGCGCAGCCGACGGTTCCTGACCACTCGGCGCGAGCCGGGCGGGGTGTCCTGACCGACGGCAGACCGCGGACAGGCAGGACGGGCGCCGGGCTCAGCCGCGGATGCGGAAGGCCTCGCCGTCGCGCTCGACGGTCAGGCCGTCGTACCCGTGGACCCGGTGCAGGCCGGCCGTCACCGGGTGCTCGAGCGGACCGACGACGACCGTGGTCGCGCCCGAGGCGATGGCGGACTCCAGCCCGGCCGGGGCGTCCTCGAACGCCAGGCAGTCGGTCGGGTCGACGCCGAGCAGGGCGGCTCCGCGCAGGTAGCCGTCGGGGTGGGGCTTGCCGTGCTCGACGTCCTCCGAGGGCACGAAGGCCTCGGGCACGGCGAACCCGGCGGCCGCCATCCGGCCCGCGGCGAGGTCACGCGGTGCGCTCGTCACGAGGGCCACCGGGACGCCGAGTTCGACGAGTCGCTGCACGAAGGCGACGGCTCCGGGGATCTCGAGGATGCCCTCGGTGCTCGCGGTCTCCTCGGCGACGAGCTCCGCCGCGATCCGCTGCTGCTCGGCCAGGGGCAGATCGGGGAGGAAGCGCCGCAGGGTGTCGATCGCCTGCCGTCCGTGCGAGAACGCGAGGATCTCGTCGGGGTCGATGCCGTTCGCGTGGCCGAACCGGGTCCAGGTCGCCTCGACCACCGCGGTCGAGTCGACGAGGGTCCCGTCCATGTCGAAGAGGACCCCGGACGCCACGATGTCGATCACGCGCCCGACCCTAGCCCACGGGCCCGACCGTCCCGCGGTCCGCGGTCCCGCCGTCCCGCGGTCCGCGCGCGACCGGTGTCAGCGCGCCCGGACGTACCGGGTGAGCAGCACGCCGTCGGCGCCGAGCAGCACGTGCGCCGGTCGCATCCGCCGGAGTTCCGGCGAGGACCCCCGGGCGATGCGCGGCCCCTCCCCGCCCTCGAGCGACGGGTCGAGCGTCAGGGTCAGCTCGTCGACGGCGTCCGCGGCGATGAGCGCCCCGAGGAACGACGGCCCGCCCTCGCAGTGGATCATCCCGAGGCCACGGTCGGCCAACACGCCTCGGATCCGCCCGGCGTCCACCGAGTCCGGCTCGTCGTCCGCGCTGCAGGGCACGACGTCGGCGACCTCGGCGAGTGTCTGGGCCTTCGACGACGCAGCCGCCGTCGCCGACGTCAGGACGATCGGGCGCACCGGCGCCTCGGTGAACACCCGAGACCCCGGGTCGAGCGACAGCGAGCCGGTGACGATCGCGAACACGGGGTGGTCCGGCTTGCCGTGCGCCCGACGCCAGGCGACGTCGGCGTCGTGCAGGACCATCGGCCCGTAGCCCTCGTCGCGGACGGTGCCAGCGGCGACGAGCACGACGTCGGCTACCCGCCGGAGCAGGTCGAAGACGCGCAGGTCGTCGTCGCCGCCGAGCGACCCGGACACCCCGGCAGCCGAGGCCGAACCGTCGAGCGTCGCGACGAAGTTCACGCGGAGCCAGGGGGCCCCGGCGTCGGCGGTGTAGAGGTCGAGCAGGTCGTCGTCGGACAGGTCCGCGATCGACGGGGGCAGGACGTTCACGTGTTGTGCCTCGATTCCACGGGGGTGCGCCATCCGAGCGTGGCCTCGACCATGCGCATCGCGTCGACACTCTCGGCGACGTCGTGCATCCGGACGATCCGGGCGCCGAGCATCGCGCTCACGGTCGCGACGGCGAGCGATCCGGAGAGCCGTTCCCCGCGGGGGCGTCCGAGCGACTCCCCGACGAAGTCCTTGTTCGACACCGCGGCGAGGACCGGGTAGCCGAGCGCGACGACCTCGGGCAGCCGACGGGTGAGCTCGAGGGTGTGCACGGTGTTCTTGTGCAGGTCGTGGCCCGGGTCGACGATGATCCGCGACTCGGGGATGCCCGCGGCGAGCGCTCGGTCGACCCGTTCGCGCAGGAACGCGACGACCTCGCCCGCGATGTCGCCGTACTGCGGGGGTGCGGGCAGCGGACGACGGGGTTCCGCGAGGGAGTGCGTGATGATGACGGTGGCCTCGGAGTCGGCGACCACGGCGGCCATCCGCGGGTCGGACAGGCCGGTGGTGTCGTTGACGACGGTCGCCCCGGCTGCGATCGCAGCTGCGGCGACCTCCGGGCGGAAGGTGTCGACGCTGATGACGACGTCGGACTGCTGGGCGAGCTGCTCGACGACGGGCACGACGCGGTCGATCTCGTCGGAGGCGGGCAGCTCCGGACCGGGGGCGAACTTCACGCCGCCGATGTCGACCCAGTCGGCGCCCTGTTCGGCTGCGCGGACCGAGGCGGCGACGGCCTGGTCGAGCTCGAAGGTGGCGCCGCGGTCGTGGAACGAGTCGGGGGTGCGGTTCACGATTGCCATCACGGCGATGCGGTGGTCGAAGTCGATGGTGCGGCGGCCGAACGTCCGGACCGGGTGGCGCAGGTCCGGCACGACCCAGCCGGGGCCGGCCGTGCCGGGTCCGGCCGCGCCGTCCAGGAGGCCCGTCATGCGTCCGCCCCGGCACGCTCGTCGTGCCCGGCCTCGGTCCCACGCCCCGCGCCGATGAGCGCGATCGCCTCGGCCCGTCCTGCGGTGTCGGCCAGCGAACCGGTCGCCGCCACCGTCACGGTCGTCGAACCGGTCTGGCGCTCCCCACGCGTCGTGACGCACTGGTGCTGCGCGTCGAGGACCACGAGGACGCCCTCGGCGCCGAGCCCCTCGGCGATGGTCGCGGCGACCTGTTCGCCGAGCCGCTCCTGCAGCTGCGGACGGGAGGCCACCGCGTCGAGCACCCGCGCCAGCGTGCCGAGCCCGATGAGGCGGTCGCCCGGCGCGTACGCCAGGTGCGCGACCCCGAGGAACGGCAGCAGGTGGTGTTCGCAGACGGAGCGGAACTTCACGTCCCGCACGATGACGAGCCGACCGCGTTCGCCGTCCTCGGCGTGCACGGTGCCGTCCCGGGCGATGGCGACCGCGTCGGTGCCGATCCCGGAGAAGAACTCGGCGTACGAGTCGGCGACACGGGCGGGGGTGCGGGTGAGTTCCGGGCGGTCGGGATCCTCGCCGATGGCGAGCAGCAGCTCGCGGACGGCGGCCTGCACACGGGCGCGGTCCATGGGTGACGTCACCCGCTCATCCAACACCAGCCATGGCCGGAGAACGCGGGCAGACGCCCAGCGCGAGGTGCGCGAACCGCGTGGAACGGGCCTCCCGGCCGTCACAACCTGTGAGACCGGTGTGACACGCCCGAAACCCAGCGTCCTTTAAACTCTCGTGGTGAGCGCCCCGCAGACCGACACCACGCCCCGGAACCGCTTCGCGACCGGCCTCGATCGATTCTTCTCCATCACGCAACGCGGATCGTCGATCCCCCGCGAGGTCCGCGGTGGCCTCGTCTCGTTCGTGACGATGGCGTACATCGTCATCCTGAACCCCCTCATCCTCGGCGGGTTCAGCGCCGACCAGGCCGCCAAGGACGTCAGCGGCGGATGGCTCGAGAACGCTCAGGTGGCCGCGGCGACCGGCCTCGTCGCCGGCGTGATGACCATCGCGATGGGCATCATCGCGAACCTGCCGTTCGGAATCGCCGCGGGGCTCGGGATCAACTCGTTCCTCGCCGTCAGCGTCGTGCACCAGGTCACCTGGGCCGAGGCGATGGGGCTGGTCGTCATCAACGGTGTGATCATCGTGATCCTCGCGTTGACCGGCATCCGGACGATGATCTTCACCGCCGTCCCGGCCCAGCTCAAGGCCGCGATCACGGTCGGCATCGGCCTGTTCATCGCCTTCATCGGGCTCGTCGACTCCGGCTTCGTGCGGTCCTCCGGGCTCGCCTCGCCGCCGCTGCAGCTCGGCGAGGACGGCTCCGTCGGCGCCCTGCCGACCATCGTGTTCCTCATCGGCCTGATCATCATCGGCACGCTCATGGCCCGCCGGGTCAAGGGTGCGCTGCTCATCGGCATCGTCGCGACCACGATCATCGCGATCATCCTGCAGGCGATCTTCCAGGTGCCCACCTCGGTCGACTCGAAGACCGGCTGGAACCTCAACGCCCCCGGCCTGCCGAGCGCGCTGTTCGCCGTGCCGGACCTGTCGCTCGTCGGCCACGCCGACGTCTTCGGTGCCTTCACCCGCATCGGCCCGCTCGCCGCGTCGATGCTCGTCTTCACCCTCGTCTTCACGAACTTCTTCGACGCCATGGGCACCATGACCGGTCTGGCCAAGGCCGCCGGTGTCGCGAAGCCGGACGGCACGTTCCCCCGCCTGAAGTCGGCGCTCGTCGTCGAGGGCGTCGGCGCGATCGCCGGTGGTGGCGCGTCGGTGTCGTCGAACACCGTCTTCATCGACTCGGCCTCCGGCATCGGCGAGGGTGCACGCACCGGCATGGCCTCGGTCGTCACCGGACTGCTGTTCCTGGCGTCGATGTTCCTCACGCCGCTCACCCAGGTCGTCCCGCTCGAGGTCGCCGCCGCCGGGCTCGTCGTCGTCGGTGCGCTCATGGTCGCGCAGGTCGCGGACATCTCGTGGTCGGACTTCGGCTCGGCCCTGCCGGCGTTCCTGACGATCGTCGTCATGCCGCTGACCTACTCGATCGCGAACGGCATCGGCGCCGGCTTCATCAGCTGGGTGCTCATCAAGCTGCTGTCCGGCCGTGGCCGTGAGGTCTCGTGGCTGCTCTACGTCGTCGCCGCGGGCTTCCTGCTGTACTTCGCGCGGGGGCCGCTGGAGGCGCTGCTCGGCGTCGGCTGAGGCGTTCCTGCTGGGCCTGCTGATCGGGCTGGGCCTGCGCAAGACGCCGTCGTGTCATCGAGACGCCGCCGAATCCGGCGGCGTCTCGACGTTTCCGGGGCGTCTTCCGCAGGACGCCGGCGTCTTCCGCAGGCCTGGAGGCCCGTGGTCAGTCCGGCAGGTCGCTCGGCGTCGCCTCGTGGTGGCGCTGGTCCTGGGTGCGACGGTCTTCCTTCATGCCCGCCTCGAACAGGTGGCGGCGGCCCTGCACGAGCTCGTCGCGCGCGGTGCGCTCGAGCTCCTTGGCGAGGGCGTAGTAGCCGTCGTCGTAGTCCTCGACGATCTGGAACGTCCAGCGGCCCGCGATGACGTTGCGGCCCACGAGTTCGGTGTCGATGCGCTCGGCGAGTTCGGTGTGCCCGGCCTTCCGCAGCTGCTCGACCGCCTCACCGAGGTTCAGGTCAGCGGTGCCGGTCAGTCGGTGGAACCCGTAGAGCAGGCCGCGGGCGTGCTCGATGACCTCGACCGCGGCGGACAGGCTGCCGAGTGCCTCGACCGTGGCCTCGGACACCCCCTCGGGAACCTGGTGCTGCGCGTCGGGGCCCTGTTCGTCGTTCGTCATGGGTCCCGTCTACACGACGACTGCCGAGGCCGAGCGCAGTCACTTCGTCTGGTTGGGGTGGTGGGTGTGCACGTCGGTGATGCACACCACCCGGTCATCCACGTCGACCGTGAACCAGATCCGGGCGCCGCGCTTCAGCTCGAACTGACGACGCGTCCACTCCCGGCCAGAGTGTCGAACCACACCGAGTTCCCCGCGCAGGGCGTGGCAGGACAGGTCCTCGGTCAACGGATCCGTGGTCAGCCGATCCCACGCGGCAGCGACTGCGTTCCGCTGCACCGCCACCACGTCGCGCCACCCCTGTTCCGCGCCACGTGTCCCGAAGACGATCGTGTACTCCGTCGAACGGATCGGCCGGGGGACCCCGCCGCGCCGGCCCGCCACCGCGTCAGGGCTTCTCGACGCGGATCGGCTCGGCGAGGATCTCCGGCTCTCCGGTGTCCCAGCCCGCGGCGATCGCCTCGGCACTGTTGCGCCACGCCTGCATCTCGAGCAGGAGTCTGCGCGGCTGCCGGAGCGAGAACGAGCCACGGGCGACGTCGACGATCTCCCGGGCGAAGCGCTGCTGGTCTGCGGCGCTGAGGAGCTTGATCCACGGGTACGGGATCGCCAGCCGATCGTGGAGTGGCAGTTGCTCGTTGAGCGTCACCGCGGCGATGAGCTGCGCCGCGATGTCGAGCACTGCGTCGTCGTCGTCGGATCGTTCCTTCGTGGTGAGGACGAGGGGCTTCCCGTCGCGACGGGTGACCTCGAGCGGGGCTTCCTCGGCGGCAGCGAACACCTGCTTGGCGTGGCGGGAGAGGTCAGAGGACTGCACCGACCGTCGGGATCGGAGCGGAGCGACGAGCGTCATGGATCGAGCCTATTCAGAACGTGTTCTGAACGCAACGGTCAGTTGCGACGTCGGAGGTCGACACCTACCATTCGAACACACGTTCGAACGAGGAGACCCGATGATGATCACCGACACGGCCGCCACGGTGTGGTGGGCCGAGGGCACGCCGACCCGGCTGGTGTGGGCCGGACGGCGCTGGCGGGTGAGCGACACCCCCACCCGGCTGACCGTGACGCGCGCCGAGCTGCCCACCGCGATCACCCATGCGCCCGAGCGAACCGTGGGCTGGCGGTTCCAGGCGACCAGCGACGACGACGGTGAGGCCCTGGTGGTCGACATCGTGCCGCAGGGTGCCGGTTGGGGCGTGGCCCGGACGTGGACGTGAGCGGCCCGGACCGCTACCGTCCGGACATGGACAGGTGGGTGGCGCTGCTGCGCGGGGTCAACGTGAACGGCATCACGATCCGGAGCGCTGAACTCGCGGAGCTCTTCCGAGGGCTCGGGTTCGACGACGTCCGCACTGCGCTCGCCTCGGGCAACGTCGTGTTCTCCGCCGACGTGCCCGCCGAGCAGCTCAAGACGTCGATCGAGCAGGGGCTGCGCGACCGGTTCGGGTACGACGCCTGGATCGTGCTCGTCCGGCACGACGCCCTCGCGGCGGTGGTCGACGGGTTCCCCTTCGCGCGTGCCGACGAACGGCACGACTACGTCGTGTTCGGGTCCGACGACGGTGCGCTCGACGCCTTGGTCGCGGACCTCGAAATCGACGACTCGGTCGAGCAGGTCGCCCGCGGGAACGGGGTCGTCTACTGGTCCTGCCCGAAGGGCTCGAGCACCGACACCCTGTTCGCCAAGCGGGCCGGCGCCGCACGCGTCAAGCGCACGACGACGACCCGCAACACGAACACCCTGCGGAAGCTCCTGTGACGCTCGGCACGCTGCACCACGTCGAGCTCCGCACCGCCGACCTCGACACCGCCGTCGGCGCCTGGAGCTGGCTGCTCGGAGAACTCGGCTACGAGCCGTTCCAGCGCTGGGAGCACGGCCGGAGCTGGCGGCTCGGCCCGTTGTACGTCGTCCTCGAATCGGCACCGCTGGACGGCGATCACGACCGCCGCCGACCGGGGCTCAGCCACCTGGCGTTCCACGCCGGTACTGCCGAGACGGTGGAGCGACTCTGGGCCGAGGCTCCCGGTCACGGCTGGGCACGCCTGTACGAGGACCGACACCCGTTCGCCGGTGGCCCGGAGCACCACGCGGCCTTCCTCGAGGACGCCGAGCGGTTCAAGGTCGAGCTCGTCGCCAGCTGACGGTGCCGCCGGGGCCGGGGTGGCTCAGGCCTGCGGCGGCTGCCCGTTGCTCGCCATCGTGCCGCCGTCCACCGGCAGGACCGCACCCGTGATGAACGAGGCCGCGTCGCTGGCCAGGAACAGGATCGCCTCGGCGACCTCGGCAGAGCGACCTCCGCGGCCGAGGGCGATGCGCTCGGTGAACTTCGACTGCAGGGCCTCGTCCTCCGCCTGCTCCTGGGTCAGGTCGGTCCAGATGAGTCCCGGAGCGACGGCGTTCACGCGCACGCCGAACTGCCCGTTGTCGAGGGCAGCGGCCTTGGTGAAGTTCGTCACGCCACCCTTCGCCGCGTTGTAGGGGCTCATCCGCCAGTCGGCGTCCTCACCGGAGACCGACGACGTGTTGACGATCGACCCCTTCGTCTCGCGCAGGAACGGCAGGGCCGCCCGGGTGCCGTAGAACACACCGGACAGGTCGGTCTCGATGACCCGGCGCCACTCGGCCGTGCTGATGTCGGTGATGTCGCCCGAGCTGAAGGTCCCGGCGTTGTTCACCAGGACGTCGAGCCGGTCGAAGCGGTCGATCGCCGCCGAGACGACGGTCTCCCAGTCCTCCGGACTCGCCACGTCGGCGTGCAGGGCGACGACCCGGTGCGTCGGCAGGGAGTCACCCACCGCGCGGACCTTCTCCTCGACGCTGTCGGTCAGCACGACCGACGCGCCCTCGTCGATGAACGCCCGCGCCGTCGCCTCACCGATGCCGGACCCTGCGCCCGTGACGATCGCGACCTTGCCCTCGAACCGGTTGCCCATGATGTCTCCTCTCGTTGCACGAACCGTGCCCGGGGAGACGCCATCGACCCGAGGGGCACGGCAGACCACGGTGCCCCGGGCCGGCTGGACGCGCTCGGAGGCGCCGGGAACGCCCGGGAACACACGTCGCCCCGGCTCCGCGAGGCGGAACCGGGGCGACGTGCGACTGCGGCGCAGGTACCGGCGTCAGCCGGTCGAGTCGTCGAGGTCGAAGTCGCGCTCCAGGGAGATCGTCGGGATCGACGCGGTGATGACCGAGCCGTCCGCCCGCAGCGTGCCCTGGATGTCGCTCGTGGTCGGGGCGTGCCCGGACATCCGCGGCCCGTGGTGCGGCAGCGGCACCACGGTGGGCTCCCCCGCCTCGATGTCCCACTGCTGGTTGTGCACCCACACCGTGAAGCCCGAACCGGTCTCGACCGTGAGCGTCATGGCTTCCTGCTCGAGGTCGACCCGGACCCGCGATCCGCGCACCGTCAGACGGTAGGATAGACGGTCCCAGTGCTTCGGCAGCCGCGGGTTGAAGCTCATCCGGCCGCCGTGGTCGCGCATGCCGCCGAAGCCGTTGACGAGCGCACCCCAGATGCCACCGGTCGACGCGATGTGCACGCCGTCCGAGGTGTTGCCGTGCAGGTCCGCCAGGTCGACGTAGAGCGCGGTCTGGAAGTACTGGTCGGCGAGGTCGTGGTACCCGACCTCGGCCGCCATGATCGACTGCACGACCGCGGACAGCGTCGAGTCACCGGTGGTGAGTGCGTCGTAGTAGTCGAAGTCGCGACGCTTCTCGGCCGCCGTGAACTCGTGCCCCTGCAGGAACAGTGCGAGCACGACGTCGGCCTGCTTCAGCACCTGGAACCGGTAGATGACCAGCGGGTGGTAGTGGAGCAGCAGCGGGCGCTTGGACTCGGGGGTGTTCTCGAGGTCCCAGAGTTCCTTGTCGAGGAACTGGGCGTCCTGCGGGTGGATGCCGCGGTGCGGGTCGAACGGGATCTCCATCGACTCGGCGGCGTGCTCCCACTCGACGAGCTCGTCCGGCTGCAGACCGGTCCGGCGCACCATGCGGTCGTACTCTTCGGCGTCGTCGGCGGCGAGCTCGCGGCAGGCGTTGACGGCGAACCACAGGTTCGCCCGCGCCATGACGTTCGTGTACAGGTTGTCGTCGACGACGGTCGTGTACTCGTCCGGCCCGGTGACGCCGTCGATGTGGAACTTCTTGTCACCGTTGGACCGCCAGAACCCGAGGTCGGCCCAGAGCCGGGCGGTCTCCACGAGCACGTCGATGGCGCCGCGCTTCAGGAACTCGCGGTCGCCCGAGGCCCGCACGTACTGCATGAGCGCATGCGAGATGTCGGCGTCGATGTGGTACTGCGCGGTGCCGGCGGCGTAGTACGCGCTGGACTCTTCACCGTTGATCGTCCGCCACGGGAACAGGGCGCCGCGCTGGTTCAGCTCGCGCGCCCGAGCCCGTGCCGCGTCGAGCATGTTGTAGCGGAAGCGCAGGGCGTTCCGGGCGACGATCGGCGCCGTGTACGACAGGAACGGCAGGACGTAGATCTCCATGTCCCAGAAGTAGTGGCCGCCGTAGCCGGAGCCGGTGACCCCCTTCGCGGCGATGCCGTGGCCGTCGGTGCGGGCGGTGGCCTGCGCGAGCTGGAAGAGGTTCCAGCGGACGGCCTGCTGGATCGCGGGCTGACCGGCGATCTCGACGTCACTGCGGGCCCAGTAGTCGTCGAGCCAGTCGCGCTGCTTCGCGAAGGTCTCGTCGACGTTCTCGGCGTGCGCGCGGTCGAGCGTGCGGTCGCACCGGTCGGCGAGCTCGCGCACGGGCACCCCGCGGGAGGTGTGGTACACCACGTGCTTCACGAGCCGGATCGGCTGCCCGGCGCGGGCCTGCACCCGGTAGACGTGCTTCGCCAGGTCGTCCTCGATCGACGACGACTCGTCCCAGCTGTTCTCGGTCTCGATGTGGTGCTCGACGCCGACGCAGATCGTCATGCCGGAGCTGGACGCCTGGTACCCGAGGACCGAACGGCCGCCGGTGCTGCGCTTGAGCTTCGGCACGAGCACCCGCTCGGTGAACGACTCGGCCTTGCGGGGGTCGAAGGCGTTCGCCGCGGCCCGCATGCCGGCGTGGTACTCGTCCTGCACGTCCTGGCGGTTGAGGATCTGGCTGGACAGCAGGATCGAGGCGTCCGCGTCGAGCACGGTGACCTCGTAGTCGATGACGGCGAGGTGCCGGTCGGTGAACGACACGAGTCGACGTGCCCGGATGAGCACCCGCTTGCCGGACGGCGTCGACCACTCGGTCTCGCGGAACAGGTACCCGCCGCGGAACTCCAGCCGTCGGGTGTGCCGGAGGATGTCGGCCTCGGCCAGCACGAGCGGCTCGTCGTCGACGTACAGGCGGATGACCTTGGCGTCGGGCGCGTTGATGATCGTCTGCCCGGTCTTCGCGAACCCGAAGGCGTCTTCCGCGTGCCGGATCGGCCAGGTCTCGTGGAACCCGTTGACGTACGTGCCGTACTGCACGCCGCCACGACCTTCGTCGAGGTTCCCGCGCAGGCCGAGGTACCCGTTGCCGACGGCGAAGTTCGTCTCGGCGACGCCCTGCTCGTCGGGGGTGTACTCGGTCTCGACGAGGGCCCACTCGTCGATCGGGTAGCGGACGCGGTCGAGGGGGTCCGAGGTGATGGGGTTCATGCTGCTCCGTGGGAAGGGAGGGAGATGGGTACGTCGGTGCGGCCGGCAGCCAGGGAGCGTCCGGCCCGGTGGCCTACGTCGTGCTGGTGGCCGGTGCGGGCAGCTGGTCGATGAGTTCGTCGAGGTCGGACACGACGACGTCGGCACCGTGCTCGCGCAGGGCGTCCGCCCCGGCACCGCGGTCGACACCGACGACGAGACCGAACGAACCGTTGCGGCCGGCTTCGACCCCGCTGGTGGCGTCCTCGACCACGACGCACTCGGCGGCAGTGAGCCCGAACCGGGTCGCCGCGTCGAGGTAGGTGTCGGGCGCCGGCTTGCCGGTCAGGCCGTCCTGACGCGCGACGAGCCCGTCGACGACGACGGGGAACCGGTCGAGGATGCCCGCCGTCCGGAGCACCGACGTGGCGTTCGCCGAGCTCGAGACGACCGCGACGGACATGCCTGCGGCGATCGCGGCGGTCAGGAACCGGAGCGACCCCGGGTAGGGCTCGACGCCGTGCTCGTCGAGCTCGGCGGTGAACTCCGCGTTCTTCCGGTTGCCGAGCCCGCACACCGTGTCGGTGTCGGGTGCGTCGTCCGGGGTGCCCTGCGGCAGGTCGATGCCGCGCGACTCGAGCAGCGAGCGCACGCCGTCGTAGCGGGGCTTGCCGTCGATGGAGGTGAAGTAGTCCTGCTCGGTGTACGGCGCGACGCCGTGTGCTTCGAGGTACGGCGTGAAGAGTCGGCTCCACGCGCGCATGTGCACGTCGGCGGTCGGGGTGAGCACGCCGTCGAGGTCGAACAGGAGCGCGCGCTGGTCACTGAGTCGCGCGGGCGTGCGCTGGTCCTGCGTCGTCATCTGCGGTCCTCCGGGGACTGGTGGTGGACGAATGGCTCGCGACGAGTCTAGGACCGCTCCAGTCCGGACGTTCCGACGCGCCGCACCCTGTGGAGCGAGTTCACCGGCCGCTCCGCTGTGCAGGGAGGACCCCCGCCACGGCGCACCTGTGAGGCCTCTGAGACACGCCCCGGCACGCTGACCCGGACGAAAGGCACCACCATGACCAGCGACACCACCGCCGCACCCCACGACGGCACGCAGTCGAAGCTCCGCCAGGCGATCACCGGCCCGCTGCTGTTCCTCTTCATCCTCGGCGACGTGCTCGGTGCCGGCATCTACGCCCTGATGGGGACGCTGGCGAAGGACGTCGGCGGTGCACTCTGGGCACCGCTGGTGCTCGCGCTCCTGCTGGCCCTGCTCACCGCGGGCTCCTACGCCGAACTCGTGACGAAGTACCCGAAGGCCGGCGGTGCCGCGGTCTTCGCCGAACGCGCCTACAAAGCGCCGATCGTCTCGTTCCTGGTCGGGTTCAGCATGCTCGCCGCCGGCGTCACGAGCGCCGCCGGTCTGTCGCTCGCCTTCGCCGGCGACTACCTCGGCACGTTCGTCGACCTGCCGCCCGTGCCCACCGCGATCGTCTTCCTCGCCCTGATCGCCTGCCTGAACGCCCGCGGCATCTCCGACTCGCTCAAGAGCAACGTCGTGATGACGATCATCGAGGTCTCCGGCCTGGTCATCGTGATCGTGGTCGTGGCCGTGATGCTCGGCGGTGGCGGCGGTGACGTCTCCCGGATCGGCGCGTTCCCATCCGAGGCGAACCCGGCCCTGGCGACCCTGAGCGCCGCGATCGTCGCCTACTACTCGTTCGTCGGCTTCGAGACGTCCGCCAACATCGCGGAGGAGGTCCGCGACCCCCGCCGCGTCTACCCGAAGGCCCTGTTCGGTGCCCTCGCCACGGCCGGCGTCGTCTACGTCCTCGTCGCCCTCGCCAGCGCGATCGCCCTGCCCGCTTCGGAGCTGTCCGAGTCCAGCGGCCCGCTGCTCGCGGTCGTCTCCGCCACGGGTGTCCCGATCCCGGACTGGGTCTTCAGCCTCATCGCCCTGGTCGCCGTCGCGAACGGCGCGCTGCTCACGATGATCATGTCGAGCCGCGTGACCTACGGCATGGCCGAGCAGCGGCTCCTGCCCGCCCTGCTCGCGAAGGTCCTGCCGAACCGGAAGACCCCGTGGACCGCCATCGTCGCCACCACGATCGTCGCGATGCTCCTGACCCTGGTGGGCGACGTGGGCGTGCTGGCCGAGACCGTCGTGCTCCTGCTGCTCTTCGTGTTCATCAGCACGAACGTCGCCGTCCTGGTGCTCCGCCGCGACCACGTCGAGCACGACCACTTCCGGGTCTGGACGTTCGTCCCGGTGCTCGGGGTGCTGTCGTGCATCCTGCTGCTGACGCAGCAGAGCGGTCAGGTCTGGCTCTACGCCGCGATCCTGCTCGCCGTCGGCGTGGTCCTGTACTTCGTCGCCCGGTTCACCGGGCGCCGTTCCGGACGCGACCACGAGGCGGGCGTGATCCACTGACGTCACGCACCACGGGCCTCCAGGCAGACCGTCTGGAGGCCCGTGGTACGTCCGCCGGTCCGCCCGCGTGATCAGCGCAGGTCGCGCACCCAAGCCTCGATCGCGTCCGAGATCTGCTGGCGGGCATCAGCACGGCTGATGGTCGCCGCGCGGTCGCCCGGCTGGTCGCCGTAGGCGCCGAAGTCGGCGTGGTTCGACCCCTGGATCTCGGTCATGGTGGCGGTCGACGGCAGCTTGTCCCGCGCGGCGTCGACCTTCGCCGGCGTCGACAGGCCGTCACGCGAACCGGAGACGCTCAGCACGTCGATGTAGGAGCGGCTGATGTCGTTCGCGCAGTAGCTGCCGAGCAGCAGCAGGCCGTCGGCGTCCTGGGCGAGCTGGCACGCGCGGACCCCGCCGAGGGAGTGCCCGCCGACCCCCCAGCGGGTGACCGAGGGTGCGTGGGCCTCGAACGTGGCGAGCGGCCGGGTGTCGAAGAACGCGAGGTTCAGCGTCGGCTTCGTGATGACCACCGTCGTGCCGTTGGCGACCACCTGCCGGAACGTGGCCATGTAGGCGTACGGATCGACCTTCGCGCCGGGGATGAAGACGATCCCGACCCCGTCGGCCTGGCCGGTCGGGGTCATCACCACCGAGTCACCGGCGTCCCGGACCGCGATCCGGTCGTCGCGCCAGACCTGCAGGGCGGCGCTGCGGGTGCCCTGCATGACGATGTGCGCCCAGACGAGGAACACCACCGCGATCAGCACGACGACGGCGACGATCCAGGTGGTCCAGCGCAGCGCTCGGTTCATGTGGCCACCGTACGGCGCATCCGGACCTCGGTCCGGCCGTCCGGCAACGGATCGCCGGGTTCGTCGCGGGCGCTGAAGCCGACGTGCTCGTAGGCACGACGGGCGACGGCGTTGTCGGGCAGCACCGAGAGTTCGAGTTCGGTGGCTCCGGAAGCAGCCGCCCACGTGGCGATCGCGTCGATGAGTGCACGGGCGATGCCGCGGCCGCGCGCTGCCGGGTCGACCCACATCGAGATGAGCTCGGCGGGGCCGTCGGGGCCGGTGGGTGGGATCCCGCTG
This sequence comes from Curtobacterium sp. MCLR17_044, assembly GCF_003234435.1. NCBI lineage: Bacteria > Bacillati > Actinomycetota > Actinomycetes > Micrococcales > Microbacteriaceae > Curtobacterium > Curtobacterium sp. MCLR17_044. Next base: position 298,784 of record NZ_QKTC01000001.1, on the reverse strand, counting down.
GCCATCCCGACGACCGTGCCGGGAACCTCGGCAGCGGTGTCGACTGCGAGCAGGTCGAGCGCTCCCGGGATCGACAGGCGGGTGCGCCACCGGTGTTCGGGTGCGTTCGCCCAGTCCTGCAGCGTCGAGCCGAAGGCGTGCGGGGCATCGGCGAGCGCGCGGAGGCGCACTGGTCGCCAGGCTTCCCAGTCGTCGGCGGTCGCGCGGCGCAGTTCGATCCCCACGGCCCGACGCTACCGCGGGGCGGGGTGTGACCGCAGGGGCGGGAGCCAGTGAGCAGAAGACGTCGGGTGCGGTGGTCGCACTCGACGTCTTCTGCTCACTCGTTGACCGTCGCCCGAGGAGGGCGACCGGGACGCGCTACTTGATGGCGGCGCGGATCTCGGCGGCTGCTGCGCCGACGTCCGAGGCGCTGTAGATCGCGCTGCCGGCGACGGCGATGCGGGCACCGGCCTCCTGCACCGAGGCGACCGAGGACGCGTTCACGCCGCCCGCGATCGAGAACGGGACACCCGAGTCCTTGCCGGCGTCGAGCAGGGTCGAGAACGTGAAGCCCTCTTCCGCCTGCTCGTCGAGCCCGGCGTGGACCTCGACGAACTCGGCGCCGAGTGCGACGACCTCGCGGGCACGGGCGGCCTTGTCGGAGACGCCGATCAGGTCGACGACGATGCCCTTGCCGTGCTTCTTCGCGGCCTTGACGGCGCCGACGATCGTCGAGTCGCCGGCGACACCGAGGACGGTGACCAGGTCGGCACCGGCCGAGAAGGCGATGTCGGCCTCGAGCTCACCGGCGTCCATGGTCTTGAGGTCGGCGAACACGATCTTGTCCGGGTGTGCTTCCTTGATCGCGGTGACGGCGGACAGGCCGGCGCTCTTGATCAGGGGCGTGCCGAGCTCGAGGACGTCGACGTGCGGCGCGGCCGCGGCGGCGAGCTCGAGGGCGGCTTCGGTGGTCAGGGTGTCCATGGCGAACTGGAGCTGCATGGGTGTGCCTTTCATTCGAGGTTGGCGTGACGGGGCCAGAGGTCGTCGGCGGACTGCCCGCCTCGGGTCCACAGGGCGTGGAACACGGCGTCGCCCACCAGGGCGACCGCCTGTTCGAAGAGGCCACCGGCGTACTGGGCCGAGGCGGTGCCGGAGCGGTCGGTCTTCGTCGCGGCGGGCAGCACGATCGTGACGTCCGCCAGCTCGGAGAGCGGGGAGTCGTCGGTGGTCGAGAGCGCCACGACGGATGCGCCGACCTCGTGCGCGGTGCGTGCGGCCTGCACGATGCCGGTGGTCGTGCCGGAGCCGCTCGCGACGAGGAGCAGGTCGCCCGGTCGGATGGCCGGGGTGGTGACCTCGCCGACGACGTGCGCGTCGAGGCCGAGGTGCATGAGGCGCATCGCGGTCATGCGGAGGGCGAGTCCGGAGCGACCGGCGCCGTGGACGAACACCCGGTCGGCGCCCTCGATCAGGTCGAGTGCGCGCTGGGCCGGGGCATCGTCGAGGCGGGTCGCCAGGTCGCCGACCTCGCGGACGACCAGGTCGAGCGCTGCGGAGACGGTGGTTGCTGCCATGCCCTCGATCCTTCCGTCGCGCGCCTCGGCACGCCGCTACCCGCCCCGGCAGGGACCCCATCCCATCGGGTGGGCCCGTCCGCTCGGGTGGGACGGGTACCGTCGCGTCCATGGACGCATCGGTCGACACCCTGGAGGCCCGGGGCGGCTCCGCCATCCGGCTCGCGGCCGCCGAGCACGCCCGCACGGTCGCCGAGCAGGCCGATCGGCACGCGCTGACCCTGGAGTCCGTCCTCGCCGTGCTCCGGTCGTCGCGGGTCACCGACGCGGCCGCCAGGGCCGAGGCCGTCGAGATCGCCTCGGCCGCCCTCGTCGACCTGCGCACCGTGACCGATCAGCAGCGGAGCACCCTGCTCGAACCCGTCACCGGCGCGTTCTCGCGGTTGCGCGCCGACCTGCGGCCGCTCGTGCGCTTCGGGGACCTCGACGTGCAGTTCGTCGAGCCGCCGGCCACCGGCCGTGCGCTCCCCGGTGACGTCGCCCACGCGGCCCGGGCGATCGTCCGGACCGCGGTGCTCGCCCTGGTCGACGACGGTGCGGCGAAGCGGGTGCGCATCCAGTGGGACTGCGACGGCCGGAACCTGCTCATGCAGCTCCGCGACGACGGCTCCGGCACGCTCGACGTGCACGACGACGCCATGCGGCCGATCGCGGAGCGGGTCGTCACGCTCGACGGGCGGGTGCAGGTCGCGAGCACGCCCGGCTGGGGGTCCGTGCTCGACATCTCACTGCCGCTCGACCCGCGGCCGGCCGAGGTGGACGCGGTCGACGACGGCGACCTGACCCCGCGGGAGCGCGACGTCCTGCGGCTCGTGGCGACCGGTGTGGGCAACCGGGAGATCGCCGAGGGACTCGGCATCAGCGTCAACACCGTGAAGTACCACGTGGCGAACCTGCTCCGGAAGCACGGCGCCCGGACCCGGGCCGAGCTCGCGGCGTTCAGTTCCCGGGCGTGAACCGACGGGACCGCGACGAGGCGTCCCGACGAGACCGCGACAACGGGTACCGACGGTCGAGCGCGGGCTCGACGACGGTCGCCATCAAGAACTGCGAGAGCAGCCGTCCACCCGCCCAGTAGATGGGGATGACGAAGATCGCGGCCCCCGGCCAGATGCGCGAACCGATCAGTGCCAGGGTGCCGAGCGTCACGACGATGCCGACGCCGGAGTACAGGTACTGCCAGCCGCGCGAAGCCGCGTCGCGCTGCGCCTGCTCCCGCTCGGCGCGCTCGTCGAGACCGCGCACCCCGGGGTCGAGCGACGCCGGCTCCTCGGTGGCGAACAGGTCGCGCACGGGGACCTCGAGGGCCGTGGCCACCGCGGACAGCGACTCGAGGCTCGCGTCGTTGCCGCTCTCCATCCGTTGCACCGTCCGCACGGCGATGCCGCTCGTCTCGGCCAGTCGTTCCTGGGTCCAGCCCCGCAGTCGTCGGAGTTCACCGATCCGCATCTCGTTCATGTCCTGAACAGTAGGGAACCGCGGAACGGCACACCACGACAGGGACCCGCCACCGACACGACAGCTTCCCGCCAGTTCCCCGACAGCGGCGGTCCCCTACGCTCCGGGGGCGAAGCGGTACCCCATGCCGGACTCCGTCACCAGGTAGCGCGGGTGCGCGGGGTCGGGCTCGAGCTTCCGCCGCAGCTGCGCCATGTACAGGCGCAGGTACCCGGAGTCGTTGCCGTGCGTCGGCCCCCAGACCTCGGTCAACAGCATCTCGCGGGTCATCAGACGGTCGGGGTTCGTGACCAGGACCTCGAGCAGGCGCCACTCGGTGGGCGTCAGGCGGATCGCCGGACCCTCGGCCGGGGTGACCTGCTTCGCGACGAGGTCCACGAGCAGCGGTCCGATCGCGATCGTCGGGGTCTCCTCCGACGCCACCACCCGCCGCCGTCCGAGAGCCCGCAGCCGGGCGAGGAGCTCGTCCATCTGGAACGGCTTCGTCACGTAGTCGTCGGCACCGGCGTCGAGCGCGTCGACCTTGTCGGACGAGTCGGTGCGCCCGGAGAGCACGAGGACCGGCACCTGCGACCAGGCCCGGACGCCCTCGAGCACGCCGATGCCGTCGAGCCGGGGCATGCCGAGGTCGAGCAGCACCAGGTCGGGGCGCTCGGTGATGACGGCGTCGATCGCCTCGCGCCCGTCCCGAGCCGTGACGACGTCGTACCCACGCGCCGAGAGCGTCACCGAGAGCGCGCGGACGAGCTGCGCGTCGTCGTCAGCGATCAGGACCTTCATCGGATCTCCACTCCCACGTGCCCGGCGATCGGCAGCCGCACCACGACGGTGAGCCCACCGCCCGGGGTGTCGTCGACCTCGATCGTGCCGCCCATGCCCTCGGTGAACCCGCGCGCCAGGGCCAGCCCGAGCCCGAGGCCGGTCTCGTTGTCCGTGTCGCCGAGCCGCTGGAACGGCTGGAACACCTCGTCGCGGCGGTCCTCGGGGATCCCGGGGCCGTGGTCGGCGACGCGGAGTTCGACCCCGCCGGCGAACGCGCTCGCGGCGACCCGGACGTGGGTGCCGTCCGGTGCGTACCGGGCGGCGTTGGCGAGCAGGTTCACGACGACGCGCTGCAGCAGGACCGGGTCGGCGAGCACCGGCGGCAGGTCCGCGGGCAGGTCGAGGTCGACGTCGTCGGGGCCGAGCTCCAGCTCGTCGAGCGCCGGCGCGACCACCGTCTCGAGCGCGATCGCCGCCGGGGTGACCGCGAGGACTCCGGCCTGCACGCGGCTGACGTCCAACAGGTCTGCCAACAGCACCGCCAGCTGACCGAGGCTCTCGTCGGCGGTCGCGAGCAGCGCCTCCCGGTCGGCCCCGGACAGGTCGATGTCGGACGCACGCAGCGTCTGCACGGCGGCGGAGGCCGCTGCGATGGGTCGGCGCACGTCGTGGCCGACGGCCGCGAGCAGCGCGCTCCTGACCCGGTCGGCGGCGGCGATGCGCTCGGCGCCGACGGCCGTGCGGGTCAGCTCGCGGTGCTCGACGGCGGCGTCGAGCTGCTGCTCGACGACCCGCAGCAACCGGCGCTGGGTCGGGTCGTCGGGCGCGCCGGCGAACTCGAGCACGGCGCCGGACGCCAGCGTCGTCGACGCGTCCGGCGTCGCGCCGAACTCGCCGGAGGTCGCCGGCACCTCGTCACCCTGGCGGATCCGGACGCCGGCGAAGCCGAACGCCTCTCGTGTGCGGTCGAGCAGTGCCTGCAGGGCGTCGTCGCCGCGGAGCACGCTGCCGGCGATGCCCATCAGGAGCCCGGACTCGGCCGAGGCCCGACGGGCAGCACGCGACCGCCGGGCGGACCGGTCGACCACGAAGCTGACCAGGACCGCACTGATCACGTACATGACCAGGGCGAACAGGTGCCACGGCTGCTGGACGGTGACCATGTAGAGGGGTTGCACGAAGAAGTAGTCGAGACTCAGCCCGGACAGCACGGCCGTGAACACCGCCGGCCACATCCCACCCACGAGCGCCACGACCAGGACGAGCAGCTGGTACGCCAGCACGTCCACCGTGATGGCGTCCGGATCGCTGCCGATCGACAGCACCCACGTGAGCAGCGGCCCGACCAGGACCGACAGGACGAACGCGGCGACCACCCGGCCGCGGGACAGGCTGCCGCCGAGCTTGGGCAGGGTGATCCCGCCGCCGGCGCGCTCGTGCGTGACGACGTGCACGTCGATGTCGCCGGACTCGCGGATCACGGTGTTGCCGATCCCCGGACCGGTCATCGCGGCAGCGAGCCGGCTGCGGCGGCTGACCCCGATCACGATCTGGGTGGCGTCGATCGACCGCGCGAACCGCACCAGCGTGCTCGGCACGTCGTCACCGACGACCTGGTGGTACGTCCCACCGAGCTGCTCGAGCAGGGTCCGCTGCTTGCCGAGCGCGCCGGGGTGCCGGACGCGCAGGCCGTCGTTCGTCGTCACGTGCACGGCGGCGAGTTCACCGCCGGCACTGCGGGCGGCGATGCGGGCGCCGCGGCGCAACAGGGTCTCGCCCTCGGGGCCGCCGGTCAGGGCGACGAGCACGCGCTCCCGGGTCTCCCACCGGTGCTCGATGCCGTGCTCGGCGCGGTAGGCCTTGAGCGCGTCGTCGACCTCGTCGGCCAGCCAGAGCAGGGCGATCTCGCGCAGCGCGGTGAGGTTGCCGAGGCGGAAGTAGTTCGACAGCGCGGCGTCGATCCGGGCCGCCGGGTACACGAGCCCGTCGGAGAGCCGTTCGCGCAGCGCTGCCGGGGCCAGGTCGACGACCTCGATCTGGTCGGCCGCGCGCACCACGGCGTCGGGGACGGTCTCGCGCTGCACGGTGCCGGTGATCTCGCGGACCACGTCGCCGAGGGACTGCATGTGCTGCACGTTGACGGTCGAGATGACGTCGATGCCGGCGTCCCGCAGTGCCTCCACGTCCTGCCAGCGCTTCTCGTTCGGGCTCCCCGGGGCGTTCGTGTGCGCGAGCTCGTCGACCAGCGCGACCTCGGGTGCCCGGGCGATGACGGCGTCGAGGTCGAGGTCGTCGAGGTCGACACCCCGGTGCGAGACGGTGCGGCGGGGCACGACCTCGAGCCCGTTCACCAGTGCTGCGGTGGCGGCGCGCTCGTGCGTCTCGACGACGGCGACGACCACGTCGCGACCCTCGTCGAGCAGCCGACGCCCCTCTTCGAGCATCGTGTAGGTCTTGCCGACACCGGGCGCCGCACCGAGCAGGACCCGCAGCTTCCCGCGCTTCACGTGCTCATCCTCTCGCGTGCGGGGGTCGGTCTCCGCAAAACACCGGTGTTCACCTGTCGCACCGCGGATTGCGGGTGTTCGACGCGCGAGCACCGGTGTTTTGCGGAGGGGACACCCACGCTCAGGACGCCTTCGCCAGCGCCAGGTTCAGCGCGAGCACGTTCACGACGGGCTCACCGAGGAACCCGAGCTGCCGCGACTCGGTGTGCGACGCCACGAGCTGCCGCACGGTGGCGACGGACAACCCCCGCGCCGAGGCCACTCGAGCCACCTGCTGGGACGCGTAGGCGGGGCTGATGTCCGGGTCGAGCCCCGAACCGGATGCGGTCACGGCGTCGGCAGGCACCTGCGCGGCGGGGACCCCGTCGGCCTTCGCCAGCGCCGCACGACGCTCCTCGACGGCCTTGAGCAGGTCGGCGTTGTTCGGCCCGAGGTTCGAGCCGGAGGACGCCCCCGCGTCGTAGCCGTCCCCGGCGGCGGACGGCCGCGACTGGAACCAGCGGTCGGCCTGCTTTCCGGTGAACGACTGCCCGATCAACGAGGAACCGACGACCTTGCCGGACGAGTCCGTGACCATCGAACCGTTGGCCTGGTCGTGGAACGCCGCCTGGCCGACGCCCCAGACGGCGAGCGGGTAGCCGACGCCCAGGACGACGGTGGCGACGAGGGTGAGGCGGATGGCCACACCGGCGGAACGGAAGGTGGAACGTGCAGATGCCATGACTAGAACCCCGGGATGAGACCGACCACGAGGTCGATCAGTTTGATGCCGATGAAGGGGACGACCACGCCGCCCAGCCCGTAGACGAGCAGGTTGCGGCCGAGGATCGACGACGCTGCGGCCGCGCGGTACTTGACTCCACGCAGGGACAGCGGGATGAGCGCCACGATGACGAGCGCGTTGAAGATGACCGCCGACAGGATCGCGGACGACGGGCTGTGCAGCCCCATGATGTTGAGCGCCGCGAGCCCGGGGAACGCTGCCTGGAACATCGCCGGGATGATCGCGAAGTACTTCGCGACGTCGTTGGCGATGGAGAAGGTGGTCAGGGCACCGCGGGTGATGAGCAGCTGCTTGCCGATGCGGACGACGTCGATGAGCTTGGTCGGGTCGGAGTCGAGGTCGACCATGTTGCCCGCCTCCTTCGCCGCCGTCGTGCCGGTGTTCATCGCGACGCCGACGTCCGCCTGGGCCAGGGCCGGGGCGTCGTTGGTGCCGTCACCGGTCATGGCGACGAGGTTGCCGCCTTCCTGCTCGCGCTTGATGTAGGCGAGCTTGTCCTCCGGGGTGGCCTCGGCGAGGAAGTCGTCGACGCCGGCCTCGTGGGCGATGGCGGCCGCGGTGCGGGGGTTGTCCCCGGTGATCATCACCGTGCGGATGCCCATCGACCGGAGCTCGGCGAACCGCGACGCCATTCCGTCCTTGACGACGTCCTTCAGGTGCACGACGCCGAGCAGGGCGACCGCGCCGTCGGAGGAGCGGCGGCCGACGACGAGCGGGGTGCCGCCCTGGTCGGAGATCTCCGCGACGGTCGCGTCGATGGCCGACACCACACCGGCTTCGGTGGTGTCCGCCCAGGCGAGCACTGCCGCAGCAGCGCCCTTCCGGATCTGCGACCCGTCGGGCAGGTCGAGACCGGACATGCGCGTCTGCGCCGTGAACGGCACCTCGACAGCGCCGTCCGGCAGTGCCGGCGCCACCCCTGCGTCAGCAGCGAGCGACACGATCGAGCGGCCTTCCGGTGTCCCGTCGGCGGCGCTCGACAGCGCGGCTGCCGCCATGAGCGAAGCCTCGCTCACGCCCGGCACCGGCACCACGCGGGATGCCCGACGGTTGCCGTAGGTGATCGTGCCGGTCTTGTCGAGCAGCAGCGTCGTGATGTCGCCGGCGGCCTCGACCGCGCGGCCCGACATCGCCAGCACGTTGTGCTGCACGAGCCGGTCCATGCCGGCGATGCCGATCGCGGAGAGCAGGGCTCCGATGGTGGTCGGGATGAGGCAGACGAGCAGGGCGATGAGCACCGGCACGCTTACCGTCGCGCCGACGAGTCCCGCGATGGGCTGCATCGTCAGGCAGACGATCACGAAGACGATCGACAACGAGGCGAGCAGGATGTTCAGCGCGATCTCGTTCGGTGTCTTCTGCCGTGCCGCACCCTCGACCAGGCGGATCATCCGGTCGATGAAGGTCTCGCCCGGCGTCGAGGTGATGCGCACCACGATCCGGTCCGACAGCACCCGGGTGCCGCCGGTGACGGCACTGCGGTCACCGCCGGACTCGCGGATGACCGGTGCGGACTCACCCGTGACGGCCGACTCGTCGACCGACGCGATGCCGTCGATGACGTCGCCGTCGCCCGGGATGACCTCACCGGCGACGACCACGACCACGTCGCCCTTGGCCAGGTCGACGGACGCGACCTCCTCGGTCTCGTTGCCGGTCGCGGCCGCGTCGGTCGTCGCGTACCCGAGCACCCGGCGGGCGCTCGTGGTCGAGCGGGTCTTCCGCAGGGTGTCGGCCTGCGCCTTGCCACGGCCCTCCGCCACCGACTCCGCCAGGTTGGCGAAGACGACGGTGAGCCAGAGCCACACGGCGATCGCGATGGTGAACGCGGACGGCTCGACGACGGCGGCCACCGTCGTCAGCGCCGCGCCGACCTCGACGATGAACATGACGGGGTTCCGCCACATGAGTCGCGGATCGAGTTTCCGCAGGGCGCCCGGGAGGCCCGCCACCAGTTGGCGGGGTCCGAATGCGGACGAGCGGGTGGCCGGTTCCACGGCGGTGCGCGGTTCCGACTCCGTGGTCACGGGGGTGGTCATGACAGTCCTTCTGCGAGCGGACCCAGTGCGAGCACCGGGAAGTAGGTGAGTGCGGTGACGATGACGGCGACGCCGCCGAGCAGCCCGATGAAGAGCGGGCGGTGGGTGGGCAGCGTGCCGGCGGTCTCCGGCACCCGGTCCTGCGCGGCGAGGGACCCGGCGAGCGCCAGGACGAACACCATCGGCACGAAGCGGCCGAGCAGCATCACGACGCCGAGCGAGGAGTTCATCCAGGTGGTGTTCGCAGTGAGCCCGCCGAAGGCCGAGCCGTTGTTGTTCGCGCCCGAGGTGAAGGCGTAGAGCAGCTCGGTCAGCCCGTGGTTGCCGGGGTTGAAGATCGACGTCCCGAGCACCTGTTCGCGGACCCCGGGGATCACGAGCGAGAGCCCGGTGGCCAGGAGCACGAGCGTCGGCGTGACGAGGATGTACAGCGCCGCGAAGGTCATCTCCTTGGCGCGGATCTTCTTGCCGAGGTACTCCGGGGTGCGACCGACGAGCAGGCCGCCGATGAACACCGTGATGACGGCGAGCACGAGCATGCCGTACAGGCCGGATCCGACGCCGCCGGGGGTGACCTCGCCGAGCATCATGTTGACGAGCGCCATCATCCCGCCGATCGGGGTGTAGCTGTCGTGCATCGCGTTGACCGCACCGGTGGACGTCGAGGTGGTCGCGGTCGAGAAGAGCGTCGAACCGAGGATGCCGAAGCGGCTCTCCTTGCCCTCCATCGCGGCCCCGGCAGCGTGTGTGGCGACACCGCCGCCGCCGAGTTCGGCGATCGACATGACCGACAGCGACACGAGGAAGATCGCGCCCATCACGGCGAGGATCGCGTACCCCTGGCGGTCGTCGCCGACCAGCCGCCCGAACGTGCGCGGGAGCGAGAACGGGATGACGAGCATCAGGAAGATCTCGACGAGGTTCGTCCATGCCTGCGGGTTCTCGAACGGGTGCGCCGAGTTCGCGTTGAAGTAGCCGCCACCGTTCGTGCCGAGTTCCTTGATCGCCTCCTGCGAGGCGACGAACCCGTCGGGGATGTGCTGCGTGCCACCGATGAGCGTGGTGACGTCGGTGCCGCTCCCCCACGACTGGACGACCCCGCCGGCGACGAGGACGATCGCGAAGACGAACGCCCCGGGCAGCAGCAGTCGGCCGAGCCCGCGGACGATGTCCACCCACACGTTGCCGAGCGTGCCCGACTTGCGACGGGCGAACCCGCGCACCAGGGCCACGGCAACCGCCAGGCCGACGGCTGCGGACAGGAAGTTCTGCACCGCCAGGCCGGCCATCTGCACCGTGTAGCCGAGGGTGACCTCTGGCGAGTACGACTGCCAGTTCGTGTTCGACACGAACGACGCCGCGGTGTTGAACGCGAGCGAGGGTCCGACGCCGGGCAGGCCGAGGTCGCCGGGCAGGACGACCTGGATGCGCTGCAGCAGGTAGACGAGCAGGAGCCCGGCGACGCTGAAGAGCAGCACGCCGCGCAGGTACACGGGCCACGACTGCTCGGCGTCCGGGTCGACCCCGATCAGCCGGTAGACCCCGCGCTCGACCCGGTTGTGGCGGACGGGCGTGAAGACCTTCGCCATCCAGTCACCGAGCGGGCGGTACGCGACGACGAGCAGCAGGACGAGCGTGGCGACCTGGGCGATGCCCGCCCAGACGTCCGCGGCGCCCACTAGAAGCGCTCCGGACGCACGAGCGCCCAGACGAGGTACACGACTGCGGCGATGCCGAGGACGGCGGCCGCGATGGTGATGCCGATCACAGCCGTTCCACCCCCTTGGCGATCAGTGCCACCACGCCGAACACGGCGAGGACACCGGCGACGACGAACACGTCGAACACGAGGGACTCCAGAAGATCTGCGGTGTCCGCGCCGGGTGACGCGGACCGGCACCACGAGTGGTGCCGAACCGATGCTGCGTCCTGCGCCGGGCCTCCAGGCCGCTCCTAACGGATCCCTGACGCCGCCCTGGCGGACGCATGCACGCTCCTAACGCGCGTGACCGACGCGGCTCAGTCAGCCGCGGTCGCGAGTCGAGTCGACAGGTCGCAGACTGCGCCACGCAGCGCCTCCGGCCCCTCGACCCGGATCGGCACGGCCAGCCCGGCGACGACTCCGGCGAGCCCGTCCCACGACCACGATCCGAGGGTGACGCGGGCCCGGTCGTCCTCGAGCTGCTCAACCACGGCGTCCTCGGGCAGGTACGGCGCGATCCGCCGCGCATCGCCCGCCGTCGTGGTCACCGAACCGGTGCACGGCCACACGTCGTCGACCGCCGACCCCTTGAACCGCGCGGACACGAACGCGGCCGCATCGCCTCCGGGGATCGGTCGCGGCGTGAAGGGGACGCGGGTGCGCATCCGGGGCGTGATCCGGTCGATGCGGTGCGTGCGCCAGTCGTCGCGGTCGACATCCCAGTCGAGCAGGTACCAGCGACCGTTCCGGGCGACGACGGCGTGCGGTTCCACCCGGTGCGGAGTCTCGTCGTCGCCGTACCCGAAGCGGAAGACCTCCTGCAGGTGGACGGCCTCGCTCACCGCCACCAGGACCTCCGGGTCGGTGGTGGTCCGGCTCGTCGCGGTCACGGCCTGCACCGCGTCGACCCGGGACCGCAGCCGCGCGGGCATCACCTGCCGGACGGTCGCCAGGGCGCGGGCCGCCGACTCCGCGACGTCCGCCCCCGATGCCGGTGCCACGGCGAGCGCCAGGGCGATCGCCACAGCCTGGTCGTCGTCGAAGAGCAGCGGGGGCAGGTCGGAGCCGGCCTCGAGCCGGTAGCCGCCGGCCGGGCCACGGAGCGCCTCGACCCGGTACCCGAGCCCGCGGAGCCGATCAACGTCGCGGCGGACGGTGCGCGGACTGACGTCGAGCCGCCCGGCGAGCTCGTCCCCCGGCCAGTCGCGGTGCACCTGGAGCAGGGAGAGCAGCGCGAGCATCCGTGCGGAGGGTCCGGCCATGGCGTCCATCTTCGTCCGAGAAGCGGACACGATCTGACCGCATTGCCCGTCATCCTCGTCCCATGAGCATCGAAACGACAACCCACCTCAACTTCGACGGCGACGCCCGCGCGGCGCTCGACTTCTACGCATCGGTCTTCGGCGGCGAGGTCACCGCCGCCACCTACGGCCAGATGGGCGCCCTGGACGACCCGGCCTGGGCGGACCGGATCGTCTTCGGTCAGGTCGCCACGGCCGCCGGCTTCCGCGTCATGGCCTTCGACGTCTGGCCCGGGCAGCCCTACGACCAGGGATCGAACGCCTTCTACGTGTTCGTGCACGGCGACGACACGGCCGAGATCGAGCGGTACTGGGCCGTACTGTCCGACGGCGCCGAGGTCCGGCAGCCTCTGGAACCCTCGGCCTGGGCACCATTGGCCGGGCAGCTGCGCGACCGGTTCGGCGTGGTCTGGCAGCTCGACGTCGCCCCCGCTGGCGACTGATCCGTCCTGAGGGTCGCGGTCAGCGCGTCGGCGTCCACGTCGACACGGTGACCGCGGCCGTCACCGTCGCCGGCTCGAACACCGTGTCCGCCGCGACGTGGTGGTGGCTCGGCCCCATGTGCACCACGTCGTGGACGTCCTCCGCCGACAACTCCATGGTCCACGTCAGGTCCTCGGAGGACCGCAGCGCGAACGACGGCGCCAGGGAGTCGTGCAGCCGGCGCTCCTTCTCCGGGTCCACGCTGATCGTCGCCTCGGCGAGCTCCGCCAGGTGGCCGGCCCGCGGGGTCACCACCGCGAGCACGCCGTCGGCGTGCAGGACGCGGGCGTACTCGGTCTGGTTGCGGGGTGCGAAGACGTCGAGCAGGACGGCGGCAGCGCCGTCGACGACCGGGAGGCGCTCGGTCACGTCCCCGACGACGGCCCCCGCGCGCTCGTGGGCGCGTGCCGCACGCCGGATCGCGACGGCCGACAAGTCCAACGCGACCCCGAGCCTCCCGTCCGCCGCGCGCAGCGCATGCGCCAGGTAGGTCCCTGGGCCCGAACCGACGTCGAGCACGATGCCGGGCGCGGTGGCGTCTGCGACGATCGCGGCGAGCGCCCGCTCGACGGGCGCGTAGTGGCCGCGCCCCAGGAACCGCAGCCGCGCGTCCACCATCTCCGGGGTGTCCGCGGTGAGTGCGCGCCGCTTCGCGGGCAGGAGCGTCAGGTGGCCCTGCTTCGCCTCGTCGAACCGGTGACCGTTCGGGCAGCCGACCTGGCCGCCGTCGACGCGGCCGAGGGGCTCGGCGCACACGGGGCAGGCGAGCATCGGCAGCAGGTCGTCACGCACCGGCCCAGCGTACGGGCCTCGGTAGCCTGACCGGATGTCGCTGCAGCAGCTCTTCGGCCTCGACGGCCGCACCGCACTCGTGACGGGAGGCAGCTCCGGCATCGGCCGAGCGATCGCCACCGCACTCGCCGACGCAGGTGCCCACGTCCTCGTCGCCGCCCGGACGTCCGCGACCATCGACGCCACCGTCGCCGGCATCCGCCAGGCGGGCCGCTCGGCTGACGGCATCGTCGCGGACCTCTCCTCCCGCGCTGGCGCACACGCGCTCGCGGACGCCGCCGGGGACGTCGACGTGCTGGTGAACTCCGCCGGGATCAACCTGCGGCCGCCGATGCCGGAACTCGACGAGGCCACCTGGGACGCCACGATGGCCGTCAACCTCGACGCGCCGTTCGTGCTCGGGCAGCGGCTCGCACCCAGCATGGCGGCCCGTGGGTACGGGCGGATCGTGTCGATCAGTTCGCAGCAGGCCCACCGCCCCTTCGCCGCCAGCGGCGCGTACGGGGTCTCCAAGGCCGGTCTGGAGGCGCTGGCCCGGTCCCAGGCAGAGGCCTGGTCCGCGCAGGGGGTCACCTCCAACGTCCTCGTCCCCGGTTTCGTGCGCACCCCGCTCAACGAGCGACTCGGGTCCGACCCGGCGACGGTCGCGGCCCTCGCCGCACGGACGCTGGTCGGGCGGAACGGGCTCGCGTCGGACTTCGCCGCGGCGGCGGTGTTCCTCGCCGGACCCGGGTCGGCCTACGTCACCGGGCAGTCCATCGCGGTGGACGGCGGGTTCTCCGTCCACTGACCTCGAGCGACGCCGACGCCGACGGCACGGTGCTGCGCGGCAGTACGGTCAGGACATGGCAGTCATCGAGCAGGCAACGCTCCGCCCCTCCAAGGCCGAGGCGCTCGCCACCTGGCTCCCCCGCCAGGCGTGGAGCGGCGTCGTCGCGGGAGCGCCGCTCCAGGTCGTCGGGCAGTTCCGGTTCGACGACCCCGCTGGGGAGGTCGGCATCGAGGTGCTCCTCGTCCGCACCGACGACGGCCGCGTCCTGCAGGCGCCACTGACCTACCGGGATGCACCACTGCCCGGTGCCGACGCGTTCCTGGTCAACGAGATGGACCACTCCGTGCTCGGGCGACGGTGGGTGTACGACGCCGTGGGCGATCCCGTCCACGCTGATGTCCTGCGCCGGGCGATCGTCACCGGCGGACACGAAGCGGAGCTCGAGTTGGCCAACGGTGCCGGACAGCGGCCCAAGGACGCCTGGGCCAGCGGGAGCGGCTCCGCACCCGACTCCCCCAGTGTCACCTCGGTGCGAGCGACCACTGCGGACGCCCTGACGTCGATCGCGACCGACCACGGCACGATCGTCGTCGCTCGGGTCGTCGGTACGGCCCTGCCCGAGGGCGAGACGCTGACCGGGACGTGGACGGACGGCTCCGAGGTGCTCGCCGTCCTGCTGCCCGAACGCGCCTGAGGTACTGGCAGGGCCTGCCTGTGCAGGGGACCGGCTGGCAGGATCGACGGCGTGAAGACACTGGAGTTGCCACAGACAGACCTCACCGCTTCCGACGTCGTCGTCGGACTGATGCGGATCAACGACATGAGCGACGAGGACATCCGTTCGCTCTACAGCGCCTCGCGCGACGCGGGCGTGAACATGTTCGACCACGCCGCGGTCTACGGCGAGTGGCACGGCTGCGAGGAGCGGTTCGGCGCGGCGGTCACGCTGTCGCCCGCGGAACGCGCCGAGATCGTGCTGCAGACCAAGGTCGGCATCCGACCGACGCCGAAGGGCGCGTACTTCGACTTCTCGTACGAGCACATCCTCGAGTCCGTGCACGAGTCGCTCGAGGCGCTGCAGACCGAGTACGTCGACGTCCTGCTGCTGCACCGCCCCGACGCCCTGGTCGAGCCGGAAGAGGTCGCGAAGGCCTTCGACGAGCTGCACGCCGCCGGCAAGGTGCACCACTTCGGCGTCTCGAACCACACCCCCGGCCAGGTCGACCTGCTCAAGAAGCACGTCCGCCAGCCGCTCGCGTTCAATCAGGTGCAGCTCAGCATCACGCACGCCAACGTGATCTCGCAGGGTCTGACCGCGAACATGGGTGGCCTCGAGCAGTCGGTCGACCGCGACAACGACATCCTCAACTACTCGCGTATCAACGACATCACGCTGCAGGCCTGGTCGCCGTTCCAGAAGGGCTTCTTCGACGGCGTCTTCCTGGGCGACCGTGAGCAGTACGCCGAGCTGAACGACGTGCTCGAGGAGGTCGCCGCCGCACACGGTGTCACCCCGACCGGCATCGCGGTCGCGTGGATCACCCGCCACCCCGCGCACTTCCAGGTCGTCCTCGGCACGACGAACCCGCAGCGCGTGCGGGACTCGGCAGCCGGCTCGGACGTCGAGCTGTCGCGCGAAGAGTGGTACCGGATCTTCACCGCGGCCGGACACACCGTTCCCTGAACCGGGACCGCCCGGTCAGGTCGGGCAGGGTGGGATCGTGCTCCACGACCTCGCCCTGCCCGTCCGCCTGACCACACGCTCCGGCGAGGTGACGCTGCGGGACGCGGTGGACGAGGACCTCGACGCGCTCATGGCACTGTTGTCCGACGACCCGATCAGCGCTGCACGTGGTGACGTCGCCGCGCGGGAAGACCGACCGCGGTACGCCGAGGCGCTCCGGTCGATCGTGGACGACCCGGCGAACGCGCTGCTCGTCGCCGAGGACGCCGACGGGCGGCTCGTCGGGACGCTGCAACTCACCCGGATCCCAGGGATGGCTCGTCGTGGTGCCACCCGACTGCTCGTCGAGGCGGTGCGGGTCAGCAGTGCGCTGCGCTCCGGCGGCATCGGGACCGCACTGATGCGCTGGGTGACCGACGTGGCGGCACCGGCCCTCGGGACCCCGCTCGTGCAGCTCACCTCGGACGCTGCACGGACCGATGCGCACCGGTTCTACGAGCGCCTCGGCTTCACCGGCTCGCACGTCGGGTTCAAGTACCGGGTCCCCGACCCTTCCGCCATCCCGCCTGATATGTCACACTGAGACCAGTCGCCCCATCGAGGTGGGTGCGGAAGTGATCCCCGGGAGCTCCTGCGGTATAGCGGGGCCCGGGGATTTGCGCCGTATACAGGCCTGTCATCGGGGCAGCCGATAAAAATCCCTGGCTACTGCAAGTTGCTCGATATGGTCGAGAAAGCGCGCCCAGTCGCTGTCCCAGTCGTCAACGAGCGCCCTCATCTCGGCTTCCGAATAGGACCGCCCCACCTCCTGTGGCGTAAGACGGCCATGGGCAATTCCGTTACGCTGAGTGACCACGGTGTCGATTTGCTGCCAGATGTTCCGAAGGATTGGTGCCGGATCGCCGGCACTGAACAAAGAACACCAAAGTGTCACCTGGGACCTTCTCATAAAGGACCCGTCATTCGGGAATACGTCGGGGTTGATGGTCGGCCCAGGCTCTCCCCGTGAAGCAAATTCGACGAGATTAGGGAGAGCTGCGGTGAAGAGCTTTTTCTGGGACCCGGAACTCAATGACGAGGCAACATTGTGTAACGCGAAAGCTCGAAACCCGGGTTGAAGCCGACGATTTCCAACCCTCAAGCCAGCGGCTACTTCCAACAGCGATCGATTGAGTGAAGTTAGGAGTTCCTCATAAGCAGCAAAAAGAAGAACAACTGCCATTCCACGTGCCTCTCGCGCAATCCGCCCCGTAGCGGGAGGAGTGGGATGAGTCTCGTCGATGATGTTGCGGATGACAGAGACGCGATCCTTCAGCGCGGCTCTATGCGAGTCGAGGGAAATCATGATCCAGATAGAAAGTGGTCGCGAGAGCGTTCGATCCGGCCGGTTACACGGGAACGATTGTTCGTAGCCCCAGTCGTGACGGCCTTCATCTCATCACTTTGCACCCAACTGAGGTCGCCCGGAACCTTCAATCGAGGTTCCGCGTTTAGCGCCAGCCTGGCGCCTACTGACACGCCCTCGAAGAGATTGACGGGGGTAGTTCCCTTCCTCGTTTTGAGGCCGCCCGGGAAACATCGCGCAAGATAATCAAAGGTTTCGACAAATGTCTTTCGGCGCTCCTCCAAGTTCGGCGCCGCAGCCCCGAACTCGCAATAGTCATTAAGGAAGTCTTTCACCGAGTGATCAAAGTCCTTATATCGATCAAGGAAGGCGAAGAAACGCAGGACGTACTCTTGCGCCGAAGCATCTTGCTGCTGTGCCTTCGGTAGAACCACGACTTGTTGGAAAGAAGGAAGGGTAGACAGTTCCTCAAGCAAGTCAATGAACTCACCCATGAATACAGATCCGCGAACCTCTTGATCCGTAAGTTTGATCCCGCCTGTATTGAGGCGCTCAAACAGGTCGAACCGCACTTTCAGGTCACTCTTGTCGTTGAGCACAATGACCTTGATTGGCCTGTCCTGAAGTCCTGTGAGGATGTCAGTCGGGAGCGACGCCGCTCCTTGCCCTTCGAGTTCGGTGAGCTTCTCTAGCCCGATCAGCCGAGTCGGACCACCCTCCAGCCGGGCTGCCTTACGCACGTCTTCATCACCGAGAAAATTCACGAGAGTCAGAAGTCGCTGTAGACCGTCGACGACTTCCCAGGTCGTTCCGCGGTCCTCGTCGACATTCGTGGCCATGAACAGAGATGGCACGGGAATACCGAGGAGCAAGGATTCAATCAGTCTCGCCTGACGCGGCAAGTCCCATCGGAACTGCCTCTGGTACGCGGGAGCAATTTCGATCCGATTACGCCCGACGCGACGAACAAGTTCGTCAACGGTGACATCGTACGAATCGAAATCAACCTTATGCCGCTGTTCCGCTAGCTGACTACGCTGTGCTGCGGGATCTGTCCTGGCCATCCTCAAAGGCTATACGACGATGTTGCCAAAAGCGACAGCATGCTCTACCCCTGTTTCGGGGACAACGCATCCGATTTGCTCTAGCACGTTCTAGCAACACCCTGATCACAACAACAATGGCCTGTGCAAAATCGGGAGACCCATTCGTCAACAGGTGTCCCGTGCTAGTCGGCGGAGTCGGCAGCTCTCGGCGTCGGCACGTTCACGTCGACCGGGGACACCCCGGCGGGATCGGCCGAGGCGCCACCCACGACGTCGAACGAGATCCCCAGCATCGCCGGGTCCTCGTCGAGTTCGAGCCCGTCCTGACGGACCTGGTCCTCCGGGATTGCACGGCCACCGGACGGGTCCCACGAGTTCGCGATCGACATGCGCACGAGCATGCCCGAGCCGCTTGGCAATCGCCCAAGAAAGCCCGGAGGACCCCCGGAACGGTCAGAGGTCGTCCGGGTGGAGCCGCTCACCGGCGTGCGGACGTCGGAACACCGGGCCGCCGCCGGCCTCGTCCTCGTCGTGGTGACTGACGGGCGAGACGCTCGGGTCGGCGGAATCGTCGCCGACGTCGGCGCCGCGGTCCTCCTCCATCTCGAGTTCGGACTCGTCACTGCCGTCCACGGGGATGGACCGGCCCTGCTGTTCGGGATCGAACGGTGCGCTCATCGACATGGGGCGAGCATGCTCCCGCTCGGTGAACGCCGGGTCAACGCTGTCCGTCGGCCGCGATGAGCTCGAGCTGCGTCAGCGTCAGGTCGGTGCCGGCGGTGAACGTGAACGACGAACCGCCGCCGAGGATCCGGAACACCCGGGTCTGGCCGGCCCACGAGAACTCGGCAGCGTCGACCGCCGTGACGGCGTCGTCGAGGCCGACCTGCCACGAGTAAGACCCCGGCGATGCCACCGTCACGGTGTACAACGAGGCGGCGGGGCACGACACGTCGAAGGACACGGACTCCCCCGCGGCGAGCGCCGTGACGGTGCGGCCGGTGTCGTCGGTGAGCGCCGAGACCCCGACGGGCAGGACGTCCACCGGGGCGTTCCGGTACCCGTGCACGTCGGAGGCCGAGACGGGGCGGGTGTCCGACGCCCAGCCCTGCGGCTCGTCGGACAGGGTGAACTCGATCCGCGACGCGGCCACGACCACGCTGTGCGGGATGGTGACCGAGGTCCAGGGCGCGCCGTCGACCGTCACCGACGCGACGTACGCGCCTGCGGAGCCCGCGGCGATCTCGATGACGGTGGGCGATCCTCCCGGCTGTCGCAGCACCGTCCTGCGGACCGACGGCGGCACGAGCACGTAGGTACCGGTCGACGGGGCCAGCGGGTACAGGCCGATGGTCGCGAAGACGTACCAGGCGCTCATCTCACCGTTGTCCTCGTCGCCGGGGTAGCCCTGGCCGAGGTCCGACCCGACGAACAGCCGCTCGAGCGACTCGCGGACGATGCGGTGCGCGTCGTCGTGGCGCCCGGTGAACATCGGGAAGAAGGGGATGTGGTGCGCCGGCTGGTTCGACAGCCCGAGCATGCCCATCCGGACGTCGCGGGCCTCGGTCATCTCGTGGATCGGGAACCCGTACGAGCCGGACCGCGCCAGGGCGCCGGTCTCGGGTGTCGCGAAGAACGCGTCGAGAGCGGCATCGAACCGCTCCGGCCCGCCGTGCAGGTCGACGACGCCGGCGCCGTCGTGCGGCGCCGTGAACGCGGTGCCCCACGCGTTCGTCTCCGTGTAGTCGTCGCCCCAGTCGCGCGGGTCGAACTCGGTGCCGACCCGCCACGAGCCGTCCGGGTCGCGGCCGATGAAGAACCCGCGCTCGGAGTCGAAGACGTGCCGGTACTGCAGGGAACGGCGGGCGAACCACTCGGCCTCGGCCTCGTAACGGGACAGGTCGGCGGGCGTCCGCGCCCGTGACGCGAGCAGGCCCGCCATGACGGCCAGACCCCAGTCGTTGATGGCCGCGTCCAGGGTCCACGACATCCCCTCGTGGGTCGCCGTGTCGACGTGGCCGCGGAAGGCGCCCGGGAGGCTCCCCTTGCGTCCGACGCGCTCGTCACGCGGCGGGACGGTCGCGTTCCGCACCGCGCTCCGGTACGCCTCGGCCAGGTCGAAGCCGCGCACGCCCTTCACCGCGAGGTCGGCGAAGACGGTGTCGCTCGTGGTTCCGGTCATGCAGTCCTCGGCGCCGGGGGCACTCCAGCGGGGCGTCCACCCGCCGTCGTGGTGGTGCTCGACGAAGCCCTGTGCGAGCTCGCCAGCGGTCTCGGGGGTCAGGAGTCCGAGGAGCGGCCAGGCCGTGCGGTAGGTGTCCCAGAAGCCGTTCGTGGTGGTGAACGGACCTTCGACGATCTCCGGCCCGGGCTCGTCGCGGATCGGGTCCGCCAGCACGTCGCCGTACGGGGAGCGGTGCCGCGGGGTGCCGGTCAGGGCGGTCTCCCCGGCGCGGTTCGGGTAGAGGAACAGCCGGTACAGGCCGGAGTACAGACTCGTCAGCTGGTCGGGGGTCGCGCCGTCGAAGGACAGCGTCGCGAGCTTCTCGGTCCACAGCGCCTCGGCACGGGAGCACATGGCGTCGAACGAGCCGGCGTCGTCGAGGTTCGCGCGGGCGTCCTCGATCGAGACGGTCGAGATGCCGAGCAGGACGTCGACCGGGCCGTCCGTACCCCCAGCCTGCCCCACGGACAGCCAGCCGCGCAGCTCGTGCTCGCCGACCGTCGTGTGGTCGGCGGTGACCCCCGCGACTCGCAGGTGCACGTGGTGCGGCGGGGTGCCGGGGCGGTCGTCCAGGAGCGCCTCGACCACGGCAGTGCCGTCGGTGATCGTCACGGAGACGTCGGACACCCGGCCGTGGTGGTCGAGCACGACGCTGCGGGTGCCGGTGAACCGGAACCCGAGGGCGAACTCCCCCGCGGTCAGCTCGGCCGTCACACCGTGTTCGAGGGCGACCCGGTAGCGGTGCGGGCCGTCCTGCTCGTCCTCGTGGTCGAACCCGAGCGCGCGGGCGGACCGGTCGACATCGGGGGTGTCGAGTGGCGAGGGCATCACCTGGAACACCCCGCGGTCGCCCATCCACGGCGACGGGATGTGACTCGTCGCGAAGGCCTGGATCGCCGGACGGAGCCGCCCCTGGTCGTCGAGCCGGTCGTGCTCCTGGTACGCGTACGGCCAGCGGTTGCTCGAGGCGTCCGTCATCGGCAGGCCGAACACGCCTCCGTGCGGGACGCCGACGAGCGGGGCGTTGTTGCCGCGGGAGAACCGGGAGGACGCGTGGGTGCCACGGGTCGTCCGGACGTGGCCGAGCGGGGTCGTCGGGGCCGGACGCGCGGGACCGATCCGGACGGCGTCGAGCCAACCGCGCAGTGCGGGACGTTCGCCGTCGGTGGCCGCAGCCGACGTGTCGGAACCGAGCCGGGCCTCCAGGCGGTCGACGACCAGCCCCGCGAACGGCGTGAGGTCGACCGCGCGGCGGTTCCACTGGTCCACCCACTGCTTGCGGGCCGCGTCCTGCGCGTCCGGGGTGACCGCGTCGCCGTACTGGTCGCGGACCGCGGCGTCGTCACGCAGCCGCGAGCCGTCGGTGAAGACGACGTCGACGGCGAAGGCCGTGGCGTCCCAGAAGTGCGGCAGGTCTGCTTCCGTCGGTTCCGACGCCCCGTCGGGCAGGGTCCGCTCGGGGAACCAGACCCAGGACAGCTCGTCGCCGGTGGTGATGGTGCGTCCGGTGAAGCCGGAGACGATCGCCTCGGCCACGGACGCTCCCGCTGGTCGTTCGACGAGCCAGGCCTCTGCCGAACCGAAGCCGACACCGTTCCGAGCGGCCACGGCCGTCGTCGGACCACCGCTCCGTTGCAGTTCTCGCACGGGGCGAGCCTATTGCTCCAGGGACTGGACGAAAACCCGGCGTGTCAGTCCTTGTTCTGTCCCGGGGCGCTGCCGGACTTGCCGGGGGCGGTGTCCGACGTGGTGTCGACCGCGCCGGTGTCGGCCGCGCCCGCGCCGTCCTGCGGCTCCTGCACCGGGTTCGATGCCGGAGTGCTCGGCTCCGGGCCGACGGGCGGGTCCTGCGTGGGCTGCTCCGGCTCGGTCGGTTCGCTCGGCTGCTCGCTCGGTTCCTCGGCGGGCTGCGACGGCTGCTGCTGCTCCTGCGAGGGCTGCTGCTCGGCGGGTTCGCTCGGCTGCTGTTCCTCGCCCGGGTCCTCGGACGGCTGCTGCTCGGTCGGCGCGGTCGACGTGGTGTCCGTCGGGGTCGGAGTGCCGTCGTCGTCGCCGTTCAGGGCGAACACCGCGACCCCGATGCCGATGAGCACCAGGGCGATCACGATGATCGCGGCGATGAGCGGTCCGCGCTTCTTCTTCTCCGGCTGGTCCTCCGACCGGTCGCCCCGGACCGGGCGGGGCGTGACCGGTGGCGGTGTCGGACCGCTCGGGCCCGATGCGCCGCGGTCGGCTGCCTGGGCGCCGAGGACGGTCGTCGAGACGTCGTCGGCGGGGTTCGGACGCTGGGTGTCGAGGACGCGGGTGGCGTCGTCGCCCGGGCGCGCGCCGCCGTTCGGCAGTTCGCTCGCCGGCATCGCCTGCGTCCGGTCGTCGGCGTTCGCCGCTGCGGCGGCACCGGCGCCGACCGCGGCACCAGCCGCACCGGCGGCCGCGGACGTCACCGCACCGGGCGTGCCGGGCAGCAGCTGCGTGGCGTTCGTCGGCTCGTCGCGGCCCAGCGCTCGCAGGCGCTCGGCCGCCTCGGCAGCCGTCGGTCGCTCCGCCGGGTCCTGCGCGGTCATCACGTGCAGCAGGGTGCGCCAGGCCGTGGGCAGCTGCCGGTCGATCTCGGGCGAACGGGTGAGCCGGGCGGTGGCCGACTCGACCGCGCTGCCCGGGAACGGCTGGCGGCCGGTCATGCACTCGAGCAGCACGAGCCCGAGGGAGTAGACGTCGGCCTTGCCGGTGATCTCCTTCGCCAGGACCTGCTCCGGGGCCAGGTACGCCGCCGTCCCCATCACGGTCCCCGTCCCCGTCACGCGTGAGGCGTCACGGAGCAGGGCGATCCCGAAGTCGGCGAGCTTGACGTGCCGGCCGTCGCTCTCGAGCAGGACGTTCGCGGGCTTCACGTCACGGTGGACGATCCCCTGCGCGTGCACGGCGGCCAGGCCGTCGGCGACCTGCGCACCCAGGCGGGCAGCGGTCGCGGGGTCGAGCGGACCCTCGCGCAGACGGGTCGCCAGGTCACTGCCCGGCACGAGTTCCATGACGAGGTACGAATCGCCGTCGACGTCGTCGAGAGCGGCGTCGTAGAGCGTGACGAGCTCGGGCGCGCGCAGCGTCGCGAGCGTCTGGATCTCCGCCTCGGCGCGGGCGCGCTCACCGCGGTCGACGGGGCCGATGCGGAACACCTTGACCGCGACCTCGCGACCGAGTTGCTCGTCGACCGCCCGGTACACGGACGCCATGCCACCGTGTCCGAGCGTGCCCGTGACGCGGTACCTGCCGCCGAAGACCCGTTCTTCCATGCCCGGCAACCTACCGGTCGCGGCTGACGGCGCTCTGCCGTTCGGGGCGCCCGGCGCGGTGCCTGGCGACTTCGTGAGCAGAAGATGTCGGGTGCGGGCGAGCAACCCGACGTCTTCTGCTCACGAAGTGATGCGGTCGACGTCCGGCGCGGGCTCGGCACCGTGGTGGAGCGCCGTCAGGTACAACCGGTGCGCCGTGATCACGAGGGCGAGCCAGGCGAGTCCGAGCGCCCACGCCGCCAGCACGTCGGTCAGCCAGTGGTGCCCGAGGAACACCCGCGACGCCCCCACCGACAGCACGAACAGGGTGCCCACGACGATCGTCCACACCCGGGTGACGACGCGCGACTGCCGCAGGAGCAGGAGGTACACGATGGTGCCCACGATCACCGTGGAGTTGAGCGTGTGCCCCGACGGGAACGACGGCGACGTCTCGTACGGCGGCACCGCGTCGGACAGCGGCGGACGTGCACGGCCGATGAGGTCCTTGCCCGCGATCGTCATGAGCAACGAACCACCGCTCGCTGCGACCAGGAGCACCAGTGGCGTCCACGCACGGCGCTGGATCGTGAAGCCGACCAGGAACCCGAGCGCGACGATCGGCATCCCGATCGTGCCCGCGATGTCGGTCCACCAGGTGACGAGCGTGTCCGCCGTGGGTGATCGGAGTGTGAGCGCCCAGTCGAGGACGGGTCGGTCGAGCACCGCGACGTCGTCGGCTTCCCGCACGGCGTCGTAGACCTCGGAGGCGATCCACGTGGCGAGGACGGCGACGCCGAGACCCACGGCGAGGGTCAGCAGCAGGACGGGCATGGCACCGAAGCGCTTGCCGAGCGCGGTCCACGCACCGGCGACGCTGCGGCCGGCACGGGAGCGCCAACGGGTCAGGTCGACTTCGCCGACGGTGCGGTCGGCGGCGTCCCCGCGTTCGGTGTGCATCCGTCCACCCTGCCCGAAGCCGCCGGGAGCCGTCCCGGCCGAACGCTTCGCGGTGGGCAACTGAAATGCTACGTTGCAGACATCACGAAAGGGAGGTTCAACATGCGAGCAACGAAATGGCGAGGGATCACCGTCGCGGGCGGGGTACTCCTTGCAACCGTCGCCAGCGTTGGCATCACGGCACCAGCGAACGCGTCGACTGCGAGTGCCGTCGAGACCTACGGGCTCGACGGCATCACCGTGCAAGGGCTCCCGAAGTTCACGAACCATGCGGCGCTCCTCGACTACGTCGCGACGAACTCGGTCAGCACTCGGCTCGACGCGGAGACCGGCAGGATCATCTCGGTCGCACCTGTTCCTCCCGCTGAGCGACAGGCGAAGGTGTCCGTACGGAACACCTGCAAGTCCGGAGATGCGTACTGGGCAGCCGCCGCGACGCCGTACACGAACAACTGCTTCTACGGCTCCGCCGGGACCTACACGTTCCCGAGCGGAGGCACGTTCTCGCGGAAGTTCTACATGGGGAGTCACACGGCTCGCGGGGGCTGGAAGTACGGCGGCAAGCAGCACCACACTCCGAAGCAGGGGCCCGGATCGGTCGCGACGCTCGACACCGCGACACAGATCAACCGCGGCCAGCTCTACTGACCGTGCCCGCTCGGGTGCCCCGTGCCGTCCTCGAGCACGCGGCACCCGACCAGGCGCTGCGGCGACAGCCCGACTAGTCCTTCGCCTCTGAGTACGCCCCCACCACCCCGACCGACAGCGGGAACGTCACCGGGAAGTCCTGGAACAACAGCCGTCCGGCATCGACGGCGGCCTCCCGGATCTGCTGCGCCACCCACTCGGCGTGCTCCGCCGGGGCGTGCACCACGATCTCGTCGTGCACGAAGAACACCAGGTGCGGCCCGTCCGTCACGGCTCCGGGGAAGCGCGCGATCAGCCGCGAGCGCAGGGACCCCATCCACGCGAGCGCCCACTCGGCCGCGGTCCCCTGCACCACGAAGTTCCGGGTGAACCGTCCCCAGCTCCGGGCGCGGGACTCGACCGCACGCTGCATCGCCGGGGTCCCCTCGACCGTGTAGGCCTGGTTCCGGGCCTCGAACCACGAGTCCTCGGGCACCGGTGACGTCCGCCCGAGCAGCGTCGTCACGGGTTCGCCGCGCTCCCCCGCACGGGCCGCCCGTTCCACCATGTCGAGCGCCTGCGGGAACGCCCGGACCAGGCGCGGCACGAGCCGACCGCCCTCGCCCTGGGTCGCCCCGTACATCGCACCGAGCATCGCCACCTTCGCCTGCTGCCGGGTCTCGACCGCACCCGAGGCCACCACGCCGTCGTACAGGTCGCGCCCGTCGCCGGCCGCGGCCATCGCCCGGTCGCCGGACATCGCGGCGAGCACCCGGGGCTCCAGCTGTGCGGCGTCCGCCACGACGAGCTTCCACCCGGGGTCGGCGATGACCGCCCCGCGGATGCCCTTCGGCAACTGCATCGCTCCCCCGCCGTCGGCCGCCCAACGGCCGGTGACGACACCGCCGACGACGTACTTCGGGTGGAACCGTCCGTCGCGGATCCAGTCGTCGAGCCAGGTCCAGCCGTTGGCGGTGAGCAGTCGCGCCAGGCGCTTGTACTCGAGCAGTGGCTCGATGACGGGGTGCTCGATCTCCTGCAGCTCCCACTTCCGCGTGCTCGTGACCATCAGGCCCGCACGGCGCAGCGACTTCAGGACGTCGGCGGGCGAGTCCGGGTTGAGACCGGGGTCGTCGAGGCGCTCGCGCACGACGGCGGCGATCTCCTCGAGGCGTCGCGGCCGCACCCCGTAGGGCACGCGCGGCCCGAGGGCGTCCTCGAGCAGCCGCTCGTGCACGTCGGCACGCCACGGCAGCCCGGCGTGCAGCATCTCGGCCGCCACGAGCGCACCGGCCGACTCCGCGGTGAGCAGCAGGCGGAGCGCACCGGGAGCGCTCGACTCCGCCACCGCAGAGAGCTGCGCCCGGAACTCCGCCACCGGGTCGACCTCGTCGTCGGGCGCGGCGGCGGTGAACAGGGCGTCGTCGAAGAGCTGGGCCTGCGTCGGCCGGACCACGCGGGCTTCCGCGACCGGGGCGTCCAGGGCATCTGCCGGGGCGGCGGCGAGCGCGGATCCCCGTGCCGCGAGCGCGGCCCGCAGGACACGACGACCGAGGCGAAGGTCGACGCAGCGACCGACCCGCCCACCTGCAGCGAGCACGGCCGGGTACCAGCGCGCGGTGTCGTCCCACACCCAGCGCACGCCCGGTGCGTCGTGGGCCGCGACGAAGGCCGGGAGGCCCGGCTCGTCCAGGCGGATCGGCTCGCCCCCGGCGGTCCCCGCGTCGGTCAGGGGCGTCGCGAGGACGCCGCCGTCGACGCGGCGGAGGACGAGGTGCACGACACGATCATGCCGTGCCCCACCGACCCCGGTGGACCAGGGCCGGAGCGGGTGTCACTCGCCGGGTCGGACCGCCGCGGTGTCGGCGACGTCGATGCGGACGTCGCCGTCCTCGGCACGGGAGACCTCGACCCGCGGATCGGCGTCGTGCTCGTCGGATCCGGACATGCGGCGGAACGTGTCCTGTCGGCGTTCCTCGAACGTCATGTCGACGCCGTCGTCGAGGTGGTCGTGGTCGGGCTTCGTCATGCCGTGCACGGTACGCGGCCGCAGCTGCGGGCGGTCACGCGACCGGTGCCGTGCCGGTCCGCTCGGCCCAGTGCCCACCGCTCGCCCACCGGTCGAGCACCGCCGCGCGCAACCGACCGGACGGCGCCGCGGACCGTGCGGTCGCCAGCGGCACCCCGAAGACGAACTTCGCGACACTGGCGTCCCCCTCGGTCGCATCGTGCTCCCCCGGCGGGACGAGACGGAAGCGCCGGGCGAAGCGCACGAGGTTGGCATCGGGGCCGAGCGCGGCCGGCAGGCCCGGATCGAGCATCCAGGAGCGGCACTGCCACCGGTCCGCAGCGAGCTGCGGCGCGAGGCCGCGCAGGACCTCGGGTGCGCGGGCGAACGAGCGGTCGCAGGCCACCGGGTCGAGCGGCCCGGTCTCCGGCACGTGCACGCCCCAGGCCGGCGTGCCGTCCGCCAGGTGGTCGCCGAGTTCGAACTGGAGGCGCCCCACGGCCACCACGCGCCCGGTCACCACGGCGACGAGCCACTCCACCCCGGTGCCGTGCAGTCCGTAGCGCGCGAGCTTGCGGTCGACGTCGGCGACGGAGGCCTCGGCGAGCGCGCGCGGGAGGCCCCGCTCCGCGAGCGCGTCGGCGCTGTCCGGCACCGCGGCGCGGAGCGCCGCCACCAGCAGCGCGTCCCGCTCCGCGGGCCCGGCGTCGGCGACGGTGGCGGCCAGTGCGGCCGCCACCGTCGCGGAGTCGTCCGGTGACCCCACGGCGGCGGCGAGGACCGCGACGGACGCGGGGCGGGCCTCCCGGCCGGGGGTCGCGGTGGTCACTTCAGACCGGACGACGCGAGCCCGTCCATCACCCGACGCTGCAGCACGACGAACATGATGAGCACCGGCGCCATCGCCATCAGGCTGGCGGCCATCAGCACCGGGTAGTCGATCGTGCGGTCACTCGACAGCGTCGCGAGGCCGGCGGCGAGCGGCATGTCCTCGGCCCGGGTGGAGACCACGAGCGGCCAGAGCAGCTCGTTCCACGACCACAACACGGTCGTGATCGCGAGCACGCTGATCGAGGGACGGGCCAGGGGCAGCATGATCCGCCAGAACGTCTGGAACGGGTTCGCACCGTCCATCCGCGCTGCCTCCTCGAGCTCGGGCGGCATGTTCAGGAACGCGGTCCGCATCAGGAACGTGCCGAAGGCGCTGAACAGCCCGGGTGCGACGATCCCCATCAGGGTGTCGAGCCAGCCGAGCCCCTGCACGATCTGGTACTGCGAGATCAGGTAGACCTGCGAGGGCACGAGCAGGATCGACAGCACGATCGCGAGCAGTGCCGCCCGGCCGCGGAACCGCATCCGGGCGAAGGCGTACCCGGCGAGCGTGCACAGGACGATCTGCGCGAGCGTGCGGATGATCGTGACGTACACCGACGTGCCGAGCTGGCTGAGGAACGGCAGGCGTTCGAAGACCTGCGCGTAGTTCTGCCACTGCAGCTCCCCCGGCCAGAAGACCGGCGTGACGGACTGCACCTGCGCGTTCGTGGAGAGCGACATGATGATCTGCCACAGGAACGGGAACGCCATCGCGAACCCGCCGATGCCGAGCACGACGTGGATCCACCAGTGGCTGCCGCCGCGACGGCCGGGTCGGCGTGCGGCCCGAGGCGGTGTGACGGTGGCGGTCATCCCTGCACCCACTTCCGTTGGACGCGGAACTGCACGAGCGTGACGATGCCGATGAGCAGGAAGATCACCATCGCGATCGCGGCCGCGAAGCCCTTGTCGTTGTCGATGAACCCGGCGCTGTAGAAGTAGAAGACGAGCGACATCGTCTTCGGGATCACCGGGTTGGTGCTGCCGAGGATCGCGTACAGCAGGTCGAACAGCTGGAAGCTCGAGATCGTCGTGACGATCACCACGAAGAAGATGCTCGGGCTGAGCAACGGCACGGTCACCGACCGGAACTGCCGCCACCGGCTCGCGCCGTCGAGCTCCGCGGCCTCGTAGAGCTCCGGCGGGATGTCCTTGAGCCCGGCGCCGAGGATGATCATCGAGAACCCGAGGGACGACCAGAGGCCGACCAGGCTCACCGCGATCAGCGCGAAGCCGGGGGTCGAGATCCAGTACGGGCCGTCGATGCCGAAGTTCCCGAGGAACCAGTTCACGATGCCGTAGTCGCCGTTGTACATGATCCGCCAGACCAGGGCGATCGCCGCGGGCATGGCGACGTACGGCAGGAAGAAGAGCACCCGGTAGAACTGCGCGAACCGCAGCCCCGGGGTGTTCAGCAGGCTGGCGAGCCACACCGCGATCGGGATCCCGGCGAGGACGATCACGGTGTAGATCACCGTGTTGAGCAGCGACTGGTACAGCTGCGGGTCACCGACGAGCCGGACGTAGTTGGCGACGCCGGTGAACGTGGCACCGCCGAAGACGCCCCAGCTGGTGAACGAGTACCAGAACGTCTGGATGATCGGCCAGATGTAGAAGGTGCCGACGCCGACGAGCAACGGGAGCACGAAGAGCCACGGCCACCAGCCGTCGGTCCGTCGTGGCGCTCGGCCGCCGTCGGCTCGCTGAGCGGGGGCGCCCCGCCCGGACGAACGTGTCGTCCGGGCGGGGGTGGCTGCGGCCGGGGGCCGCTCGGTGTTGATCGTCACGCGCGGGTCCTACTTTTCCTTGGCGAGGGCGGCGTCCATCTTCTGTGCGAGGTCCTCTGCCACCTGGTCGACGGGCTTCGACCCGTCGAAGGCGCTCGGCAGCAGGGTGGTCTCGAGGGTGTTCCAGGCGGCGGTGTTCTTCGACACCGGCAGCGGCTTCGCGTAGTCCACCGCGTCGAGGAACACCTGCAGGTCGGCGTCAGGCATCGTCTTCGTGAAGGCGCTCTGCGTGCCCTCGTACGCCGGGATGACCGCGCCCATGTCGCCCTGCTGCTGCTGGGCCGTCTTGCCCGCGAGGTAGACCTGCAGCGCCTGGGCGGCTGCCTTGTCCTTGCTCGCCTCGGACACGACGTTCGAGACCCCGTGGATGACGGTCGCCTGCTCCTCGCCCTTGGGCAGCGGGTAGGCGACGACGTCCTTCTCGAGCTCGGTGCCGGTCAGCGCGGAGCGGAACCAACTGCCGCCCTGGTACATCGCGAGCTTGCCCGAGGTGAACCACTGGTCGGCCGTGGTGTCGGTGAGCTGCTTGATCGAGGGCGATGCCCCCGAGTCGATCAGGTCGGTCCAGAACTGCAGGCCGTCCTCGGAGGCCTTCGTGGCGTACTCGGACTCGGTGCCGTCCGCGTTCACGACCGATCCCCCGGCCTGCAGGATCGTGTTGTAGTACGTCGTCTGGCCGTCCATGCCGCCGGCTGCCCCGTAGGCGCCCTTCGCCTTCAGCTTCTCGGACAGCTCGGCGCCGGTCTGCTGGAAGTCGTCCCACGTCCAGTCCTTGGACGGCAGGTCCATGCCGGCCTGCTCGAACAGCGACTTGTTGACCCAGACGCCGATGGTGTCGAAGTCCTTCGGCACGCCGTACTGGGTGTCGTCGTACGTGTACAGGTCGTTGAGTGCGCTCGAGTACTTCGACGCGTCGATGTCACCCGACTCGACCTCGCCGGTGATCGGCGCGAGCTTGCCGTTGGCCGCGTACAGCTGGAAGTTCGGACCGTTCATCCAGAACAGGTCGGGCAGGGTGTTGCTCGAGCCCTGGGTCTGCAGCTTCGTCCAGTAGTTGGCGAACGGCGTGACGTCGACGGTCACCTTGATGTCCGGGTACTCCTCGTTGAAGCCCTTCAGGTTGGCCTTGATGGCCTTGACCTGGTTCTCGTCCCAGACGGCGTAGGTCAGGGACGCCTTGGTGTCCTTCGGCGCGGCCTCGTAGTCGCCGCCGGAGCCGGACGCTCCGGACGACGAGGAGCAGCCGGCCAGGAGCGCTGCCGCGCCGAGTGCGGCGACGGCGCCGAGGAGGACGCGGCGCACGCCGGTTCCTCGGGTGGGGATGTGTGCGGTCATCGGGGTGTCCTTTCGCACGGCCGTCAGGAACCGACGGTCTGGGCGGGATGCGGGGTGGAGGGGGTGGAGTGCGGGGCGTTCGACGTGAAGTGCGCGATGGTCTCGGCCTGCAGGGGCGGGACGTCGATGGGGACGGACCCGTTGCGGAGCGAGCGCGTGGCCAGCGCGCCGGCGGCGACCGCGGCACGGGCCGCGATCGGGGAGAGCTCCGACGGTTCGCCGAACGCGACGGACCGCAGGAACTCGGTCATGGTGAGCAGGTCGGCATCGGCATGCCCGTCCTCGACGCCGTCGATCGGGTACTCGCGGTCCCCCGTGGTGTCCCAGCCGCGGCGGTGCGTCCAGACCTTCACGACGCCCCCACCGGTGTCGCCGATGTTCTCGAGGCGCCCCTCGGTGCCGATGACGGTGTAGTTCCGCCAGTAGTCCGGGGTGAAGTGGCACTGCTCGTAGCTGGCCTGCACCCCGTTGTCGAGCGTCATCATCACCATCGAGACGTCCTCGACGTCGACGACGGGGTTCAGCCCGGTCTGGGCGAGCGGCGGCCAGTTGTCGTGGGAGAACCAGTCCCCCATGAGCTCGCCGCTGCGGTCGCGCCGGTCGGTGACGTCACCGTAGACCGACAGCGACCCCATGCCGACGACCCGGGCGGTGTCACCCCCGCCGAGCGCGTGGATGACGTCGAGGTCGTGGCTCGCCTTCTGCAGGAGCAGGGAGTTCACCTTGCTGCGGTCGGCGTGCCAGTCCTTGAAGTAGTAGTCACCGCCGTTGCCGACGAAGTGCCGGCACCAGACCGCCTTGACCTGACCGATCTCGCCGCGGTCGACGATCTCGCGCATCAGGCGGACGACGGCGGCGTGCCGGAAGTTGTGCCCGACGTACAGCGGCGTCCCGGTCTCCGCCGCGGTGTTCAGGACGGCGTCGGCGTCCTCGACCGTGATGGCCAGCGGCTTCTCGAGGTAGACGGCGATGCCCGCGCGGAGCAGGTCGATCGCGATCTCGGCGTGGGTCCAGTCCGGCGTGGTGACGATGGCCGCGTCGACGTGACCGGTGAGGTCACGGTGGTGTTCCACCACCAGGGCGTCCGGGTACTCGTCGTGCCCGCGGTCCCGGCCGGCCGCGGTCACGTCCGCGACGGCCACGACCCGGGCCTGCAGCGACGGGTCGTCCGCGGTTGCCTCGGCCACGTGGCGGGCGATGGCGGACCGCTGGCCCATCCCGATCACCGCGACGCGGAGTCCTGCGTTGTCAGCGCCCATGCTCATCGCTCCCTTGCGTGAATGTGACGCCCATGATGCCAAATCGATCATGAATGCACAATAGGCGCTCACGGATCGCTCACGCATCCGTGCCGGGGAGGGTTTTACACGATCGAAACGTCCGGACCGTTCCGGGGTGGCCGCAGAGGGCGCTCAGTCGGCGACGACGAGCTCCACGCCGGCGCTGGCCAGGTCAGCAGCGAACGAGGCAGGCACCGGCTGGTCGGTGACCAGGACGTCGATGCGGTCGAGCGGGCAGATCCGGGCGAAGGTCGACCGTTCGATCTTGGTCGAGTCGGCGACCACGACGACGCGTCGTCCGACCGAGGCGAAGTGGCGGCTGACCTCGGCCTCGCCCTCGTGCATGGTCGTCGCACCGTACTGGCCGGTGAGCCCGTCGACGCCGAGCACCACGAGGTCGAGGGCGAACTCGTCGAGGGTGTCCCGGACGAGCGGCCCGACGAGCTCGTAGGACTGCCGCCGCGCCACACCACCGGTGACCACGATCTTCACGTTGGCGCGGACGGACAGCTCGTACCCGACGTTCAGGGCGTTCGTCACGATCGTGATGCCGAACTCGCCGTCGGCGCGGATGAACCGCTCGCTCTTGCCGAGTTCACGCGCGACCTCGGTCGTGGTCGTCCCGCCGTTGAGCCCGACGGTCTCCCCCGGCTGCACCAACCGGGCGGCCGCGCGGGCGATCGCCGTCTTGGCCTCGGCCTGCCGGGCGATCTTGTACTGCAGCGGGAGCTCGTACCCGGCCCCGAGTGCTGCCGCGCCCCCGTGCGTGCGCGTGACGAGCCGCTGGTCGGCGAGGGTCGCGAGGTCACGGCGGGCCGTCGCGGCGGAGATCCCGAGCAGCTCCCCGATCTCGGCGATCGACACGTTGCCGCGTTCGCTCACCAGTTCGAGCAGGGCGTTCAGCCGCTGTTGGGGGGTCATGACGGTCATCCTACGGCGTCGCCACCGTCGCCCGGTGATCGAAAATGACGTTTTCCCCTTCCCTTGCGCACGATCGATCGCTACGCTTCCTGATCATCGATCACCCGGATCGATCCGGACCCGGAAGGCTCCCATGACCGACACCTTCGTGAGCGCTGAACTGGCCTCGCAGCCGGAGACCTGGCGTGCAGCCGCCGCGCTCCTGCCGACCTTCGCCGACGCGCTCCCCCAGCCGGGCGAACGCGTGGCCGTGATCGGCTGCGGCACGAGCTGGTTCATCGCCATGAGCTACGCCGTCGCCCGTGAGCAGGCGGGTCTCGGCGTGACCGATGCCTTCGCCGGATCCGAGTACCCCGCGTCCCGCGAGTACGACCGCGTGCTCATGATCAGCCGCTCGGGCACCACGACCGAGATCGTCGACCTGCTGCAGGCCCTGCCGTCCCAGCGGACCGTCCTGATCACGGCCGTCGCCGACAGCCCCGCCGCGGCCGTCGCCGACCAGGTGGTTGCCCTGCCCTTCGCCGACGAGCGCTCGGTCGTCCAGACCCGCTTCGCCACCACGACGCTCGCACTGCTGCGGGCGTCCATCGGTGACGACGTCGACGCGCTCGCCGCCCAGGCCGAGACCGCGCTGACGGTGCCCATCGACGACCTGCTCGACGCCGAGCAGGTCTCGTTCGTCGGTCGTGGGGCAGCCGTCGGTCTGACGTTCGAAGCCGCGCTCAAGACGCGTGAGGCAGCGCAGTTCTGGGCCGAGTCCTACCCGGCGATGGACTACCGGCACGGTCCCATCGCGATCGCCCAGCCCGGCCGGCTCGTCTGGTCACTCGGCACCGCACCCGAGGGGCTGGCCGCCGAGGTCGCCGCGACCGGCGCCCGCTTCGTCCAGCACGACCTCGACCCGATCGCCGGACTCGTCGTCGTGCACCGGTTCGCCGTCGCCCTGGCCGAGGGACGCGGGCTCGACCCGGACAACCCCCGGTCGCTCACCCGGTCGGTCATCCTCACCTGATGGGTGGCGCAGGCGCGGTGCTCGGGGTCGACGTCGGCGGCACGGGCATCAAGACCCGGCTGACGACGGCCGACGGACTCGTCCTCGACGAGACTCGGGTACCGACGCCGCGCGACGACCCGGGCGCCGAGCGCCTCGCCGCCGTCGTCGCCGAACTGGCCGCACAGGCCACCCGACGGGCGCCGCTCGGAGCCATCGGGGTGGTGACCCCCGGCGTCGTCGACGAGACCCGCGGTACCGTGGACCTGTCCGTCAACCTCGGGTGGCGCGACGTCCCGGTGCGTGACCTCGTCCGTGCCGAGCTCCTGCGTCACGGGATCGACGTGCCGCTCGCCTTCGGCCACGACGTCCGCGCCGGCGCCCTGGCCGAGGTCCGGGCCGGTGACCCGGCGCTCTCGCGGGGGTCGGTCTCGTTCGTGCCGGTCGGCACCGGGCTCGCGAGCGCCCTGGTGGTCGACGGCGTCGTCGTGTCCGGCGGTGGCTGGGCGGGGGAGATCGGGCAGGTCCGCATCCAGACCGGTCCGCACGCGGGCCACCGCGTCGAGGAGATCGCGTCCGCCGGGGGAGTCGCACGTCGTTCCGGCGCGCCGTCCGCTCACGCCGCCATGATCCTGGTCCGCCAGGGCGACCCCGCAGCCCGTGCGGTCTGGGACGACTGCGTCGCGGTCCTGGCCGACGCGCTCGCCTGGACGACCGCGGTCGCCGGGGTCCACACCATCATCGTCGGCGGGGGACTCGCCGAGTCGGGGCCGCTGCTGCTCGACCCGCTGCGCGACGCCGTCACGGAGCGCCTGCAGTGCGTCCGTGTCCCCGTCGTCGTCCCCGCCCGGCACGGCGACGCAGCCGGCGCCATCGGAGCGGGGATCCTCGCACGCGCGCTGCTCGAGACCGAGACCGGGGTCCGGCTGTGACCACCCTCGTCCGGGCCCATCGCATCGTCACGGCCCAGGCAGACCTGCACGACGGCTGGCTCGTCATCGGTGACGACGACACCGTGCTGGCGACCGGCACCGGGTCCCCGATGCGCACGGACACCGCCGTCACCGTCGACGGCGCAGTCGTGCCCGGGTTCGTCGACCTGCACGCCCACGGCGCGCTCGGGCACGACTTCGCCGGGTGCTCCGCCGAGGACGCCCGTGCCGCCGCTGGGCACCACCGGTCACGGGGCACGACCACCCTGGTCGGGTCCATCGCCACGGGCGAGCGCGCGGACACCGTGGCGGCCCTCACCCGGCTCCGGCCGCTCGTCGCCGACGGCACGCTCGCCGGACTGCACCTGGAGGGGCCGTGGCTCGCGCCGGCCCGTCGCGGGGCGCACCGCGTCGACCTGCTGCACGCCCCGGACCCCGCCGAGGTCGATGCCTACTGCGACGCCGCGGGTGGCGGCCTGCGGATCGTCACGCTCGCGCCGGAGCTGCCGGGTGCACTCGACGCCGTCGCCCGCTTCGTCGACGCCGGGGTCGTCGTCGCCATCGGCCACACCGACGCCACCGCCGAGCAGACCCGCCGCGCGGTCGACGCCGGAGCCTCGCTCGTCACCCACCTGTTCAACGGGATGCCCCCGCTGCATCACCGCGCACCCGGGCCGGTCGGGGTCGCGCTCTCCGACGACCGTGTGCTGCTCGAGTGCATCGTCGACGGCCACCACCTCGACCCGGTCGCCGTCGACATCGTCCAGCGCAGCGCTCCGGGCCGGATGGTCCTGGTCTCCGACGCCATGGCGGCGACGGGCTGCCCCGACGGGGCGTACACGGTGGCCGGATCGGCGGTGACCGTCCGCGACGGGCTCGCCGTGCTCGCCGACGGTTCGTCGCTGGCGGGCAGCACGATCACGGTCGCCGACGCCGTCCGCCGCCTGCTCGACGCGGGGATCGACCTGCCCGAGATCGTCGCGGCGTCCGCGGGGCGTGCGGCACGCCTGCTCGGGGCCCCGGCACCGCTCAGCGTGGGCGCCCCCGCCGACCTGGTCGTGCTCGACCCGGAGCGCGGCAGCGTCCGAACCCTGCCGACGGCGGTGGTCGCGTGATCCTCGTCGTCACCCCGAACCCGGCCGTCGACGTGACCTACCGGGTCGCCGAACAGCGCATCGGCGAGACCCAGCGCGTGCTCGAGGTCCAGCGGCGCCCCGGCGGCAAGGGCCTGAACGTCGGGCGGGTCCTCGCAGCCACCGGTGTCCCGACCCACGCCGTGCTGCCCCTCGGCGGCGACGGCGGGCACTGGATCGCCCACGCCCTCGAAGACCTCGGGCTCGCCCACACCGACATCGCCGTCCGTGGCGAGACCCGCACGACCGTCACGGTGGTGGACGACCTCGCGCACCCGACGATGTTCGGCGAGCCCGGCCCCGTGCTCAGCCCCGACGAGTGGGACACCGTCACCACCGCGGTCGAGCAACTGCTCGACGACGGCGGCACCCGCGGTGCCGCCGATGCCCCGCCCGCCGCTGCCCTGGTCGTGTCGGGCTCCCTGCCCCGCGACACCGACCCCACGGTCGTCGCCCGCTGGGTCACCGCCGCCCGCCGCCGCGGTGTGCTCTCCGTGGTCGACTGCTCGGGAACGGCACTGCTGGCTGCCGCGTCGGCCGGCGCGACGGTCTGCAAGCCCAACCGCGAGGAACTGCTCGAGGCCACGGGCACCGACGACGAGCGCTCGGGGGCACTCCGGCTCCTCGGACTCGGCGCGACGGTCGTCGTGGTCTCTCGCGGCTCCGACGGCATCGCCGCCCACACCGCCGAGCACGTGCTCGAGGTGCCGGCGGTCCGCGGAGTCTCGGGCAACCCGACCGGCGCCGGGGACGCAGCCACCGCCGGGCTCGTCAGTGTGCTCGTCGACGTCCTCGTCGGTGCTGGTCTCCCCGGGCCTGACGGCAGCGTCCCGGCCCCCGACGACGCCACCCTGTTCCGAGCCCTGCGGTCCGCCGCCGCACACGGTGCCGCGGCCGTCCTCCAGCCGGTGGCCGGCGTGGTCGACCCGGCAGACGTCCAACGATTCCTGTCCACCCCGCCTGCTCCCGCCCACGACCGAACGAGGACCCCCGCATGATCACCGACCTCGCCCTCACCGGCCTGCTCGACACCGCCCGGACGGCACGCCGCGGGGTCGGCGCGTTCAACGTGGTGCTGCTCGAGCACGCCGAGGCGATCGTCTCCGGCGCCGAGCTGGCCGGTCTGCCGGTGATCCTGCAGATCAGCGAGAACTGCGTTCGGTACCACGGCGGCCTCGCACCGATCACGACCGCGACCCAGGCGGTCGCACGGGCCGCCGACGTCGAGGTCCTCGTGCACCTCGACCACATCGAGGACCCGGAGCTGGTGGCGGCCGGCGTCGAGCTGGGCGTCGACTCGGTCATGTACGACGGTTCACACCTGGACTTCGCCGCCAACGTGGCCGCGACCCGCGAGCTCGCCGCTCGGTGTCACGCCGCGGGCGTCGCGATCGAGGCCGAGCTCGGCGAGGTCGGCGGCAAGGACGGCGTGCACGCACCCGGCGTCCGCACCGATCCGACCGACGCAGCCGCGTTCGTGGCCGACACCGGGGTCGATGCCCTGGCGGTCGCGGTGGGGACCTCGCACGCGATGCAGACCCGCGAGGCGTCGGTGGACCGTGACCTGGTCGAGCGCCTCCGTGCCGCGGTTCCGGTGCCGCTCGTGCTGCACGGGTCCTCGGGCCTGTCCGACGACGAACTCCGTGGCGCTGTACACGCGGGGATGACGAAGATCAACATCTCGACGCACCTGAACGGCCTGTTCACCCGTGCGCTCCGCACCGTGCTCGACGAGCGGCCGGACGTCGTCGACCCGCGCAAGTACGTGTCGGCGGGCCGGGACGCCATCGCCACCGAGACGGCACGGCTGCTGACGCTCCTGCACGCCTGACGCGCGAGCGGGCGCAAACGGGCGCGAGCTGGCGCTCAGCAGAGCGGGACGTTCACCGCCAGCCCGCCCATCGCGGTCTCCTTGTACTTCGACGACATGTCCGCCCCGGTCTGCCGCATCGTCTCGACGACCTGGTCGAGCGACACGTGGTGCACTCCGTCCCCGCGCAGGGCCATCCGGGCGGCGTTGATCGCCTTGTTCGCCGCGATCGCGTTCCGCTCGATGCACGGGATCTGCACCAGGCCGCCGATCGGGTCGCAGGTCAGCCCGAGGTTGTGCTCGATCGCGATCTCGGCGGCGTTCTCGACCTGCTCCGGCGTGCCCCCGAGGACCTCGGCGAGCCCTGCAGCCGCCATCGACGCCGCCGAACCGACCTCGCCCTGGCAGCCGACCTCGGCACCGGAGATCGACGCCCGTTCCTTGTAGATCGACCCGATCGCCCCGGCGGTGAGCAGGAACCGCACGACGGCGTCGTCCCGTTCGGCGGCGGGGGCGTCGGCGACCGTGGGCACGTAGGTGAGCGCGTAGTACAGGACCGCGGGGATGATGCCGGCTGCGCCGTTCGTCGGGGCGGTGACGACGCGGCCTCCGGTGGCGTTCTCCTCGTTGACCGCCATGGCGACGAGGTTCACCCACTCCATCGCGAAGAGCGGGTCGTGGTCGGGGTCATCGCGGGTGAGCTGCTCGTGCCAGGTGGCCGCGCGACGGCGGACGTCGAGTCCCCCGGGCAGGCACCCGCCCCGGCGGACGGATCGGTCGACGCACGACTCCATCACGCCGTGAATGCCCAGCAGTCCGGACCGGATCTCGGCGTCCGTCCGCGTGACTGCCTCGTTCGCCAGGGCGACGCCGCTGATCGGCAGGCCGGAACCAGCACACGCGGCGAGCAGCTCCGCGCCGCTCGAGAACGGGTACGGCACGGCGTCGTCGACCGGGATCGCGGCACCGGCGACGGCAGCGGATGCGTCGGCCGCCGGCTCCGCCGCCTCGTCCCGTGCGATGAACCCACCACCGATCGAGTAGTAGGTCTCGTCGCCCAGGTCGGCACCGGCGGCGTCACGGGCACGCAGCCGCATGGCGTTCGGGTGCCGGGGCAGCATCGTCAGGGGGTGCAGGACGATGTCGGCGAGGCGGAACGGCACGGTCGCAC
The DNA here is from genome assembly GCF_003234435.1 of Curtobacterium sp. MCLR17_044. NCBI lineage: Bacteria > Bacillati > Actinomycetota > Actinomycetes > Micrococcales > Microbacteriaceae > Curtobacterium > Curtobacterium sp. MCLR17_044. The sequence continues at coordinate 259,229 of NZ_QKTC01000001.1, read as the reverse complement.
CGCCGTCGAGCCGCAGGACACCGTCGCGTTCAACGGCGTCGAGCGCGAGGACCATGGCATCGGGGTCGACGGTCTCCGGGTGTGACCCCATGAGCCCGGCGACGACGGCACCGAGGGTGCCGTGACCCTGTCCGGTCGACGCGAGGGACCCGTACAGGTCGACCACCACGGACGCGACGGGCAGGCCACGGACGAGGGTGGCGAACTCGGCACCGGCCCGCATCGGGCCGACGGTGTGCGAGCTCGAGGGGCCGACACCGACGCTGAACAGATCGAAGACGGAGACCGGCACGCCGCCACACTAACCCGTCCGGACGGAGCGGTGCTCAGCGCCGCCGACCGCCCTCGGGCGGCATCACGAACCACAGCACGACGTACGCGATCCACAGCGGCCCGGGGAAGAAGCTCAGGATGACCCAGACCACCCGGACCAGGGTGCGGGACAGGTTGAAGCGGTCGGCGAGACCGGCGCAGACGCCGGCCAGCAGACGACCGTTGCGGGGACGGGAGAGTGTGCTCATACCGACGACGCTACGCAACCCCGCCGGTCGAGCGCATCCGGGACGCACCCCGAGCGTGGTGGGGGAAACCCCCGGACCGGCCCTGAGCAGCCCCCGGGGTCAGGGGATGAGGACGATCTTGCCGCGGGTGTGGCCCTGCTCGAGCTCCTCGAAGGCGTCCTGCACACGATCGAGCGGGTAGGTCGCGGCGATCGGCACCTCGATGGCGCCGTTCGCGACCTCGAGGGCGAGCGCCCCGAGGATCTCCGGGTCGGCGGTGTCCGCGCTGCCCAAGGCCTTCGCTCCGACCTCGGCGGCCTCGTCGAAGGCGATGATCGTCTCGATGCGGTCGACCGGCACCCCGAGGGCGATGCCGAGCCGGACGTACTCGGCACCGTGGGTGTCGATGACGGCGTCGATGCCGTTCGTCGCGAGTTCGGTGATGCGCTCCTGCAGCCCGTCGCCGTACGCGACCGGCCGTGCACGCTTGGAACGGAGCCACTCGTGGTTCGCCTCGGAGGCGACGGCGATGACGTCGATGCCCTCGTTCGCGAGCAGCTGGGTGACGAAGCCGCCGACCCCACCGGCGGCACCGGACACCACGACGGTCTCGCCCGGACGCGGGTCGACCGCACGCACGGCTGCGGCCGCAGTGGTCGCGATGACGTCGAGGCCACCCGCCACGGTCCAGTCGAGCAGGCGTGGCTTCTGGACGACCTGGACGGCCGGCACGGAGACGTACTCGGCCTGGCTGGCGCGGTCCCACGACCAGCCGATGACCTCTTCACCCTCGTCGACGCCGTCCACCTCGGCCCCGACGGCCACCACGATGCCGGCGAAGTCGGTGCCCTGCCCGGACGGCAGGTCGCCACCGAACGCACCCTGGCGGATGGCCGACTCACCGGGGTTGATGCCCGCGGCTCGGACGCGGACGAGCACCCGCCCGGGCGTCACCTCGGGAACGGGCACCTCGGCGACGTGCAGGACCGATCGGTCACCCCACTCGTCGAAGCGGACAGCGCGCATGGTCTCCGGGATCTCAGTCATCGGAACCGACGCTACCCCGGCGCGCGGCACCCGGTCTGCGTGGACCGCTCCATCCCTGCGAGGACGCGAAAGGGAGAGGGTGCGAGACTGGGGGCATGCCCATCCTGAACAAGGACATGCAGGTCTGCATGTCGCTGGCCGCGCGACCGAGCAACATCGGCACCCGGTTCCACAACTACCTGTACGACGAGCTCGGCCTCAACTTCCTGTACAAGGCGTTCACCACGACCGACCTGCCCGGCGCCGTCGCCGGCATCCGTGCGCTCGGGATCCGCGGTTGCTCGGTGTCGATGCCCTTCAAGGAGGCGATCATCCCGCTGGTCGACCACATCGAGGACTCCGCCGCCGCGATCCAGTCGGTCAACACGGTCGTGAACGACGACGGCGTGCTCACCGCGTCGAACACCGACTACGAGGCGATCGCCGCCCTGCTCGGGTCCCACGAGGTCGACCCGGCTTCGCGCGTGCTCCTCCGCGGCTCGGGCGGCATGGCCAAGGCCGTCACGGCGGCGTTCCGCGGCGCCGGCTTCGACCGGTTGACGGTCGTCGCCCGCAACGAGCAGACCGGCCCGGCCCTGGCCTCGCAGTACGGGTACGACTGGGTGGCCGACGAGCGCGAGGCTGGGGAGACCGACCTGGTCGTCAACGTCACCCCGCTCGGCATGCGCGGCGACCAGCAGGACGCACTCGCCTTCGCGCCGGAACGGATCGAGGCGGCGCACACCGTCTTCGACGTGGTCGCGTTCCCGTCGGAGACCCCGCTCGTGCGGGCGGGGCGCGACGCCGGCAAGCACGTCATCACCGGCGCCGAGGTCATCGCCCTGCAGGCGGCCCGTCAGTTCGAGCGGTACACGGGCGTCGCCCTGACCGACGACCAGGTGGCGCGGGCCAGCGAGTTCTCGCGCGCCGAGTAGTCGACGCACCCACAGGGCGTACGGGAGGCCCGTGGCGGCGCCGCCACGGGCCTCCCGTCCGTCTCGTGGGACGTCTCAGGCGTTCGCCGCGCGCCCGACGGCCACCCACTCGAGGCGGCGGAGCGTCTCGCGGTTACGGATCCAGATGAGCGGCTGCATGAGGAAGTCGGGTACGTAGGAGCCCGGTCCGGCCACCGCGTTCTCGGTGATCGTGACCTTGCAGCCGTGCCGGTGCGGTTCGACCGTCAGCTCGACGCGGGCCTCGCCGATGGGCCAGCCCTTCGGCTGGATGACCATGCGGTGCGGCGGCTCCCACACCAGCGACGTCGTGACGTCGTTGATGACGATCGGCCACGCGCCGAACGAGTGGTGCAGGTGGGTACCGACCTGCGGCCAGCCGGACTCCTCCTGGCGCATGCGCGAGGCCCCGACCACCCAGGTCGTGTAGAGCCACCCGTCGCCGAGCACGTCGAAGACGGCTTCGGGACGGCAGTGCAGGATGCGGACGTTCTTCGCCATGGTGATCAGCCTTCCGGGGTGAGGTCGACGTCCTCCGGCAGGCCGAAGGTGTGCCGGAGTGCGCTCTTCGCCGCGTGCCATCCGGCCATGCCGTGCACGCCGGGGCCGGGCGCGGAGGACTCGGAGCACAGGTACATGCCGCCGCCCATCCGCCACGGGTCGCTGGACAGGACGGGGCGCTTGACGAGCTGCCAGAAGCTCGCGGCACCGGCGGCGATGTCGCCACCGACGTAGTTCGGGTTGTACTCGCCCATCTGCACGGCCGTGCGGGAGCTCGACGAGAGGATCGTGTCCCGGAACCCCGGCGCGAACCGCTCGATCTGGCGGGTGACGGCCTCGGTCGGGTCGACGTCCGACCCCGCGGGGACGTGCGCGTAGGCCCAGAAGACGTGCTTGCCCTTCGGGGCGCGGGTCGGGTCCACCACGGTCGGCTCCGCGCCGAGCACGTACGGGCGCTCGGCGTGCCGGCCGTGCGCCACGGCACGTTCGGCCTCCGCGATCTCCTGCCGGGTCCCGCCGATGTGCACGGTCCCGGCCTTCCGCAGCGACTCGTTGGTCCACGGCACCGGGTCGGACAGTGCGAAGTCGACCTTCGCCGCCGCATTGCCGAACCGGAAGCGTCGCAGTGCACCGCGCTTTGGGGTCGGGATCTGCTTGCCCGCGATCCGGAGCATGCCCGGCACGCTGGTGTCGAACAGCACCGCCTTCGCCGGGGTGAGGTCACCGAGCGACCGGACCTCCTGCCCGGTGACGATGCGGCCGCCGTGCGCGACGAGGTCGGCGGCGAGCGCGTCGACGATCGCCTGGCTGCCGCCGATCGGCACCGGCCAGCCGCGGGCGTGCGCGTACGAGCCGAGCGACAGTGCCGCCGCCGCGGTGGACAGGGACGGCAGGTGCTGGATCGAGTGCGCCGCGACGCCGGACACCATCGCCGGGGCGGCCTCGCCGCGGAAGCGCAGGTTCCACGCAGCGGTGCCCTGCTCGAGCGCCCGCAGACCGAAGCGCAGGACGGTCAGGGGGTGCCGCGGCACGTGCAGCAGCGCGTCGGTCGCGAAGTCGGCGACCTGGTCGGCGTTCTCCGCCAGCGGGGCCATCAGCTGCTTGAAGGCCGGCCCGTCCACCCCGAGCTCGGCGGCGGTGCGGTCGAGGTCCTGGTAGGCGATGCCGGCGCGGCCACCGTCGAGCGGGTGGCCGTACTGCACCTCGGGCAGGCGGAGTTCGATGCGCTCCTCCATCCGGAACAGCCGGAAGAACTCGGACTGCAGGGCCATCGGGTGCACGGCGGAGCAGACGTCGTGCAGGAAGCCGGGCAGGGTGAGCTCGGCCGTGCGGGCGCCGCCGCCGATCGTGTCGTTCCGTTCGACGACCTCGACCGACAGTCCGGCGCGTGCGAGCGTCACCGCTGCCGCGAGCCCGTTCGGTCCCGCTCCGACGACCACCGCATCAACCATGCACCGAGCCTAGGGACTCGTGACTGCGTGTGGTGTCGGTCAGGTGCGCGAGGTGTCGGGGTCGGCCGGGTCCGACTCGTCCTGGTCACCATCGGCGTCGTCGGGCTCGTCGGCGTCGACCGGGGTCGATCCGACGGGGTGCTCGGCGAGCAACTCGGCGAAGTCCTCGTCGAGCATCTGCTGCAGCCGGTCGTCGCGGCCGATCTCGTAGTCGTCAGCCGGACGCTGGGCCCACCCGAGCCGTCCGACGACGGTGGTGCCGATGTCGTCCCAGGCGCGGGCCCGCGCGGCGAGCACGATCCCGTCGACGAAGTGCTGGTCGTCGCGCCGCTTGTCGAGCATGGTGGCGAGCTGCTCGTACGTGGCCTCGCGCATCCGGAGCTTCAGGTCGTCGCCCCGCCGGTAGTCGTGCTGGTGGCGGGAACGGCCCTTCTGCTTGCTCGAGGTGGAGCGGATCTCCCGCATGCGTGCGGCGTCGCCCCGCTGTTCCTCGGCCATGCGGTGGAGTTCCTCGCGCGTGGCCTCGGCGATGAGCGCGTGGTCGAAGTACCCCTGGTCACGCAGGGCATTCGTGATGATGCGGTTGGCCACCGCGATGGTGACCGCGGCCTTCGCGATGAGGAAGCCCTCGTCGACCGCCCGCTTCAGTTCGACCTGGCTGATGGGTCGATCGCGCACGTCGTGGTTGCGTCGTCCGAACAAGGCCATGCTCCGACGATACCGGCGACCGGTGTCGGTCGGCCTGCACGAGGGAGTCGTTCGTCAGAGCAGCAGGCCGTACACCGCGACGTCGACACGCTCGGGCCCGAGGGGCAGCGCGCCGCGCAGGGTGCCCTCGTGCACGAAGCCGAGCCGCTCTGCGAGCCCCCGGCTCCGCGCGTTGTCGACCGCCGTCCGGATCTCCATCCGTGCGCACCCGCGCGCCCGCGCGACCCCGATCAGCACGGTGGCGGCCCGCCGGACGACACCACGGCCCTCCTGTCCGGCGTCCACCCAGTAGCCGAGCGATGCCTGGCCCAGGTACGGGTCGAACGTCAGAGAGGCCACCCCGACGATGCGGTCGTCCGCGCGGATGACGCAGGGAAGCGCGCGGTCCATCGCGAACTGGCCGAGCAGCCGCTCGGTGTGCAGGGCGATGGCCTCGCGGGTCTGGAGGTCCCATGCCCAGGGCTCGGCGGCGCGCAGACGGTCGGTGTTGGCGTGCACGAGTGCGAGCACCTGGTCGACCGTCGTCAGGTCGCGCAGCGTCAGCGTGTAGCCGTCACCGAGGTCGCGTCCGAACGTCGTCACCGTTCCGACACTAGGCAGCCCTGCCTGTCACTCGTACCGGAGCGCCTCGATCGGGTTCTGCCGTGCGGCTCGTCGTGCCGGCAGGGTGCCCGCCAGGAACGCGATGAACATCACGACGAGGATGATCGTGGCGACCGACCCCGGCGCGAACTGCATGATCTGCAGCCCCGGCAGGTCCTTGAGGAGCGTGCCGGCCAGGACGTTCGAGATCCCGGTGCCGAGCAGGATCGCGACCCCGGCACCGATGGCACTGCCGAGGAACCCGATGAACACCGCCTCGAGCGAGAACAGCGTGTAGACCTTGCCGCCGCCCATGCCCATCGCCTTCATCAGGCCGATCTCGCGGGTGCGCTCCTGCACGCTCATGAGCAGGGTGTTGATGATGCCGAAGCCGGCGGCGACGAGCGCGATCACGGCGAAGGCGTTCAGGACCCCCACGATGCCGCTGATGACGGTCTGGAACTGGCCGAGCTGGTCCTGGATGGTCTGGCCGAGGAACCCGTCGTCGGCCAGGGACTTCTTGACCGTGGTCACGGAGGCGTCGGCGTCGAGCGTCGCGGTGGCGCTGGCGTACGACGTCGCGATCGAGTCGGGCTTGCCGATCTCCTGCGCGGCCTGCATGGCGTCGGTCAGTGCGGCGTTCGCCCCGGCACCGCTGCCGAACAGCGACTCGTTCTGCACTCCGACGACGGTGGCGGTGAGCGTGTGCTCCTTGCCCTGGTAGTCGTCGACGGCGATCGTGAGCTCCTTGCCGACGGCGGCCGAGGTGCTGCCGAGACCCATGTTCTTCAGGTAGTCGGTCGGCAGCATCACCTGGTTGGCGTCGGTCTCGTCGTCGAGCTGCTTGCCGCTCGCCAGGTCGGCGTCGAGCTCGCCGGCGTTGGCGGTGAGCGACACGACGTACTTGCCCTGGTCGCCGTACTCGGCGTACTTCGGTGCGAGGGCGATCGCCGGGCGGAGGCTCTTGATGCCGTCCGTCTTCTCGATCGCGTCGACGTCGGACTGCGACAGGTACGAGAACGACGCGGGGCCGCGGTCGACGCTCTGACCGGACGCCTCGGGGTCGTACTTCGCCGGGCCGCTGTCGGTCGAGGTGCTGTCGACCGCCTTCGTGACGACCAGGGTGCCGTCGTCGCCGATCGAGGAGACCTGGCTGTCGATGTAGTTGCTGACGCCCGTGCCGATGGCCGAGGTGAGCGTGATCGTGAAGGCGCCGATGAAGATCGCGATGACGGTCAGGGTCGTGCGCAGCTTCGAGCGGAAGGTGTTCGAGACCGCGGTGCGCAGGAGGTCGAGGAAGTTCATGCGGAGTGCCTTCCGTGCGTGGCAGACGCATCGACCGCGTCGTCGGGTCCGCCGACGATCAGGCCGTCGCGGACGTTCACGCTGCGGTCGCAGCGCGCGGCGAGCTCTTCGTCGTGCGTGACCACGACGAGCGTGATCCCCCGCTCGCGCTGCAGCCCGAACAGCATGTCCTCGACCACCTGCCCGGTGTTCGTGTCGAGGTTGCCGGTCGGCTCGTCGGCGAAGATCACGCTCGGCTCACCGACCAGCGCCCGGGCGATGACCACGCGCTGCTTCTGGCCACCGGACAGGTCGTTGGCGTCGTTCTTCGCCTTGTCGGCCAGGCCGAGGGCGTCGAGCGCCGCCATGCCCCGTCGCTTCCGCTCGGCTCCGGAGACACCGGCGATCTTGAGCGGGAGCACGACGTTGTCGAGCACCGAGGTCTTCGGCGTCAGGAAGAACTGCTGGAACACGAACCCGAAGGTGCTGTTCCGGGTGCGGTTGACCTGGCGGGCACCGAGCGTCGCCGCGTCGGTGCCGTCGAGCAGCACCTGTCCGGCCGACGGCTTGTCGAGCAGTGCGAGCAGGTGCATCAGCGTCGACTTGCCGGAGCCGGACTTGCCGACGATCGCCAGGCTCTCGCCCTGGTGCACCGCCAGCGACACCCCCTTGAGCGCGTCGAACCGCGTCGCGCCGCGGCCGTAGGTCCTGGCGAGGTCACGGGCCTCGAGCACGGGAGTGGTCATGGGTTCACCGTAGTGTCCGATGCACGACTGCAAGTTTGCGTTTGCTGTAGATCATGTGACGTCCCGGTTACAGTCGGGCCATGCCCGACTCCGCGACGCCGTCAGAACTCGGTCTCCGTGACCGCAAGCGCATCGAGACCCGCAACCGCATCGCCGAGGCGGCCCGGTCCCTGGCCCTCGAGCAGGGCGTCGACGGCACCACGATCGAGCAGATCGCCGCGCGGGCCGACGTCTCCCCGCGGACGTTCTTCAACTACTTCGAGAGCAAGGAGGACGCGGTCCTCGGGCACACCGAGCTCGACCTCGAACCCGCCACCCTCGAGGCGCACCTGGCGGCCGTCGCGGGGGAGCCGGCGGCGCAGGCCGTCGTGGACCTGGCGTTCCTGGTGTTCGGGTCGTCGTTCGGCGACGAGCACGAGCGCCTCGAGCGCAAGGCCGTCATCGTGCGGTTCCCGCAGCTGATGCGTCGGCAGGTCACGCGGATGACCACGGTCGCCGAGGCGATGACCGGCGCGGTGCGCACGATCCTCGAGCGCGACCCGGCCTGGGGGCCGGAGGCGGCGACCCCGCAGGCGGCGGAGATGCTGCTCGGCATGTGCATGACGGGGCTCCGCAGTGCCGCTCGGCACGAGGGTTCCGACCCGGAACAGGTGCGGGCGGCGGTGGTCGCGTCGATCCGCGACACGGCTGCGCGCATCGCCGCGGCCTGAGACACGACCATGAACGGACGGGAGGCGTGGTGCCAGCTGGCACCGCGCCTCCCGTCCGTCGGTGGGCACGTCGAGAACGGTCAGGGCTTCGTGATGAAGCCCTCCTTCACCATCCAGTCGAAGGCGACGTCGGCTGGCTCACGCCCCTCGACGTCGACCTGACGGTTCAGCTCCTGCAGCACCGCGTCCGTGAGCTTCGGTGAGATCTGGTCGTAGATCCCCTCGAGCTGCGGGTACTCCTTGAGCGTCTTCGAGTCGATGACGGGCGCGACGTTGTACGCCGGGAAGAACCCCTTGTCGTCCTCGAGCACCGTCAGCCCGAGCGACTTGATGCGGCCGTCGGTGGTGAAGACCTCACCGAAGTTGCACTTGCCCCGGTCGGTGGCCGTGTAGACCGTGCCGGTGTCGAGGATGCTGACGTTGCTGCTCGGCACACCGTTCGACCCCGAACCGCCGAGCTCCAAGCCGTACTTCTTGAGCATCGGCTTGAAGCCGTCGGCACGGGAGTTGAACTCCGACTCCACGCAGAACGTGCGCTGGTCGACCGGCAGCTTCGTGATGTCGGAGAGCGTCTTGACGTCCCCGAGCTCCTTGACGGCCTCGTTGCGGACGGCGAACGCGTAGGTGTTGTTCATCGGCGCGGGTTCGAGCCACGTCAGCCCGTTGCCGGCGTCCTCCTTCTTCACCGCCGTCCACTGCTCGGTCTTGTCCGGGATCCCCTTCGTGTGACCCATGAAGGTCAGCCAAGCGGTACCGGTGTACTCGTACGTGAAGTCGGCCGCGTGCGAGGTCATCAGCTCACGGACCGCGACGCTGCCGGGCACGTTCGTCTCGTCGGTGACGTCGAACCCGGCGGCCTTGGCGGCGAGCACGGCGATCTTGCCGAGCACGAGCTGCTCGGTGAAGTTCTTCGACGTCACGGTGAGGTGGGCGCCGGCCGGCAGGTCGTCGATGCGCTGGATGGAGCCGGCGCCGGCCTCGGGCACGAACGAGGTGGCGGGCTGCAGGCCGCACCCGGTCAGGACGAGGGCGGTGGCACCGGCGACGAACGCGGCGGCTCCGACCCGGGTGCGGGTGCGGCGGGTGCTGCGTGTGCGGCGGGTCATCGGAGTCCCTTCGGTCGTGCGACCGTCTCGACCACGCGGCCGAGCCAGTCGATGGAGAGGGCGAGCAGGGCGACGAGCAGGGCCCCGGCGACCAGGAGCTTCGGCAGGAACAGCGTCACGCCCGTGGTGATGAGCAGACCGAGTCCGCCCGCACCGACGAAGGTGGCCAGGCTCGCCGTGCCGACGAGCAGCACGAGCGCGGTCCGGATGCCCGAGAGCATCACGGGCACCGCGAGCGGCAGTTCGACGCGCATCAGCACGCTGAAGGCGCTCATGCCCATGCCGCGACCGGCCTCGACCAGTCGGGCGTCGACGCTCTGCACGCCGATCATGGTGTTCCGGAGCACCGGCAGGATCGCGTAGAGCACGAGCGCGACGACGACGGACCGCGAGTTCAGACCGAGCCAGGCGGCGAGCAGCACGATGAGGCCGACGGCCGGGGCCGCCTGCCCGAAGTTCGCGACGGCGAGCACGTACGGGCTCGCCCGGCGCAGCGGCCCGCGGGTCAGCACGACGCCCAGCGGGATGCCGATCACGAGCACCAGGACCGTCGACTGCAGGGTCAGCACGAGGTGCTGGCCGGTCAGGGCCAGGATGTCCGCCGGGTTGAGCGTCGTGCGCTCCGTCGGGGTCAGGTCCGCCGTCGCGAGCCACACCGCGAAGCCGGCCAGGACGACCAGGATCGCGATCGGCTGGAACAGCAGGCCCTTCCACGAGGTGCTCGCACCGGTGGCGGGGCCGGCAGTGGCGACTGCGCTCACAGGTCTTCTCCGGTGGGCATGGCCGACACCGGTGACGACGGCATGGTCTCGATCGGGTTCGTGTTCGTGCCGACCGGCGTGTAGGCCTGGTCGCCTGCGGCGGTCGCGCGGGAGCGGGTGATCGCCTCCATCACGGTCTCGACGGTGATGACCCCGCGGAACGCGTCACGACGACCGGTGACGAGCGCGGCGCCGGCGCTCGAGACGAGCATGGTGTCGAGCGCGTCGTTGAGGGTCGCGGCCTCGCCCACGACGGGCAGGCCGGGCTCGACGCCGTCGGGGATGCGGTCGAGGCGCTCGAGCTGGCGGCGCGACGGCCACCCGATCGGGCGCTGGCGGTGGTCGACGACGACGGCGTGCTGGTGCCCGCCGGCCTCGTTCATCCGCTGCAGCACGGCCTTGACCTCTTCGCCGGGCGAGCAGGTCACGGCCGACTCGACCTCGACGTCGCGCACGCGGTTCAGCGTGAGCTGCTTCAGGCCCGCGCCGGAGCCGATGAAGTTCTCGACGAACTCGTTCGCCGGCTCGGCCAGGATCCGTTCCGGGGTGTCGTACTGCACGATGTGCGCACCCTCGGTGAAGATGACGATCCAGTCGCCGAGCTTCACGGCTTCGTCGAAGTCGTGCGTGACGATGACGATCGTCTTGTGCAGTTCCTCCTGGATGCGCAGGAGCTCGTCCTGCAGGCGCTGGCGGGTGATCGGGTCGACGGCGCCGAACGGCTCGTCCATGAGCAGGACGGGCGGGTCCGCGGCGAGCGCCCGGGCCACGCCGACGCGCTGCTGCTGGCCACCGGAGAGTTCGCGGGGGAACCGGTCGCGGTAGGTGTCGGGGTCGAGTGAGACCAGGTCGAGCAGCTCGTCGACACGCGCCGCGATCTTCTCCTTCGACCAGCCGAGCATCTTCGGCACGATCGCGATGTTCGCCGCGACCGTCATGTGCGGGAAGAGCCCGCCGGCCTGGATCACGTAGCCCATGCGGCGGCGGAGCTCGTCGCCGTCGATGCCGGTGACGTCGTCGTCGCCGACGACGATCCGGCCCTGGGTGGGCTCGATCAAGCGGTTGATCATCTTGAGGGTCGTCGTCTTGCCGCAGCCGGACGGGCCAACGAGCATGACGATCTTGCCGGCCGGGATCTCGAGCGTGATGCCGTCGACGGCGGGCTTCGACTGCCCGGGGTACCGCTTGGTGACCTCATCGAGCAGGATGCTGCGCCCGGTGACGTCCCCGTCGGGCGCGGTGGTGGTGGCGGAGTCAGTGCTGGACACGGATACCTCTCGAGATGGTCAGGCGGCCGAGGCCGATGAGGAGCAGGTCGAGGACCAGGGCGAGCAGGACGACGCCGACCACCCCGACCACGACGGAGGACAGGGCGTTGGCGCCGCCGAGGCGGGACAGCCCGGAGAAGATGAAGCCGCCGAGCCCGGGGCCGAGCGCGTACGCGGCGATGGCGGCGATGCCCATCACCATCTGCGCGGCAACGCGGACACCGCTCAGGATGATCGGCCACGCCATCGGCAGCTCGACCTGCAGCAGGGTGCGGAACCGGCTCATGCCGATGCCGCGCGCCGACTCGACGACGGCAGGCGGGATCTCGGCGAGACCGACGACCGCGTTGCGCAGGATCGGCAGCGCGGCGAAGAAGACGACCGTCACGACCGACGGCAGGACGCCGAAGCCGAGCGGGACGATGAGCAGGCCGATGACGGCGAACGACGGCAGGGTCAGGCCGATGGCCGACACCCCGTTCGCGAACGCGGTCAGGCGCGGGCTGCGGTAGACGAGTGTGGCGAGCACCACGGCGATGACCGTGGCGAGGACGACGCACTGGACGACCAGTGAGAAGTGCTGCCACGATGCGAACCAGATCTGGCTCCATCGCTCCACGACGTACTGGAACACGGGTGGGCGCTCCCCTTCCGGTCGGCTGAACTGCCCACAGATCGGGGCACGAGCTCGGCCAAAGCTATGCAACAGCCGGACCGGTTGTACAACGCAACCCCACCTGCACGGCGGTTTCCTTTGCGGTTGCGAGGAGGACAACCCCTGGTCAGCAGGGGTTTACCAGGGCGAGCCTGGGAGAACGGTAACGATCGGTCTGCCTGCTCGGCTATGCGTCGAGGTCGCGCAACCCGGACCGCTCCGCGATGTCGACGAGCTGCTCACGCCACCGGACCCATTCCTCCGGGGACTTGTCGGCCAGGTTGCCGTCACCGTCGCCGGCCAGGCCGTCGAGCATCTCGCGCACGATGTCGGCGTGACCCGCGTGCCGGGCGGTCTCGTACGCCATGTGCACCAGGATCCGGTGCAGGGTGACGTCCCGGTGCCCCTCCGGCCACCACGGCACGGTCCCGGTGGCGGTGAGGTCGAGCGCCTCGATCGTGGCGTCGGCATGGGCGGCACTCCGGTGGTGGAAGGCCACGATGTCGGCCATGGTCTCGTCGAGCGAGGCGTACATGTCCTCGCCGTCCTCCGACTCGAGCCAGGCGGGCTGGTCCGGCAACGGCCGCCCGAACACCTCGCCGAAGTAGCCGGCCTGCACCCCGGCGACGTGCTTCACCAGCCCGAGGACGTTCGTACCCGTCGGCGTCACCGGCCAGCGTGCCTGGCGCTCGGCCAGCCCGTCGAGCTTCGCCAGCAGGGCCGCACGGTGCTTCTGCAGGTACCGGTGCAGCGTCCGCTTCACCGCGGCGTCGGCGGCAGCGGCGTCCGCGTGCGCGCCCGCGCCGTCCGCGACCGCCGCGCCGTCGGGGCGCCGCGTGGCCCCTTCGTCCGACAGCAGGGCGTTGCCGCTCGCAGCCAGGGTGCTGGTGCTCGCGGGGTGCACCTCGGGGACCGCTTCGACGTCGCTCATGCCCCCGATCGTGCCACCCGGAGCTCCTGCAGGCGCGTCGACTCCTGCACGGCGACCCGTTCGGCCGTCAGGAGCAGCCCGGCGACCTCGGTGCCGGTGCGTGCCGGGGAGTCGTTCCAGCTCGTCAGGTCCCGTACCCGCCCCATCCGGATGTCCGGCGCGGGGCACCACAGCACGGGCTCGCCCTCGTCGCGGGCGAGGGCGTGCCACACGACGTCGAGCGCGTGCTGCACCCGGGGAGCGTGCACCGCGTGCGGCCCGCCGGCGGCGGACACGACCGCGCCGACCAGGCAGGCACCGACGAGCGGCCGGCCCTGCACGTCCATCGCGGCGGCACTGGAGGCCTTCCGCTCGCGGCCGTGCTCGTCGAGGTAGGCGAACCAGGCGTGCTGGACCCACCCGCGTTCGACGACCGCGCGGGCGTCGGAGAGCAGGTGGACGAGTTCCCCGAGTTCGCGGACCCGGTCGTCGACCCGTCGCGCGCGGGCGGCGGCGCGGCGGTCCGACAGACGGTCGAGCAGGCCGCGGAGACCGCGTCGCTCGGGTCGGACGGGGGCGGGGGAGGCGTCGGTGGCGACGTCGTGCTGGACGCGGAGCTCGAGGGTCATGGCGGCCCCTCCGATCGGCTGTGCACGGATGGTGCGGTCACGATAGCCCCGCGGGGACTCAGTCGTCCAGCACCGCGTCGATGCTCCGTCGCGCGACGCTCCGGAAGGCGCGTTCGTCGGCGGTCGCCAGCGCGGACGCGAGCGCGACCGCCCACCCCCGTGCGCGCAGCCAGGTGGCGTCCGGGGCCGCGACGCGCGCCCGGAACGCGGAACGCCCCGGCACGTCGAGCGTCAGCCAGGCAGTGGCGAGGTCGACGGCCGGGTCGCCCGCGGTGACGTCCCCGAAGTCGATCACGGCCGACAGGCGGTCGACACCGTCCGACGAGTCGACGAGCAGGTTGAAGGGGTGCAGGTCGCCGTGCACCCAGACGGGAGGCCCGGGGTGCGCGGGCACGGCCGCTGCGGTCCGCCACAGCGTGGCCAGCTCTCCGGCCCGGTGCACGCCGTGCTCGTCGAGTCGTGTCAGCACGGCGTCGCTCCGCGACGCGAGCGGCACCGCACGGAACGGGTTCGCCGGGGCGTCGTCCGGGGCCGGGACGTGCAGGAGTCCGACGAACGCGGCGAGCGCCTCGGCGACGGGGATCCCGGCCGCACGTTCACCGATCGCCGTACCGGGCAGCCACGGCACGATGCTCCACGACCACGGGTAGCCGAGGGCGGGGCGTCCGGTGCGCACCGGGGCAGGCACCGGGACGACCGATCCGACCCGGGCGGCGATGTCCGGCAACCAGCGCTGTTCGTGTTCGACGAGCCGTGCGGCCAGCTCCCGACGGGGGACCCGGACGGCCAGGTCGTCGCCCAGACGCAGCACGACGTTGTCCCAGCCGTTCGCGACGACCTCGAGCGGGAGGCCCGCCAGGTCGGGGTGCTGGTCGCGCAGCAGGGACCGGACGAGCGGGACGTCGACGTCGACCTCGGCAGCGGGTGTGGGCACCGCGTCAGGCTAGTGGGCCGCCGGACACATGCCCGCGAACTGGGGCCGGTGGCGCGACACCCTTCTCGGTAGTCTCAGAGGTGAGGTGACGTGGGTGTTTCCCTGGGGGGACCCGCGTCACTCCGGAGCGATGAGTGCGACGAGCCGCGGGATCTCCGGACGCAGCCGTTCGGTGACGAACGCGTCCAGCAGGACCGTCCAGAGTTCCCGCAGGCCCGCGAACAGGTCGGCCCGGCGGGTCATCACGTCCGAGACGGTCTGCACGCCGGTGTAGGCACGGACGACGACCCGGCCGACCAGGTCCGGGTCCCACCGCTGGTCGAGCTCGCCCACCTCGACGGCCTGCCGCGCGAACCCGGCGACCACCGTGGTCCAGTCGGTGTACGGGTCCTGCCGGGCGACGTCGCTCGCGGCCACGTCGGTCGACAGGCGCACCCCGGCGCTCACGACGACCTCGGACGTCATCTGGACCGCGAGCCCCTGGCACAGCCACATGATCGACTCGAGCGGAGTGGTACCCCGCGCCACCGCGGCCTCGCCGTAGCGGCGCGAGATCGCGTGCTGCTCGGCGACGACGGCCCCGGCCATGTCGGCCTTCGACGTGAAGTGGAAGTACAGCGCACCCTTGGTCATCCCGATGCGTTCGGCGATGCCGTCCATCGAGGCACCGACGTACCCGCGTTCGTCGAACTCCGCGGCCGCGCCCTCGATGATCGCCGTGCGGGTCGCGAGCGACCGCTGTTGCCGGGTCGGTCGGTCCTGCGCCATGGGGTCCGATCGTAGTCAGCGCACGCTGCCGCCGGGGTCCACTGGCCGCATTCGGCAGGCGTTCGGCCGGGTGCCCTACGGTCGGTCGCCATGGACGGATGGCGGAACCCTGCGCGCTGGGCACGGACGGGTCGGTGGCTGCTGCTGCCGATCGCGGTGCTGGACTGGGTCGCGCTCGCGCCGCAGACCATCGTGGTGCTCGCGTTCCTGATCGCCGTCGTCGGGCTCGCCGGCATGTGTGCGGCCCTCGTGGTGCACATGCTCCGCCGGTCCCGTGGGGCGATGGCCGGCCTCGGGGTCGTCCTGCTGCTCGGTGGCCTCGTCGTGTTCGGCCTCGACCCGTTCCCCGGCTCCTTCCCGCTCATCCAGTCGTGGTGGCCGGAATCGATCACGCAGCCGCAGCACGTCGGCAGCGCGTACTGGCAGCTCGCCGGCCTGGGCATCGAGCTCGCCGGGTTCGCCCTGCTCGCCACGCTGCTCGTGGTCTCGCTGACCGGCACTCCGCGCCCGCGCCCGGACCGGTTCCGCTCCTGACGCGCGCGGCACGATCAGCTGGCGCGGCACGACCGGATGGCGCAGCACGAACGCTCAGTGCCGCGTGAGCACCACCAGCGTGACGTCGACCACGGCGTCCGTCGGGACGGCCGTGCGCACCCCTTCGACCACGGTGGCCCCGTCCGGAGCCGAGCGCACCAGCGCGGCGAGGTCGTCCAGGTGCCGGAGCCCGTCCAGCGACAGGACGCCCTGGGTGCAGATCGCCAGCCGGTCACCGGGTTCCAGGTCGAGCGCGCCGGGCGACCGGGGGATCGACGCCGGCTGCAGCCCGAGCGGCAGGTCGAGCGGGTGCAGGACGCGAGCCGGACCGTCGGCGGGGACCAGCACCGCGAGGCCGTGGCCGGCGTCACCGAAGTCGACGTGACCCGACGTCGGGTCGAGCCGCAGGTGGAACAGCGAGCCGACGGCGTCCGCAGCCGACAGGTCGGCGGTGACCTGCGCCTCCAGGCCGACGATCGCGTCCGACATGTCGGTGCCGGTCCGTGCCGCCACGGCACCGCGGACCGCCGCGGCGAGCAGGCCCGACGCCGGGCCGGCCGCGCTCACCCGGCCGACGGTGACGTGCAGGGCAGAGTCCGGTGCGACGCGCCAGTCGGCGACGTCACCCCCGCCGTCGTCGTGCTGGGCCACCAGGACGTCGAGGTCGTACCCCGGCACCGCGACCGGGTCCGGCACCAGGCCGTCGAGCACCCGACGGACCCGCCCGCGGTCGATGGCGACGCCGAGTTCGCGCTCCGCCCACCGGGCCAGGTCGCCCAGCAGGGCGACGTCGTCCGGTGAGAACGTGCGCGGAACAGCGTCCATCAAGCACAGCGTGCCCACCCGGGTGCCGTCGACCATGGTCAACGGTGCGCCCGCGTAGAACCGGATGCCGTGCTCCGCCACCGCCGCGGTGTGGGCGAACCGGGCGTCGAGGGACGCGTCCGGGATCACCATCGGTTCGCGGGTGAGCACCGTCGACGCGCAGAACTGCTCGCTGGCGGGGACACTCGATCCCTGGTGCCAGCCGAAGGTCGACTGCGTGGTGACGAGGTCGTGGTGGACGAGGTTGAGGAAGGTCAACGGGACGTCGAACGCCTCGTGGGCCATGCGGGTGATGCGGTCGAAGCGCTCCTCGGGTCCTGATCCCAAGATGGCGAGCGCCTCGATCACCGCGGTGCGCTTGTCCGCACCGTCGAGATGGTTGGTCACCCGGCCTGTCTACCCCCATCGTCCGACAGGAACCAGTCCCGTGGGTGGGGGTCAGCCGTCAACTCGCGGCGCTCGGACACCGGGGCGGCCCAGGCGGCGGCGTTCGACAGCACGCGCTGGATGTCCGGGTGGTGGTAGACGGGGTACTCCTGGTCGCCGGGCGAGAAGTAGAAGACCTTGCCGAGCCCCCGGCGGTACGCGACGCCGGAGCGGAAGACCTCGCCGCCCGCGAAGGTCGACAGGAACACCTCTTCGTCGGGGCGCGGGATGTCGAAGTACTCGCCGTACATCTCCTGCCGGTCGATGACGATCGGGTGCGGGACCCCGGCGGCGATCGGGTGCTCGGGCGCGACGGTCCAGACGAGTTCGCGCTCGCCGTCGTTCCGCCACTTCAGCGAGCAGGTCGTGCCCATCAGGCGCTTGAACGGCTTGGAGTAGTGGCCGGAGTGCAGCACCACCAGGCCCATGCCGGCGTGCACGGCGTCGACGACCAGGTCGACGACGGCGTCGCTCACCTCGTCGTGGGCGGCGTGGCCCCACCAGAACAGCACGTCCGTGGTGGCCAGTCGTTCGGCGGTGATGCCGTGGTCGGGTTCCTGCAGGGTGGCGGTGGAGACGTCGGCCCCGGGCTGCAGCTGCCGGAGCGCCTGGGCGATCACGGCGTGCATGCCGTCGGGGTAGTGCCCGATGACCGTCGCGTCACCGCGGGTCTCGTGCACGTTCTCGTTCCAGACGACGATGTTCAGGGGACGGTTCTCGGTCGACGGCGACATGCAGGCAACGCTACCCGTGCTCGGTTCGCGCATCCGCGGGCGTTTGCTGATCGTCTTGCCCACCTTGAGATCACGATCCGGGGCGTTCTGCTGTCTGTCAACCGGGTCCGCCACGATTGACGGCATGACTCCGCGCTCCCTGTTCCGCGCCGCTGCGGTCGCCGAACTCGTGACCTGGACCCTGCTCATCCTCGGGATGGTGCTCAAGTACGGCCTGGACGCCGGCGACTGGGGCGTCCGCATCGGCGGTGGGGTGCACGGCTTCGTGTTCCTGGCGTACCTGGTGGTCACGACGGTCGTGGCGGTGAACCAGCGGTGGTCGTTCGGGGCGCTCGTGCTCGGCTGGGCCAGTGCCGTCGTGCCGTACGCCACGGTGCCGTTCGAGGTCGCGGTCGCCCGCCGCGGCATGCTCGAGGGCTCCTGGCGCCGCTCGCCGGACGCCCACTCGGGTTTCTGGGACCGCCTGCTGTTCTTCGTGGTGCGTCGGCCCGCCGTGGCCGCGGGCATCGGGGTCGTGGCCGTCGCCGTGGTCTTCACCGGGCTGCTCGCCGCCGGCCCGCCCGTGCCGTCCCGCGGCTGACGCGACGAGCGCCCACGCGTCACTTCGTGAGCAGCAATGGTCGGGTTCGTGGTGCGGACCCGACCATTGCTGCTCACGAAGCGCGGCCGTGGTCGCGACCACGGACGGACGGGAGGTGGGCCCCACCAGCCGGTACCGCCGCACCGCGCCAGCGGGGCGACGGCCGTGCCTGGAGGGACGGTGCCAGCTGGCACCGGGCCTCCCGTCCGTCGGCTGGTGCGCCTAGAGCGCTGCCAGCGCCGCGTTCAACGTGGCGGACGGACGCATGACCGCGCTCGTCTTGGCGTCGTCGGGACGGTAGTAGCCGCCGATGTCGGCCGGGTGACCCTGCACCGAGACGAGCTCGTCGACGATGGTGTGCTCCTGCTCACCGAGCTTCGCCGCGAGGTCCGCGAACGACGCCGCGAGCTCAGTGTCCTGGGTCTGCGCCGCGAGCTCCTCGGCCCAGTACTTCGCCAGGTAGAAGTGGCTGCCGCGGTTGTCGATCGAGCCGAGCTTCCGGCCCGGGGACTTGTCCTGCTCCAGGAACGTCCCGGTGGCACGGTCGAGGGTCTCGCCCAGGATCTTCGCCCGCTCGTTGCCCGTCACACCGGCGAGGTGCTCGAGGCTGACCGCCAGTGCGAGGAACTCGCCCAGGCTGTCCCAGCGCAGGTAGTTCTGCTGCACGAGCTGCTGCACGTGCTTCGGGGCGGAACCACCGGCACCGGTCTCGAACAGGCCGCCACCGCCCAGCAGCGGGACGACGGAGAGCATCTTCGCCGAGGTGCCGAGCTCCATGATCGGGAACAGGTCGGTCAGGTAGTCGCGCAGGACGTTGCCGGTGACCGAGATGGTGTCCTCGCCTCGGCGGATGCGCTCGAGCGAGAAGCGCATGGCGTCCTCGGGCGCGAGGATCTCGAGCTGCAGGCCCTCGGTGTCGTGCTCGCCGAGGTACTGGCGAACGAGCCCGATGAGGTTCGCGTCGTGCGCACGGGTCTCGTCGAGCCAGAACACGGCCGGCGTCGCGGAGGCACGCGCGCGGGTGACGGCGAGCTTCACCCAGTCGCGGATGGCGACGTCCTTGGTCTGGCAGGCGCGCCAGATGTCACCGGGCTCGACGTCGTGCTCGATGACGACGTCGCCCGAGGCGGTCGTGACGCGGACCACACCGGCGCCGGGGAGCTCGAACGTCTTGTCGTGCGAGCCGTACTCCTCGGCCTTCTGCGCCATCAGGCCGACGTTGGGCACGGAGCCCATCGTCGACGGGTCGAAGGCGCCGTGGGCGCGGCAGTCGTCGAGCACGGCCTGGTAGATGCCGGCGTAGCTCGAGTCGGGGATGACGGCGAGGGTGTCGTGCTCGTCGCCGTCCGGGCCCCACATGTGCCCCGAGGTGCGGATCATCGCGGGCATCGACGCGTCGACGATGACGTCGCTCGGCACGTGCAGGTTCGTGATGCCCTTGTCCGAGTCGACCATGGCGAGCTCGGGGCCGTCGGCGATGCCCTGCTTGAAGGCACGCTCGATCTCGGCGCCGTTCGGCAGCGCAGCGAGGCCGGCGAGGATCGAACCGAGGCCGTCGTTCGGGGTCAGGCCCGCGGCGGCGAGGTCGGCGCCGTAGCGCTCGAACACCGACGGGAAGAACGCCTTGATGACGTGGCCGAAGATGATCGGGTCGGAGATCTTCATCATCGTGGCCTTGAGGTGCACGGAGAACAGGACGTCCTCGGCGGCGGCGCGCTCGATCTGCTTGCGCAGGAACGACTCGAGTGCGGCCACGTGCAGCACGGTGCCGTCCACGACCTCGCCCTGCAGGACGGGGATCGACTGCTTGAGGACCTGCTCGCTGCCGTCCTCGGCCACGAAGGTGATCGTCAGGACGTCGTCGGCGGGGGCGATCCAGGACTTCTCGTTCGACCGGAAGTCGTCGACGCCCATGGTGGTGACGTTCGTCTTCGAGTCACGCGACCAGGCGCCCATGCGGTGCGGGTGCTTCCGGGCGTAGTTCTTGACGGACAGGGGTGCGCGGCGGTCGGAGTTGCCCTCGCGCAGCACCGGGTTGACGGCGCTGCCCTGGACACGCCCGTAGCGGGCGCGGACGTCGCGCTGCTCGTCGGTCGTGGCCTCGTCCGGGTAGTCGGGCAGGTCGTAACCCTGCGCCTGCAGTTCCTTGATCGCGACCTTGAGCTGGGGGATCGACGCCGAGATGTTCGGCAGCTTGATGATGTTCGCCTCGGGGGTCTTCGCCAGGTCGCCGAGTTCGGCGAGGGCGTCGTCCAGGCGCTGCTCGTCAGTGAGCCGCTCCGGGAACTGGGCGATGATCCGGCCGGCGAGCGAGATGTCGCGGGTCTCGACGTCGACACCCGCGGTGCCGGCGAAGGCCTGGATGACCGGGAGGAAGGAGTGGGTGGCGAGGAACGGCGCCTCGTCCGTGAGGGTGTAGATGATCTTGGCCATGCTGGCGGGTACTCCCTTGTTCGACCGTCGGTACGTCCACGGTACTCGTGGCGCAGAATGTCTCGACATCAAGATACATGGCCCCCGCTTCCGCGCGGCAGATGCTCGGCCGACACCCTGGAGGCGCACTGTCGACACATAGGAACGGTGCGTGGACTGGTCTTCCGCAGCACCAGAGCGAGGGAGAGCGCGCATGACCACCACACGGCAGACCCCGGACGACTTCGGCTGGACCGCGGAGGACCTGCGGTCCGCCTACGCCTCGGACGGCAGCGGGCCCTACCGGTACGCGCCGGACGGCTCCGGCCCGTTCTCGTACGACCCCGACGGCTCCGGTCCCTGGCTCGTCGGCCCCGAACCCCGACGGAGCACGAAGCGGTTCGCACCGCGTCAGCGTGGCAGCCGGTCGCGCTTGGGGCGGATCGGGACGGCCTGCACCGCCGGAGCGCTGGCGCTCGTGCTCGCCGTCGGCAGCGTCTCCGTCGTCGCGCACGCCGCTCCTCCACACCCGTCGGTGCAGGCGAGCGCCGCGCAGGGCCCCGGACCCGGACCCGGACCCGACGGAGCCTGAGCCTCAGTCGCCGATCGAGACGCGGAACACCCGGACGCCGGCGGCACGGAGCCCGGCGAGCCCGAGCCGCATGCGCAGGGGCCGGAAGGGCCGGCGGAACCCGGACGACGCCGACGCGGCATCGATCTGGTGCAGGACCTCGGACGTCAGGGTGCGCTCGAGCTTCGGCGCCAGGCGAGTCACCCCGGACACCGTGACGACGATGCGGACGGCGTGCGGCGCGAGCATCGGTGCGATGAGCTCGGCAGCCGCCTGCGCCCGGTGGAACGCGGGGTCGTCACCGGGGCGACGGATCGCGATGACGGCCAACGCCGCGTCCCACGTCTCCTCGGGGTCCGGCAGGTCGTCGACCCCGATGACCCGCATCCGCGCGGCGTCGATCCCGGCGCGCACGGCCGCGGCCCGGAGCACGGGGAGGAGTTCCTGGGTACCGGCCAGCACGACGTCGGCCGACGCCAGGTCGACCGTTCCGTACCGCTCACGCGGCGATCGGGCCATGGTGCGGGTCCTTCCGTCGCTTTCCCCTGACCGTACCGATGCGGAGGGCCCGGGGGACGCTTCCGCCCGTGGTGATCAGGGGCCTCTCAGCGCACTCGGTAACGAAAAGATCACGAAAGGGCCTGTACAAAGCGACAGAGTCGTGCAGAATGGTGGGCGGCCATGACGACTGCACCCGAACTCGACCAGCACCCGGAGACCCCGGTGGTGCACCTGTCCCGTCGCGCCGCCCTCGAGGCCGAGCGCGCAGCAGCCCGCGGACCGCAGCGTCGCAGCAAGACGGCGCCGGTCGCGAAGGCCGCCAAGCCCGAGAAGCCGGCCAAGGCAGCGAAGGTCGCCAAGGCAGCGAAGGTCGCCAAGGCGCCGAAGGCCGCGAAGGCCGCGAAGGTCGCCAAGCCCGTGCAGGCCGTCGTCCTCGCGACCGCGTCCTCGGCCACCGAGGCGGCCGGCCGCCGCTCCGCAGCCGCACGCGCCACCACCGAGCACGTCGACGACCGCATCCAGCGGGTCGTCCGTCGCCCCGCACCCAAGGTGACCCGTGTCGCCAGCGCACCCCGGGCCTCCCGGTCGGCCCGCGCCGGACGCATCACGCTCACCAGCGCCGCCGCCGCCATCGCGATGTTCGCCGCCTCGGCGATGCCCGCCCACGCGAGCGCCGGCACCTCGATGGCCACCTCGACCATCGCGCCCGTCGTGCGCACCCAGGACTACGCGGTGACCCAGGCGGTCACGGCCGCCGGGTTCGACCGTGACGGGTTCACCGTCGGCGGCGGCTCGACCGTCACCGCGAAGACCGCTGGTTCCGCCGACACCGCGGCGACCGCGGGCGGCGCCGTCTCGTTCGGCGGCGCGGTCCGCTCGCCGTTCCCCGGCCCGGTGCAGATGAGCTCCGGCTTCGGGTACCGCTCGGCACCGTGCGGCGCGTGCTCGTCGCTGCACCAGGGCCTCGACTTTACCCCGGGCATGGGCACGCCGATCGGCGCCGTCGCCGCGGGCAAAGTCCGGGTCTCGGGCACGTACTTCTCGTACGGCAACGCGGTCATCATCGACCACGTGGTCGATGGCCGTCAGGTCTCCACGCTCTACGGCCACATGATCCCCGGCTCCTCGCCGCTCAAGGTCGGCGACACCGTCGCGGCCGGCCAGTTCATCGGGCTCGTCGGGTCGTCCGGCGTCTCGACCGGTGCCCACCTGCACCTCGAGGTCCTGATGGACGGCGTCACGCCGATCGACCCGAAGGCGTGGCTCGAAGCCCGCATCGGTCGCTCGCTCACGCTGTAGCGACCGCGCCCCGCACCGACCGCTCCCCGTTGCGACGCGGGATCCACAGCCGCTGTCGAGCGGCAGCACGGTGATGTCCCAGTCGGCCTGTGCAGACTCACAGGCATGGACGATCCCCACAGACCGCCCGCCCGTCGTCGATCCGAGGCGGCTGCCCGCTGATGGGCGCCGACACCTGGATCGCCTTCGGGCTCGTCATCCTCTTCGTGCTCGTCGGCGGGGTCTTCGCGGCCGCCGAGATCGCTCTCGTCTCCCTCCGCGAATCCCAGCTGCAGCAGCTCGAACGCCGCGGCCCCCGCGGGATGCGGGTCGCCGAGCTCGGCCGTGACCCCAACCGGTTCCTGTCCGCCGTGCAGATCGGCGTGACCGTCGCCGGGTTCTTCTCCGCCGCGTACGGTGCATCCTCGATCGCACCCGACGTCGCG
This sequence comes from Curtobacterium sp. MCLR17_044, assembly GCF_003234435.1. Classification (NCBI taxonomy): domain Bacteria; kingdom Bacillati; phylum Actinomycetota; class Actinomycetes; order Micrococcales; family Microbacteriaceae; genus Curtobacterium; species Curtobacterium sp. MCLR17_044. The sequence goes on along the minus strand of NZ_QKTC01000001.1, from coordinate 235,430 downwards.
CCGCTGTTCCAGGGGCTCGGCCTCGAGCAGGGCACGGCCGAAGCCGTCGCGCTGGTGCTGATGACCCTCGTCATCGCGTACCTGTCGCTCGTGTTCGGCGAGCTCGTGCCGAAGCGCCTCGCCCTGCAGCGTGCCGAGGGCTTCTCGATGGCCGTCGCCCCGACCCTGGAGCGCTTCGCGGTGCTGATGCGGCCGGTGATCTGGCTGCTCTCGAAGTCCACCGACACCGTCGTGCGACTGCTCGGCGGCGACCCGAACGCCCGCAGCGAGTCGATGAGTACCGAGGAACTCCGCGGCCTGGTCGACGAGCACACCGGCGTCGACGAGCAGGGACGCCGGATCGCCCGCAGCGCCCTGGACGCCGGTGACCGCATCCTGCGCGAGTCGATGCGCCCCTGGTACGACGTCTCGACGCTGGATGCCGGTCTCTCCGTCGCCGAGGCCACCGACCAGGCCATCGCGGCCGGGCACACCCGGTACCTCGTGACCTCCGGCGGGCGTGACGAGGTCCAGGGCTTCGTGCACCTCCGTGACCTGCTGCGTCCGGTCGACCCCGCGGCCCCGGTCGCCACGCTCGTCCGGCCGGTGCTCGCCCTGCCCGAGACGAAGTCGCTGTCGAGCGCGATCGCGGACATGCGCACCGACGGCCACCAGATCGCCCTGGTGGTCGACGAGTACGGCGGCAGCGCGGGCATGGTCACGCTCGAGGCGCTGCTCGAGGACCTCGTCGGCCGCATCCGCGACGAGTGGGACTCCACCGAGTACGACGAGTCGGTGCTGGCGCACGACGGCGTCGACGGCGCCACGGTGCTCGAGGACCTGGCCGCGGACGGCGGCCCGGTCCTGCCGGACGGCGACTACGAGACCGTGGGTGGGCTCGTGCAGGTGCAGCTGGACCGCGTCCCCGAGGTCGGTGACGTCGTCCTGGCCGGCGGCCACCGCCTCGAGGTGACCGCCATGGACGGTCACCGCGTCGCGCGCGTGCGCATCGGACCCGACGCCGCGCCCTGACCGCGGGACAGAGCGGTCGGGAGGCCCGTGGCGGCCCCGCCACGGGCCTCCCGACCGGCCCTGGTCGCGTCCACCCCGTCGAAGCGACTGAATCCCGCGAACGTTCGGGCACGATCTGTCGCTTTCGCGAACCGGACGGTAGGGCGACCCGCGAAGTGTCGCTTCTGCGCACCGGGGGCTGACGGGTACCGCCCGTGCCTGCCGGACGCACGGCCCGGGCACGTACGCTCGTCGCATGGGTATCGACGTGCGCAACGAGATCCGCGACTTCTTGTCCTCCAGGCGGGCGCGGCTCACCCCCGAGCAGGTCGGCATGCCGTCGTTCGGCGGCGGGGTCCGACGGGTCCCCGGGCTGCGTCGGCACGAGGTCGCCATGCTCGCCGGCGTCAGCGTCGACTACTACACGCGGCTCGAGCGCGGCTCGCTCAAGGGCGTCTCGGACAGCGTGCTCGAGGGCCTGGCGAGCGCCCTGCAGCTCGACGAGGACGAGCGTGCGCACCTGTGGGACCTCACGCGCCTGGCGAACTCCGGCGCGAAGGTCATGCACCGGAACGTGCCGACCCGCGTGCGCCCCGGCGTGCAGCGGCTGCTCGACGCCATCACCGGCGCGCCGGCCTGGGTGCGGAACGAGCGCGGGGACGTCGTCGCGACGAACGAGCTCGGCCGTGCGCTCTACGCACCGCTCTTCGCCGGCCCCGGACGCCCGGTGAACACCGCTCGCTTCACCTTCCTCGACCCGGCCGCCCGTGACTTCTTCCCGGACTGGGCACAGACCGCGAAGGACGCCGTGGCCGTGCTCCGGACCGCCGCGGTGTCGAACCCCTGCGAGCCGGGGCTCATCACGCTCGTCGGTGAGCTCTCCACCCGGAGCGAGGAGTTCCGCGGCTGGTGGGCTGCCCACGACGTCCGGATGCAGCGCACCGGCAAGAAGCGCATCGACCACCCGATCGTGGGGGAGCTGCGGCTGTCCTACGAGGCGCTCGACCTGGTCGCCGACCCCGGCCTGACGCTGTTCTCGTACTCGGCCGAACCGGGCAGCGAGTCCGAGCGGTCGCTCGCGCTGCTCGGCAGCTGGGCAGCGACGGAGCGGGCCGAGCAGTACGCGGCCATGCGCGAGTCGGAGTCCGAGTCCGAGTCGGTCGACTGACCCGGCCCGCCGACGGGCAGGTGCGTCAGCGCCGTGGTCGGAACGTCAGGCCTGGGGCGGCACGTCGCCGTCGAACAGCTCCGGCGAGCGCATCCGCTCGATGCGCAGCTGCCGCTCCGTCGCCGACAACCGCAGCACACGGATCGCGGCGAACACGAGCACGATGAGGGCGACGGCCAGCACCGCGAGCGCCAGCACGAACAGGGCGTAGAGGACGACGACGAATCCGAGACCACTGTCTGCGAGCATCCGTCGAACATAGCAGCGCGGGTTCGTAGGGTGGAGACGTGACGAGGACCACGGACGGCTCAGCCGGGGACGCGGACCACCGGCAGCACCGCCGGCCCGAACCCGCGTTCGCCCGCGCGGTCGCGAAGGCCCTCGGAGACGCCCGGGCCGTGCTCGACGTCGGGGCCGGCGCTGTTTCCTACGCACCGACCGACCGCGACGTGACCGCCGTGGAACCCGCCGGAGACCTGCCCTTCGCCGACGCCACCTTCGACGCCGCGATGACGACCTTCTCGCTGCACGAGTGGGACGACCTCGAACGCGGGCTCGCCGAGGTGCGTCGGGTGACCCGGGGCCCGATCGTGGCCCTGACGTTCGACCCCGACCGCATCGAGCGCTCCTGGCTCGCCGAGTACGCGCCCGAGGTGCTGGCGGCCGACGCCCGTCGCCACCCCGCACTGCCGCGGATCGCCGACGCACTGGGCGACGACACCGTGACGAGCACCCCGTTGCCGATCCCGTTCACGTGCGTCGATGGGTTCGCCGAGGCGTACTACGCGCGCCCCGAGCGTCTGCTCGACCCCGGCGTGCGCCAGGCGGACCCGGCGTGGGGCCTCGTCGACGAGTTCACCGTCCGGCGGTCGGTGGCAGCGCTCCGGACCGCGCTGGAGTCGGGGGAGTGGGACCGGCGGCACGGGTCGTTGCGGATCCGCCCGACGTACGAGGGCTCGGTCGTCCTGGTCACGGCGACGCCGAACCGGCCGCGGACGGACCGGGCCGGGCTTGACACCCGGTCGTAGGCTGGTCGGGTGAGCTTCCAGGAGGTGGTCGGCGCCCGTATCGCCGGCATCAGGGCGTGAGGCCCTCGGTCGTGCCCTCGGGTGCGGCCGACCTCGTCGAACCCTGACCTCCTCCGCCCGGTGCGGTGTGCGTCCGCACACCCCGGGCCTGCACGAAAGCGATCACCCATGCTCCCCATCGTGGAGAAGACCCTCCGCACGTCCTTCGTCAACGCCTCGCGCAAGGAGGTGTCCGACCTCACGCTGCCCGCCGACTTCGAGACGCTCGACTGGGACGCGCTCGACTACCTCGGCTGGCGCGACCCGAAGATCGGTCGGCGTGCGTACGCCGTCGTGCCGACCCTGGACGGCGACCTGATCGGCATCCTGTTCCGGCAGGCCGAGGCCTCGCCCCGCTCCCGTGCCCAGTGCTCGTGGTGCCAGGACGTCAAGCTGCCGAACGACGTCGCGTTCTACAGCGCGAAACGGTCCGGGCCGGCCGGGCGGAACGGCAACACCGTCGGCACCCTGGTGTGCCAGGACTTCCAGTGCTCGCGGAACGTCCGGAAGCTGCCGCCGCCCGCCTACGAGGGCTACGACGTCGAGGCAGCGCGCCTCCGGCGCATCGAGGACCTGCAGGTCCGGGCCGCGTCCTTCGCCGCCGAGGTCTGAGACGCGACTGACGACGGACGGGAGGCCCGTGACGGATCCGCCACGGGCCTCCAGGCCGTCAACCGGTCGCGTCTACCGACCGATGGTCGACATGTCGGGGTAGCGGTCACCGGTCGGGACCGGCAGCGCCGACAGGCGCGACAGCTGGTCCGCCGTGAGGGTCAGGTCGGCTGCGCCGACGTTCTCCTCGAGGCGGGAGACCCGCTTCGTGCCGGGGATCGGGACGATGTCGTCGCCCTGGGCCAGCAGCCAGGCGAGCGACACCTGCGCCGGGGTGGCGCCGGCCTCGGTCGCGATGTCCTTGACGGCGTCGACGATGCGCATGTTCTGCTCGAACGCCTCCTGCTGGAAGCGCGGGTTCGCCAGGCGGAAGTCGTCGGAGTCCAGGTCGGACGGCTTCGTGATGGCACCCGTCAGGAACCCGCGGCCGAGCGGCGAGTACGGCACCAGGCCGATGCCGAGCTCGCGCAGGGTGTCGAGCACGTCGCCCTCGGGGTCCCGCGTCCACAGCGAGTACTCGCTCTGCAGCGCGGTGATCGGGTGGACGGCGTGGGCCTTGCGGATGGTGTCGGCACCGGCCTCGGACAGTCCGATGTGCCGGATCTTGCCCTCCTGCACGAAGCCGGCGAGCTGGCCGATGACGTCCTCGATCGGGACGGCCGGGTCGACGCGGTGCTGGTAGTAGAGGTCGATGTGGTCCGTGCCCAGGCGACGGAGTGAGCCCTCGAGCGCCTCGCGCACGGACTCGGGCTGGCTGGAGATCCCGCGCTGCTGCGTCGGCGTCTCCTCTCCGGCCTCGTGGTGGTACAGGCCGAACTTGGTCGCGATGACGACGTCGTCGCGACGGCCCTCGAGCGCACGGCGCAGGAGTTCTTCGTTCGTGTAGGGGCCGTAGGCCTCGGCGGTGTCGAACAGGGTGACGCCGAGGTCGATCGCGCGGTGGATGGTGCGGATCGACTCGTCGTCGTCGGTGCCGGCGCCCGTGTAGAAGGCGCTCATGCCCATGGTTCCGAGGCCGATCGGTCCGACCTCGAGGTCTGCGAGCTTGCGTGTCTGCATGCTGCAGGTCTACTCCCGGTCCCCCTGACGGCGGGAGGCACTGGCTGTACCCGCCTCCGCACCGCTAGGCTGCGAGGGAGCGGGGCAGACGCCCTGGGCTCGGGGGAATGTCGTGGTCGTCATCTGGATCGTCATCGCCGTGGTCGTCGTGCTCGGCGCCCTGCTCGTCGTGCTCGAGGTGCAGAACCGCCGTCGGCGGCGGGCGCTCGCGGACCTCGAGGACTTCTCCGACCCCACGGCCGGGTCACGTGCCATGGCCGATGCCGAGGCCGCTCGATCGACGGCCGAAGGCGTGTCGAAGACCGCGCACCCGGGTGGCAGCGCCGCCAGCGGGATGTTCTCCGGCTGACCCACCCGGCCGCTCCGGCGGTTGTCGGAAGCAGCGGGTCCCCGGTGACCCGGGCTGCCCGCGCTTCGTGAGGTTCCTCCAAGGTGCTCGCACGAGTGCTCCGCGCGCTGGTGTGATCAATCCGTGAACCTGTACTTCCGACTGCTCCTGCTGCAGCTGCGCACCCGTTTGCGCGCTCGGGTCGGTGGACGCCGCCGGGCGTCGCTCTGGGACGAGGTCCGGACGCCGTTCCGGGTCGCTCCCACCGACCTCGACCCGCTGCGCCACGTCAACAACGGCAAGTACCTGTCGATGCTCGACCTCGGTCGGCTCGACCTGATGCTCCGCTCCGGGTACTGGGCCGCACTGTCCGAGCACGGCTGGTACCCCGTCGTCTCGGCGCAGACGATCACGTACAAGCGGTCGTTGACGCTCGGCCAGCGGTTCGAGCTCCGCACCCACGTGCTCGGGGTCGACGACCGTGCCGTGTACCTGGAGCAGACGTTCGTGCGGCAGGGTGCCGTGATGGCCCGCGCCGTGGTGCAGGCCCGGTTCCTGCGGCGTTCCGGCGGGACCGTGCCGACCGCGGACCTGCTCGAGGCGGCGGGTGGCGCGGACCGCGACCTCACCGTGCCCGACTGGGTGCACGACTGGGCGAGTGCGACCCGGATCAGCAGCGGCGCGGCCTGACCCGCGCGGCCGCCCGGTCCTACGATGACCGCATGGACATCGTCGACCTGGTGCTGCCGGACGTCGCCGCGTGGCGTGCCTGGCTCGACGACCACGAGCACGAACCCGACGGCGTGTGGCTCGTCCTCGCCAAGAAGGGCGTCACGGAGCCGACGACGCTGACGTACGACACGGCCCTCGACGAGGCGCTCTGCTCCGGGTGGATCGACGGGCAGCGGCGCGGGCGCGACGACACGACCTACCGCCAGCGGTTCACCCCGCGCCGGAAGGCTTCGCTGTGGTCGCAGCGGAACCTCGGCCTGGTCGCCGCACTCATCGCCGAGGGGCGGATGCGGGAGCGCGGGCACGCCGAGATCGAGCGCGCCAAGGCTGACGGCCGGTGGGACCGCGCCTACGCCGGCTCGGCAACGGCCACGGTGCCCGAGGACCTGCAGGCCGCGCTCGACGCCGCCCCCGCAGCCGCCGCGCTGTTCGCCGAGCTCGACGCAACCAACCGGTACGCCGTGCTGCACCGCATCACCACCGCCCCGAACGCCACGGTGCGGACGAACCGGCTCACCAAGCTCGTCGGCGGACTCGAACGCGGCGAGACCCCGTACCCGCGACCCACCCGTCCGTAGACCCTGCGAACCCGGAAAGCGGTCGGGGGACACCGACTCAGGGACCGGCAACGCACCGGGCGTAGACCGGGGACATGACCACAGGCACTGACACCACGAACCGTCCGGCCGCGTCCTCCGGCACCTTCCGCATCGGCGGCGACCTCGAGGTCAACCGGCTCGGCTACGGCACCATGCAGCTCACCGGCCCCGGCGTCTGGGGACCGCCGAAGGACCACGACGAGGCGATCCGCGTCCTCAAGCGCGCCGTCGAGCTTGGCGTGAACTTCTTCGACACCGCCGACTCGTACGGCCCCTACGTCGCCGAGGAGCTCCTCAAGGAGGCCCTGCACCCCTACGGCGACGACGTCGTCATCGCCACGAAGGCCGGCCTCACCCGTACCGGCCCGAACGTCTGGCCGCCCGTCGGCCGCCCCGAGTACCTCCGGCAAGAGGCCGAGATGAGCCTCCGACGCCTGGGCCTCGAGCGCATCGACCTGTTCCAGCTGCACCGCATCGACCCGAAGGTCCCGCTCGAGGACCAGGTCGGCGAGCTGAAGAAGCTGCAGGACGAGGGCAAGATCCGCCACATCGGCCTGTCCGAGGTCTCCGTCGACGAGGTCAAGGCCGCGCAGGAGATCGCCACGATCGTCTCCGTGCAGAACCTCTACAACCTGCAGAAGCGTGACGCCGAGGAGCTGCTCGACTGGTCCGAGGAGCAGGGCATCGGCTTCATCCCGTGGTTCCCCCTGGCCACGGGTGGCCTGACCGGCGAGGACTCGCCGCTCACCGAGATCGCCGAGCGCAAGGGTGCCACCCCGGCGCAGCTCGCGCTCGCCTGGCTGCTCAAGCGCTCCCCGGTGATGCTGCCGATCCCCGGCACGTCGAGCGTCGCGCACCTGGAGGACAACCTCGCGGGTGCCACCGTCGAGCTGACCGACGACGAGTTCGAGGAGCTGGCGAAGCTGGGTCACTGACCCTCAGGACGCGACCGCGGGTCGCGAACGCGACGACCGGTCGGACGGGAGGCGCGGTGCCAGCTGGCACCGCGCCTCCCGTCCGTTTTCCCGCCCTCTCCAGATCCGTGCTTGCGCACGCATACCGGGTATGTGCATACTCAGTATGGCCACGGTGGCCCGGGACAGGGGAATTGTCATGAGCGTTCGGATGGGCGTACTCGCGCTGCTGGTGGGGGGACCCGGCTACGGGTACCAGCTCCGGGGGGAGTTCGAGCACCGCACCGGCGGGAGCTGGCCGCTGAACATCGGCCAGGTCTACACGACCCTGGACCGCCTGGAACGCGACGGCCTGGTGGCCCGCGGCGACGCCGACGACGACGGACACGTCGTCTACACGGCGACCGACGCGGGTCGCGCGGAGGTGGCACGCTGGTTCAGCGAGCCCGTGCCGGCCAAGCGCGGCCGCGACGAGCTGGCGATCAAGTTCGCCCTCGCCGTGACGGTGCCCGGAGTCGACGTCGCCCGGCTGGTGCAGGTGCAGCGCGGTGCCGCGATCCGGAACCTGCAGGACCTGACGCGGCTGAAGCGGACGACCGACCCGTCGACGGACCTGGCGTGGTCGCTCGTGCTCGAGTCGATGGTGTTCCAGGCCGAGGCCGAGGTGCGCTGGCTCGATCACGTGGAGTCGAGCGTCGCGCGGTACCGGCCGGACGAGCACCCGGCGGCGCCTGCCAGTGCCGACGCTGCGGCTTCCGCTGCCGCTGCGGCTTCCGCTCCGCGGAGCGCACGGTGACCGCCGCACCGCTCCTGCAGCTCGACGCCGTGAGCGTGCACTACGGCTCCGGTGCAAAGGCCGTCACCGCCCTGGCCGGCATCGACCTGCGGGTCGAGCGTGGCGAGATGGTGGCCGTGATGGGCACCTCGGGGTCGGGCAAGTCGACGCTGCTCGCCTGCGCCGGCACCCTGCTGCCGCCGACGAGCGGTGAGGTGCTGATCGACGGCGCCTTCGTGTCCGACCGTCCCGCAAAGGAGCTCGCAGCGCTGCGGCGCCGGCTCATCGGGTTCGTGTTCCAGGACTTCAACCTGATCCCCTCGCTGACCGCGGTCGAGAACGTGGCACTGCCGCTCGAGCTGGACGGGTGGAAGGCCTCGCAGGCCCGCCGCGCCGCGGAGCTCGCGCTGGACAACGTCGAGCTGTCGCACCGCTCCGACGCCTACCCGGACGACCTGTCCGGCGGCCAGCAGCAGCGCGTCGCGATCGCCCGCGGCGTGGTGGGCGAGCGCCGGCTCGTGCTCGCCGACGAACCGACCGGAGCCCTCGACTCGCAGACCGGCGAGGTCGTGCTCCGCATGCTCCGTCGGCACGTCGACGCCGGAGCCGGCGCCCTCCTGGTGACCCACGACGCCCGGCACGCGGCCTGGGCGGACCGGATCGTGTTCCTGCGCGACGGTCGGGTGGTCGACGAGACCGTGTACTCGGGCGTCGAGGCCGCGCTGACGGACCGGACCGCCTCGTGAGCCGGGGTCGGCGTGCCGGGACCGGCCGGACGCCGTTCGCCCTGAGACCGGCGCTCCGTCTGGGGCGTCGACTGGCGTTCGCGAAGGCGGGCCGTGCGGCACTGATCATCGCGCTCATCGGGATCCCCACCGCCGGGTTCGCCGCGGTCGCCGTCGTGGTGCAGTCCACACAGGCCACCGCAACCGAGCGGCTCGACTACGACCTCGGCCAGGCATCGGCGCAGATGCGGGTGTCCGGCCCGGACCTGCCCGGCATGGTGCAGGACCCCGTCCAGTGGCAGTCCACGGACTCGAAGCGGAACAGCCCCGTCACGAAGTCGGACGAGGACTCACCGTTCACGAACGTCCTGGCCCACGTGCCCGACGGCGCCCTGTCGATCCCGGTGGGCAGCGCGCCCGTCGTGCTCCAGGGTGCGCACGGCCCGGTCGGACTGACCGCCGTCGAGGGCAGCGTCTGGGATCCGTCACTCGATGGTCACTGGCACGTGCTCGACGGTTCCACGCCGACCACGCGCAGTGAGCTCATGGTCACGCCGGCGACGCTCGAACGCCTCGGGGCGCACATCGGCGACACGGTGGACCTGACCGACCCGGTCACCAAGCGCTTCACGATCACCGGCACCATGACCGACCTGGGGACGGACCCGGGTTCGCAGGGCGTGTTCCTGCCCTGGGGCACGACGCTCTCGACGACCGACACCACCGACGACGTGGGGCTCACCGACGTCACCGTGTACCTGCCGTCGGACGCCCCGACGTGGTCGGAGATCCGGCAGCTCAACGCGCACGGCATCATCGTGCAGTCGCGTCCGGTCGTGCTCGACCCGCCCGACGCCCGGCTCCCCGGTGGGCAGCTGGGCTCGTCGCTCGGCTGGTACCTCGGGGCGATGGGACTGCTCGGCGTCTTCGCGATGTTCGAGGTCGCCCTGCTCGCCGGGGCCGCGTTCCTGGTCGGTACACGGGCGGACACCCGCTCGTACGCCATCGTCACGAGCGTCGGCGGCGACAAGCGGTTCGTCCGCACGATCGTCGCCGGGTCGGGCCTGGTGCTCGGGCTCGTCGGCGCGGTCCTCGGGGTCGCCGCCGGCACCGGGATCGGTGTGCTCGCCTACCGACTGATCGACAACGGCAACGTGGCGTCGTTCCCCGGGTTGCACGTGCCGCCGCTCCTGCTGCTGTCCATCGCGGCCGCCGGGGTGCTCGCCGGACTCGTCTCGGCGCTCGTCGCCGCACGGTCGGCGACCCGGATCAACGTGCTCGCGGCGCTGCGGGGCTCGCTCCGTCCGGTGCCCGTCAGCCGTCCGGCCCGCCGTCGTCGGCGCATCTGGGGCCCACTGCTCATGGTCCTCGGAGCCGTGATGACGATGGCGTGCGGCGTCGGCGTCCTCATGCTCAACGACCGCCCGGTGCAGCACGACCGGTGGGCCTACGTCGTCGGTGCCGGCGTCGCGATCGGGCCGTGCCTGATGCAGCTCGGCATCGCCATCTGCTCACCGTGGCTGCTCGCCCTGATCACCCGGCTCACCTCGCGGGCCGGTCTGTCCGCCCGGCTCGCCGCCCGCGACGCCCGCCGCAACCCGGTCCGCACGGTGCCGGTGCTGGCGAGCGTCATGAGCGTCGTCTTCGTGGCCTCCGTCGTGATCACGTGGAGCGCGTCGAGCCACGCCCAGTACGTCCGTGGATACGAGTACTCCACGGCGGTCGGGGTGGCGACGGCCGAGGTGCAGACCGAGACGAAGGACGGCGGCAGTACCGGTCGCCACGACGCAGAACTGACGGCCCACGCCGCGAAGGTGGTGTCCGGGGTCTTCGACCAGGACCGCATCCGGGTGCTCGGTGTCGCGCAGGAGCAGCCGGGCGACACCCCCTCGACCGTCACGATCCCGCACCGCTGGAGCGCGTACGACTGCCCCGCGAACGACACGACGAGCTGCTCGTACTACCTGGACACGGCGAGCGTGTCGAGCCCGCACATCTGGACCGGGACCGTGGACGACTACGCCGTGCTCACCGGGCACCGGCCGTCCGCCGCCGTGCGGGACGCGCTCGAGGGCGGCGAGGCCGTGTCGCTCTGGCCCGAGTACGCCCACGACGGTGCGGTCCGCGTCGACACCTTCCACGACCGGACGTGGGAGAGCGACCCCATCACCGAGCGCAGCCGACCGGCGGCCAGCGTCTCGATCCCCGCGGTACTCGACGTGCAGACCCCGCGGATCCAGGTCGGCGTCTTCATGACGAAGGCGACCGCCGAGCAGTACGGCGTGCCCGTGGTCGACGGCATGCTCGTCACGACGCTGCCCCACGACCTCGACCCGGCCCAGGCGGACGAGCTGAGCTCGGCGTGGCAGAGCTTCGGCGGCGACGACCGTGCACGGTGGAGCGGCCCGTCGTTCATGTACGAAGCCGGCCCCACCGACAACGAGGCGATCATCCGGGCGATCGTGCTCGCACTGGCCGCGGCCGTCACCATCGGTGCGACGGCGGTGGCGATCGGACTCGCACGGTCCGACGGCCGGCGGGACGACGAAGTGCTCGACGCCATCGGTGCCGCACCGCGCCTGCGCCGCGGGGTGTCGACCTGGCAGGCGGCGATCCTGGCCACGGTCGGCTCGGTGATCGGGACACTCCTCGGACTCCTGCCGATCCGCGCCCTCACCCTGCGGTTCACCGAGAGTCCGGTCGGGGTGAACCACATGCCGTTCGTGCCGGACTGGCCGGTGCTGGCGCTGCTCGCGATCGGCCTGCCCCTCGTGGTGACGGCCGGGGCCTGGCTGACCTCGCGGGGTCGGCGGCGGGTGGCGGTGCGACGGGCGCACTGACGCGCGCGCTGCCTGAGCCGCGCGCTGCGTGAGGCTTCGTTTGGTGAGCAGAAGATGTCGAGTCGGCTGCTCGGACTCGACGTCTTCTGCTCACGAAGTGACCGGCAGACCGCTCCCGGCGAACAGCGGGCCGCCGGCGAGCGTCCCCACGAGCCAGGCGACCACGATCGCGTCGACAGGCCACACGGGCCCGAGGGAGCGGTCGGCTCCCGGCGCCGCGAGGATCCGGCGGCGGTACAGGACCACCGCCACCGCCAGGCAGACCCATCCCGCCACCACGATCGGCAGTTCGATCAGGAGTGGCACGATCCCGAGACCGATGCCCCACCACATCGCTGGCAGTGCGGACGCCACCGCCATCACCAGGTAGGACAGGACAACCAGGCGGTTCTCACGTCGGTCGAGCTGGTCGTCGGGCAGCCGAGGACGACGCAGCATCCACACCGTCGCCGCGACGGCGTTGATGCCGATGCCGATCCTCCCGAGGCCGAGTCCGACGAACTGCCCGAAGTCCCACCAGTTCGATCCGGATCCGGTGTCCGGTGCTTCGTACCGGGTGTGCCCGGCGACGTGCAGGAACGCGAGTCCGCCTGCGACGCCGAGCAGGTACAGCAGCCACGTCCAGCGGGGGAGCCGGAGTCGACGGAGCGCCGCTGCGACGAACAGCACCGATGTCGGCATGAGCAGCATCAGGGCTGCCCAGGCTGCACCGTCGAAAGCTCGTGGTTCCACGCCGCGACGCTAGCGGCACCGTCGCGCAGCGCGGCGCTCTGGTGTCCCGCCTACGACTCGGGACCCATCGGGCGCACTGACGGACTGGAGGCCCGTGGCGGCGTCGCCACGGGCCTCCAGTCCGTCACATGGTGAGCAGGAATGGTCGGGTCGCTGTGCCGGACCCGACCATTCCTGCTCACGAAGCGGCGAGCGCCGCGATCACGGGAGCTCGGGCAGCGCCTCCGCGTAGGTGCGGAAGTCGCCGCGCTCCGTGTGGATCGCCCACAGACGGTCGGCGATGGACTCCCCGGAGTGCTCGGGCTGCCCGTCGTCGATGCCGAACGGGATGATGAGCTGGCCGACGTGGACGTCCTCGTCGCGGACGGCGTCGTGCAGCAGCTGCGCGTAGGCGCTCTCGGCCGCGAAGGCGACGGACGTGCCGGTGACGCGGGCGCCCGGACGGACCGCGCTGCCGCCGTTGACGAACAGGATCGTGCCGTGGCCGATCGCGCGCATGCCGGGCAGCACCTGGCGGACGGCGTTGACCGAGCCGTAGACCGAGAACTCGATCGGGCCGACCAGGTCGTCCGCCGTGGTCTCGAGCACGGGGCGCATGTACTCCTTGGCGGGGAGCGGGCTGTACTGCAGCACCTCGACGGGGCCGAGCTGCTCGGTGGCGCGCTCGAGTGCGGTGCGCAGGGAGTCCCCGTCACGGACGTTCGCGGCGAACCCGGCGGCGGTGTGACCGCGCTCGCGCAGTTCCGCGGCGAGGCCGTCCAGGCGGTCCTGGTTGCGGGAGATCAGGGCGACGGCGAAGCCCTCACGGGCGAAGCGCTCGGCGACGGCGAGGCCGAGGCCCTTGCCGGCCCCGACGATGGCGATGGTGGTCATGCGGTGTACTCCTCGTCGCTCACGTGCTCGAGCCAGGTGGTGGTCGTCGCCGGGTCGGCGGCGGCCTCGAGCATCGCGAGGTGTTCCATGTAGTCGGTGGGGGTCGCGCCGTGCCAGTGTTCCTCGCCGGCCGGCGTGTAGACGGTCTGTCCAGCCTGCACCTCGATGACGCGGCCGTCCCGGGTGCCCATCCGCGCGACACCCTCGGTGACGTGCAGGGTCTGGCCCTTGGCGTGCGAGTGCCAGGCGGTGCGGGCGCCGGGCAGGAACCGGACCTTGGCGACGGTCATCGTCTGACCGGGCTCCTTCGGCGAGGCGATGGCGTCGAGGTACACGTCGCCGGTGAACTGCTCGGGCGGGTTCTTGACGGTCGGCTGCTTCGGTTCGATCTGCATGCCGACGACGGTAGGCCGCCGTGCGCACCGTCGGGAGGTGCCGACAGACCCCCTCAGGGGTTTCCCGAACGCAGCGTGTGTGATCGACCCACGACCCCGGGAGGATCATCGTGGACACACCCGCCGGAACGCCCCGCAGCCGCCGCCGCTGGTCGGTGGCCGGCCTCGCCGCCGTCGCCGCACTGGCCCTCACCGCCTGCACGAGCGGCGACGGAGCAGAGCGGGACGGATCCGACCGGGGCGGTTCGCCGTCGGCGCGCGCGACCGCGCCCGCCGACCTGTCGGCCGGTCAGGTGGCGCTCGACGGTGACACCACCGACGTGGTCACCGGCCTGGAGGCTCCCTGGTCGGTGGTCCTGACGGGTGACGACGGCGACGCACTGGTCAGCGAGCGTGACTCGGCCCGGGTGCTCGAGCTGCGGTCCGACGGCACCACCCGCCAGGTCGGCACGGTCGACGGTGTCAGCCACGGCGGCGAGGGCGGACTGCTCGGGCTCGCGCTGCACGACGACGACCTGTTCGTGTACTCCACGGCCGACGACGGCAACCGGATCCAGCGGTACGAGTTGATGGGGAGCACCGGGTCGTGGGGGCTCGGCGAGGCGACGACGATCATCGACGGGCTGCCGAAGAACACGTTCCACGACGGCGGGCGGATCGCGTTCGGGCCCGACGACATGCTCTACGCGAGCGTCGGGGACGCCGGCGCGAGCACGGACGCGCAGGACGAGGAGTCGCTCGCGGGCAAGATCGTGCGGCTCACCCCGGACGGCGACGTCCCCGCCGACAACCCGATCGACGGGTCGCCGGTGTGGAGCCTCGGGCACCGCAACGTGCAGGGCATGGGGTGGTCGTCGGACGGCACGATGTTCGCGTCGGAGTTCGGCGAGAACACGAACGACGAGCTCAACGTGATCGAGCCCGGGTCGAACTACGGCTGGCCCGAGGTCGAGGGCACCGGCGGCGAGGACCAGGGCTTCGTCGACCCCGTGCAGCAGTGGTCCACCGACGAGGCGTCCCCGAGCGGCCTCGCCGTCGTCGACGACACGGTGTTCGTCGCGAACCTGCGGGGCGAGGTGCTCCGGGCGGTCCCCGCCGACGACCCCGGCACGGCGACCGAGTACTTCGCGGGCGACTTCGGCCGCATCCGGACGGTGCTCGAGGGCCCGTCGGACACGCTCTGGTTCGTCACGAACAACACCGACGGCCGCGGGACACCGTCGAGCGGGGACGACCGGATCGTCTCCGTCCCGTTCACGCGCACGTGAAAGGGGTTCCCGCAGCCCCTCGCTCGCGCCGGACGGGGCGAAGTACCGTGACGGCATGAACCACCGCGACGAAGCGCGCGACTTCCTCTCCAGCCGTCGCGCCCGCATCACCCCCGAGCAGGCCGGCGTCGAGACCTTCGGCACACGGCGCCGCGTCACCGGGCTGCGTCGAGAAGAGGTCGCACGCCTGGCCGGCGTCAGCATCGACTACTACACGCGACTCGAGCGCGGGAACCTGCAGGGGGTCTCGGACAGCGTGCTCGACGCCATCGGCCGGGCCCTGCAGCTCGACCCCGCCGAGCAGGAGCACCTGCGCGACCTGTCGCAGCACCAGAACGAGACCCCGCGTCGCGCCGGTCGTGTCGTGCCCGTCGCTGCCGTCCGGCCCGAGCTGCAGTACCTGCTCGACGTCGTCACGGACGCCCCGGCGATGATCATCAACAACCGGCAGGACATCGTCGCCGCGAACGCGCTCGGCTTCGCGATGCACTCGGACCTGGTCGCGGCACCGGCGCGGCCGATGAACTTCTCGCGCTTCATCTTCCTCGACCCACAGGCGCGGAACTTCTACCAGGACTGGCAGCGGGCCGCGCACACGAACGTCGCGATCCTGCGCCGCGAAGCGGGCCGGACGCCGAACGACAAGGACCTCGCCGCGCTGATCGGCGAGCTGTCGATGCGGAGCGACGACTTCCGCGAGCTCTGGGCAGCGCACGACGTCCGACGCCACTACGCCGGCGTGAAGTCGTTCCGGCACAGCGTCGTGGGGCCGCTCGAACTGCACTTCCAGACGCTCGAACTCGCCGAGGACCCGGGGCTCGCGCTCACCATCTACCCGGCGACCCCGGGCAGCCCCACGGCCGACGCCCTGCGGGTGCTTGCCTCGTGGGCGGCGACCGAGGGCATCGCGGAGCGGGCGCGCCAGCTCGCCTGACGCGGTGGTGCGACCACCGCATGGTCGGGCGCGGCCCGCTCAGCGGTGACGCGCCAGCGTCACGCGGGCCGCGCCGACCGAGCCTGCGAGGGAGGACGGGGCGGGCCCGCACCGCGCCTCCCGGCCGCTCGTGGTCGCGTCAGACCTCCGGGATCACCCGGTCGAACCGGCTCGTGTCCGTCCCGTCCGGGTCCGGGCCGTTGCGACGGCCGGTGTCCAGGGCGTCGAGCCGCGCGAGCTCGTCGTCCGTCAGCGCGAAGTCGAAGACGTCGAAGTTCTCGGCGATGCGACCGGGGTTCGTCGACTTGGGGATCGCGTTCCGTCCCTGCTGCACGTGCCAGCGGAGCATCACCTGCGCCGGCGTCCTGCCGTGCGCCTCGGCGATCGACCGGATCGTCGGGTCGTCCATCACGCTGACCCGCTCGTCGCCCCAGCCGGGGTAGAACGTGATGCCACCGATGGGGGACCACGCCTGGTCGAGGATGCCGTGCTCGGCGTCGGCGCGCTGGACGTCCGGCTGGGTGAAGTACGGGTGCAGTTCGACCTGGTTGAGCGCCGGGATGACGTCGGACTGCTCGAGCAAGGAGCGCAGGTGGTGGGGCATGAAGTTGCTCACACCGATCGCGCGGACCCGGCCGTCGGCGTACAGGCGCTCGAGGGCCCGGTACGCCTGCACGGTCTGCTCGAAGCGGTCGGGAGCGGGCTGGTGCAGGATCAGCACGTCGATCGTGTCGAAGGCTAGCTTGCCGGTGGCCTTGTCGAAGGCGTGCAGGGTCTCGTCGAAGCCGTAGTCCGAGACCCAGATCTTGGTCTCGACCACGATGTCGTCGCGGTCGACGCCCGAGGCGCGGATGCCCTCGCCGACCTCGCGCTCGTTGCCGTACGCGGCGGCGGTGTCGATGTGGCGGTACCCGGTCTCCAGCGCCGTGCGGACGGCGTCCACGGTCTCCTCCGGGGCGCTCTGGAACACGCCGAAACCGATGGCGGGGATCTCGAGTCCGTTGTTCAGGGTGACTGTCTCCATGCCGACGACGCTACGCCGCCGACCCCCTGCTGACGGGTACCAGCAACCCCTGCTTCCGGCACCCGGCCGGCCGTACCGTGGACGCATGGACACCAGAAGCGAAGTGCGCGACTTCCTCCGCACACGCCGCGAGCGCGTCACGCCGCAGCAGGTCGGTCTGCCCGACTTCGGTGGGGTCCGCCGCGTCAAGGGACTGCGGCGCGAAGAGCTCGCACTCGTCGCGGGGATGAGCGTCGACTACTACGTCCGCCTCGAGCGCGGAAACCTGACCGGGGTCTCCGAGAGCGTCCTCGAGTCGTTGTCCCGCGCGCTCCTTCTCGACGATGCCGAGCACGCGCACCTGTTCGACCTGGCCCGTCTGCAGAACGCTTCGGGTGCCTCACGCCGGACGATCCCGACGTCGAAGGTCCGGCCGAACGTGCAGCGGGTGCTGGACTCGATCAGCGCCCCGGCCTGGGTCCGCAACGGCCGGTTCGACTTCCTCGCCGGCAACGCGCTCGCCCGAGCGGTGTACTCGCCGCTGTTCCTGTCGCGCTCCGGCACCCCGAACACCGCGCGTTTCGCGTTCCTCGACCCGCGCGGTCAGCAGTTCTGGCGAGACTGGGACTCGGTCGCCGGCGACGTGGTCGCCGCCCTGCGCGCCGAGGCGGCCCGCTCGCCGTTCGACAAGGGACTGACCGACCTGATCGGGGAGCTCTCCACCCGCAGTGACGAGTTCCGGCGGCGCTGGGCCGCACACGACGTGATGCGGCACCGGAGCGGTGTGAAGCGCGTGCACCACCCTGACGTGGGCGACATCGACATGAGCTACGAGACGATGGAGCTCGTCACAGACTCGGGGCTGACCATGGTCGTGTACGGCACCGAGCCCGGCTCGGCGTCCGAGGAACGGCTGCAGCTGCTGGCGAACCTCGCGGCGACGAGCGCGACCGGTGCGACGAGTGCGGCGGCTGCGTCGACCGCTTCCGTCGCCGGTGCTGCTTCCGTCGCTGGTGCTGCTGCCGCTGCTGCCGGGGAGGACGCGTGAACGAGACCGAGTCCGTCGAGACCGTCGTCCCGGCTCCGCCGACCGGGTTCCTCGGCCGACTGCGGTTCCGGTGGCGTGCCGAGCAGGAGATCCACGAGCTCACCCGCGACCGTGAACTCGAGGAGCGGGTCCGAGCCGAGGCAGCGGTGCGGCTCGCGCCCGGGCCGTGGCACCTGGGGGAGCTGTTCCGGCGACGGTGACGGCTGAGGGGGGAGGACAGCACCTGTCACGGCCCTGCGGTCGGCCCTAGCGTCGAGGACATGACCTTCGCCGACACCGACCCCGACCCCGAGTTCGCCCGGTACCACGCCGACTTCGTGGACGAGACCCTGCGGAACGCATCACTCAGCGAGCACGACCGCGTGGTCGTCCAGGTCGGTGCGACGATCGCGGCCGGGGCGCCGACGGCGTTCCGCGATCGGCTGGACGAGGCCCTCGACGGTCCGCTCTCGCCCACCGAGGCGAAGGAGATCGTCTACCAGGCCGTGGCCTACGTCGGTTCCGCACGCGTCGGCAACTTCCTGACGATCACCAACGCCGTACTGGTCGCCCGTGGGGTCACCCTGCCGTTGGCCGGACAGTCGACGACGACCCCGGCGGACCGACTCGAGCGCGGCCGAGCGGTGCAGGGCGCCGTCGTCGGTGCGGACCGCGTCGACGCGATGTACGAGAACGCCCCCGCGGACGCCGTGCACTTCCAGCGGTTCCTGTCCGGCAACTGCTTCGGGGACACCGTCGGCCGGGACGGGCTGTCGCTGCCCACCCGTGAACTCCTGACCTTCGCGCTGCTCGCGGCGCTCGGCGGGGCCGACGCCCAGGTGCAGGGGCACGTGGCCGGCAACCTGAACGTCGGGAACACCCGCCAGCAGATGCTGGACGTCCTGACCGTGCTCGTCCCGCTCATCGGCTACCCGCGCACGTTGAACGCCCTGGCCGCCGTGAACGAGGGAGCACCCGCAGCATGACCACCGACCACTCGATGTCGACCGGCCGGACCCTGCTGTTCGCCGTCGCCGGGGGAGCAGCGGTCGGCAACCTGTACTGGTCGCAGCCACTGCTCGACGACATCGCATCGTCGCTCGGCACCTCGGCGTCGCTCGCCGGGCTGCTCGTCACGCTGACCCAGGTCGGCTACGCCCTCGGCATCCTGCTCGTCGTGCCGCTCGGGGACGTCCTCGACCGCCGGCGCCTGATCCCCTGGGTGCTCGTCGCCTCCGCCGTCGCGCTGCTGCTCGCCGCGATCGCTCCGACCTTCGCGACGCTCCTGGTCGCCCTGGCACTGGTCGGGCTGACCACGGTCGCCGGGCAGCTCCTCATCCCGCTTGCCGGGGACCTCGCCGACCCCGCGCAGCGCGGACGCGTCGTGGGCACGATCGCGTCCGGGGTGCTCACCGGCATCCTCGTGTCGCGGACGATCAGCGGCCTGGTCGCGGACGCGTTCGGGTGGCGCGCGATCTACGTGCTCGCCGCCGTCGTCGCGATCGTCCTCGCCGTGCTGCTGCGGCGCGCCATCCCGGAGCTCGAGGCCCGCGGCGGGGTGCCGTACCCGCAGCTCATCCTGTCGGTGTTCCGTGCCGTCCGGACCCACCGGACCGTCCAGGTCACGCTGGTGATCAGCTCGTCGGTGTTCGCCGTGTTCACGATGTTCTGGACCGCCCTGACGTTCCTGCTGAGCAGCGACCCCTACGACTTCTCCACCAGCAGCATCGGGCTGGTCGGCCTGGTGGGGCTCGCGGGTGCCGTTGCGGCGCAGCGGGTCGGGCGGCTGCACGACCGGGGACTGTCGGTACCCGTCACCGGGGGAGCGATCGTGCTCCTGCTCGTCTCCCTGGTCGTCGCCGGGATCGGTGCGCACTCGATCGTCGTGGTGCTGCTCGCCGTGCTGCTGCTCGACGTCGCCGTGCAGGCCGCGAACGTGCTCAACCAGACCCGGCTCTTCTCGGTGGACCCGGCCGCGCGGAGCCGGCTCAACACGGCCTTCGTCACCTCGAACTTCATCGGCGGAGCGATCGGCTCCGCGCTGGCGTCGGTGCTGTGGAACGCCGGGGGCTGGACGGCGGTCACGATCGGCGCCGCGGTGCTTACCGGGTTCGCCGCGACGGTCTGGGTCGTGCACCGGAACCGTGGGCTCGTGGTCGAGCCGGAGCGGGCCTGATCACGGGGCTCAGCGGACCAGGGGGTTCGCGACCTCGAGCTCACGGTGGTCGACGAGCCAGCGCACGGCGTCCAGCACGGTCTCCTCGGCGGTGAACGCCGGCGCGTAGCCGAGCAGACGACGCGCCTTCTCGGTGCTGAAGACCTGGCTGCGGGACAGGTGTTCCCAGCTGGCGTCAGCGTGCTCTGGAGCCGTGGTCTCGCGGAACCGGTCCCACGTGACGGGGTCGAGCCGGGCCTCCTGGCCGAACCACGACGCTGCCAGGTGGGCGTACCCGCGCGCGGTGAGCGCCGTCGGAGCCGTGACGAAGAAGTCCTCGCCAGCCGCCGCATCGCGGTGCTCGACCGCGAGCTGGAACGCCTGCGCGACGTCGTCGGCGTGCACGTGGGCCATCGTCTCGGCGCCGAGACCGGGGACCTCGAGCGGTTCGCCGGCGGACAGCTTCGTCAGCACCGACGTGTCGAGGTTGCCGAGTGGACCGATCGGCATCCAGCCCGGACCGCTGATGTGACCGGGGTGCAGCGACGTCGTGACCAAACCGCCTGATGCGGTTTCTTCCATGAGCATCCGGGCGATTGCATCCTTCTGGACGCCGTAGTCACCGAACGGCGGGGTCGCGCTCTGCTCAGTGATCGGCAGCACGTGCGACGCCCCCGCACGCCAGATCGAGCCGCAGTGCACCAGGTGCGTACCGGTACCGCGGAGCGCGTCGACCAGCGCTGCGGCGGAGGACTCGGTGAAGCAGACGAGGTCGACGACGGCGTCGGCACCGAGTGCGGCGATGCGGCTGCCGAAGGTGCCGTCGCGGTCCTCCTGCTCGCGGTCGGCGGTGATCCGCTCGACCTGCTGCCACTCCGGGGCGTCGGCGTACGGGGTGCTCGTGCCGCGGGTGACGGCGACGACCCGGTGACCCGAGCGGACGAGACGGGGGACGAGGAACGAGCCGATGTGGCCGGTGGCTCCGATGACGACGATGTGCATGGGGCCACCGTAGGCCGAGGCGTGCGCATCGTGAGCAGGAATGGTCGGGTGCGGCGGTGCGCCCCGACCGTTCCTGCTCACGAAACGCGCCCGCGGCGAGCGCGGCGCCCACGAGCGAGGCGCCCACGAGCGCCGCGCACGAGCGGCGCGCTCAGTCGGCGGTGATGACCTTCACGGAACCGGCGATGGTCGCGGCGTCCTCGGCGAGCGCGACGACGGGGTCGGGCAGGCCCGCACCCCCGAGGGCCTTGCGCGCACCCCAGCCGACGAAGCTGCCGACGAGGGCACCGACGCCACCGAGGATCGCGCCCTCGATGCGCAGGTCACGCTTGCCCGTGGTGCCGAGGGCGGCACCGGCGAGGGCACCGGACGCGACACGTCCGAGCAGCGCCGAGGGGGCGATGCGGTTCGGGGTCTTCGGCAGCTTGTCGCCGATGAGCTCACCGATGGCGGAGGCCACGAGCAGCCCGCGGCCGACCGGGGTGCTGAAGACCTTCCACTGCTGCCACGAACCCTTCAGCGAGGACCGGTCGTGGTTCAGTGCGAGGACGGCGAGCGGGGTGGCGCTCCGGCCGCCGCTCATGATGCCGAGGACCAGGGTGCGGACCAGGGTGTGCTGCTCGTGCTGCTTGCTCATCGTGACTCCTGTCGTGTTGCCCCCGACGGTACGCACGGTGACCTCGGGTGTTCCGAGCATCGCGGGCGACGGGCGGACGTCGGGCGTTCCCCGGGCGCTCCCCGGGCACGGAGCCGCCCCGAGTAGCGTCCGGCCCATGAGCAACGTCATCGTCCTCGGCGGCCACGGCAAGGTCGCACTCCTCGCCACCCGCATCCTGTCCGAGCGCGGACACACGGTCACCTCCGTCATCCGGAACGCCGACCAGTCCGATGAGATCCGAGCCCACGGCGGCGAACCGCTCGTCGCGGACATCCAGCAGCAGTCCCTGAACGACTTCGCCGAACTCGTCCGCGGGCACGACGCCGTGGTGTGGTCGGCCGGTGCCGGTGGCGGGTCCGTCGACCGGACCTGGGCGATCGACCGCGACGCTGCGGTGCTGTCGATCCAGGGGGCGAAGCAGGCCGGCGTCGACCGCTACGTCATGGTGTCGTTCTCGGGCTCGCAGCTCGACCACGGCGTCCCGCAGGACCAGGACTTCTTCGCGTACGCGCAGTCGAAGATGATCGCCGACGCCGTGCTCCGCGACTCGGGGCTGCAGTGGACGATCGTCGCCCCGAGCACCCTGACCGACGACGAGCCGACCGGCTCCGTCGACTGGGACGGCTCGTCGACCCAGGTGCCGCGCGGTGACGTGGCGCACGTGGTCGCCGACGTGGTCGAGAACCCGGGCACGGCCGGCAACACCTTCCGGTTCAACACGGGGTCCACCCCGGTGGCGGAGTTCCTGCGCGCCGACGCGGTCTGACCAAGACCGACCGCGCCGACGCGGCCTGACCGAGACCCACAGACAGACCAACGGGGTCGCGGCGGTTCTCCGCCACGACCCCGTCCGTGTCCCTGCAGAGCGTCGAGCTCAGTAGAGCGTCGAGATGCCCGTCATGTCGCCACGGCCGAGCGTGCGGCCGTCGAGCTCGCAGTAGCCGCCGGACGGCTCCATGACCTGGCCGGTGCCGGTCTTCACGTGGTCGAGGCCGTACAGGTGACCCCACTCGTGGGTCGCGACGACCTGGGTGTCGAAGCGCGCGCCCGAGCAGGTGGCCGTCGAGCTCCACTTGAAGCCGGTGGCGTAGCGCTGGTCGGCCTCGCGGGCGTTGCCGTTGCCGTCGAACCAGACGCACGTCACGCCGAGGGTTCCGGTCGGGAGCTTGCCCCAGCCCATCACGTTGTAGCCGTTGTTCCGCGAGCAGCCGCCCTGGTCGGTGAGGTTGGGCTTCTGGGTCGCGAGACGCAGGTAGTCGTTCTTCGCCGTCGACGTGACGGTGCGGTCACACGCCGAGATCGTGCCGTTCCAGGCGTTCGCCCCCTTGCGCAGGGCGTCCTTGGCGTACGTCGACTTCTGCCCGGTCTGGTTGTAGTACCACTTGACCGTGCTCGGCCAGGTGTAGCCGGACGCCTTGTACGCCGTGCTCGTGCACTTCGTGGTCGCAGCGGTCGTCGCGGCGGGGGCGGCCTGCGCCGTCGCGGCCTGGCTCTGCGCACGCTCCTGCTGGACGGCGGGGGCCGAACCGGTCCAGGCCTCGTCGACGCGGACGGCGACACCGGCGGAGCCGTTGTTCGCGATGAGGACGTCGGCGAGCTCGGGCGCCCCGGGGGCGGCCGAGCTGCTCGCCATGACGCTCTCACCCGGCGCGGGGAGCGCGAAGGTGCGTCCGTCCGGCGTCACGACCGTGCCGGACGTCGCCGTGCAGCCGCTCTCGAGCGTCTGCACCGACAGGGTCCCGGGGGCGCAGCTCGCGCCGGCCCCCGGGGTCGCCGCCTGGGCGGGTGCTGCGGTGATGGTGAGGCCGGCGAGGATCGCGACGATCGCCCCGGTGCTCAGCGCGTTCCTGACAGGACGCATGGTTCCCTTCCAGCGGCAGGCGACGTGCCCCCCGCTCCTGATCGGGGTCCATGCTCGCCGATGACCACGCAGCGGGTCCAGGACTGCGCTGCGGGGACACGCCCCCAGTCAGGGGCGGCGGCTCAGGCCATCTGCGCGTAGAAGGGCTCCGGTGCATCGGCGAGCGACGCCTTCACCATCCGGCTCCAGTCGTCGACGAGCACCTCCGCCGCGCCACGCTCCACACCGTCGAGTGCCGCTCGGGCCACGTCCGTCGGGTCCGTCTTCGGGCCGTCGTAGTCGCCCATCATGTCGGTGTCGGCCGCACCGAGGTGGAGTCCCTGCACGCTGATGCCCCGGTCGGCGAGCTCCAGGCGGACGGCGTTCGTCATGTTCCACTCGGCCGCCTTCGCCGCGGCGTAGCCACCCGCGCCGGGCGCCGCGAACCACGACAGGGCCGACAGCACGTTGACGACCGCGCCGCCGCCGTTCCGCTCGATCACCGGTGCGAAGGCGCGGATCATCGACAGGCTGCCCCAGAAGTGCGTGTCCATGGCCTTCCGGACGATGGTGAGGTCGTCGGTCACCAGGGATCCCTGCGTCGAGATGCCGGCGTTGTTCACGAGCAGCGTCACGTCGCCCGCGGCGGCGGCCACCGCGTCGACCGAGGCCTGGTCGGTGATGTCGAGGGGCAGCGCGACGACGCCCTCGACGTCGACGAGTTCGGGGCGGCGTGCGGTCGCGTAGACCTTCGACGCACCGCGCTCCAGCAGCTCCAGGGCGAAGCGGCGTCCGATGCCGCGGTTCGAGCCGGTGACGAGTGCGACCGATCCAGCGATGTCCATGGTGTCTCCTCCTGCCGCGCGGGTGTCTCCCGCAGCGGCTCGGCTACGCTAAGACCTCACATCCATGTCAGGGGCAAGCCCGGATCGGAGCACACATGCGCATCGGCGACCTCGCGGCCGAGACCGGCGTCAGCGTCCGCTCGCTGCGGTACTACGAGGAGCAGGGACTGCTCACCGCGTCGCGCACCGCGAGCGGGCAGCGGATCTACACGGACGCAGCCGTCGAGCGGGTCCAGCTCGTGCAGCAGCTGTTCGCCGCCGGGCTCGCGAGCCGCACGATCGTGCAGCTGCTGCCCTGCGTCGACCGTGGGGAGTCGACGCCGGAGTCGTTCGCGCTGCTCATCGCGGAGCGGGACCGGATCACCGCGCAGCTGGCCGAGCTCGAGGCGGTCCGGGGGCGGCTCGACCAGGTCATCGCGATCACCGAGCACCCCACCGCCGAGCACTGCCCGGCGCTGCGTGACCGGCCTGCGGAGCCGGTCGCGGCCTGAGACGCGGCACCTGACGGTCTGGAGGCCCGTGGCGGTTCCGCCACGGGCCTCCCGTCCGTCACGGGGTCGCCGACAGGGCCGATGCAACGGCCCGTTCCTGTCGCGTGTGCGCAGCGAACGCGTCGGCGACCGGGTTGCGGCGACGGTCGAGGCCGCCCGCGCCGTCCTCGACGAGGTCGAAGAGGCCCATCGTGAGCAGGTGCTCCTGGCGTGGGGCGTCCGTGTGCCGCCAGGTCCACTCGTACATGTCGAACAGCGGCCACCAGGTGTAGCCGACGACCGGCACGCCCTCGTCGCGGAGCTCCCGCACGGCCGTGACCGACGCGTCCAGCCAGCCGATGCGCTCCTCGACCGAACCGGTGACGCACGTCTCCGTGAGCATGACCGGGGCGCCGTAGCGCTCGGCGTAGGTGGTGAGCACGTCGCGGAGCCCCTCGACGCCGGTGTCCTCGTAGGGCCGCGGGTCGGCGAACCCGCCGCCGTGGTGCACCCCCGTCTCGAAGACCTCGGTGGAGTGCAGCGGGTAGTAGTTGACGCCCATCACGTCGGGCCGGACCGCGTGCTGCCGGAACCAGTCGAGGTCGGCGTCGGTGACACCCCCGGACCGCAGCCGACCGACCAGGGGGTGCGCGTCGTCGACGCCACCGGTGACCAGGTCCTCGACCAGGAACGTCTGGGCGCGCAGGCGGGCGACGGTGTCGCGGTGTTCCGGGGCGTCGACGTCGCCCACGTACCGGATGCCGGCGTCCACGTGCACGAAGGTGGCGGCGTCTCCGAGTTCGCGGGTGATCGCGTGCTGCGTCGAGACGAACCCCTTGGCCAGAGCGGACGCGATCCGGGCCGACCCCTCGGCGCCGGTCAGGTACGGGGGCCAGTACCCGTACTCACCCGAGAACAGGGCGTGGATGACGGGCTCGTTGACGGGCGTGTAGTCGGTGGCGACGTCGCCGTACCGCGCCGCGAACCGGGCGGCGTACTCGGTGACGTGTGCCGGGTAGTCGGGGTGGGCGAACTGCCCGTCGAGCCAGAGCGGTGTGCCGTAGTGCAGCAGGTCGACGACGGGGCGCAGGCCGGTCTCGCGGAACCGCGCCATGACGCCGTCCACCCACGACCAGTCCCAGACGCCCGGCTCGGGGGCGACCCGGTACCAGGGGACGCCCCAGCGCAGGAGCTCGGCGCCGACGTCGACCGCCAGCCCGAGGTCGGCGGCGTACTGCCGGTAGTGGTCGGTGAGCTCGTACTCGTCGATGGGCCGTTCACCCGGTCGGGCCTGCGGGACGAAGGTGTCCTCGATGCCCAGGGCGAAGTGCAGCCTGCCGTCGTCGGACCAGTGCATGGTGTCTCGTTTCGTGGTGGGCACGGCCGCTCCGGGCTCGTGCGGTGTCGTCGTCACTTGAGCCCGGTGCTGGCGACGCTCTCGATGAAGCGGCGTTGCACGAGCAGGAACATGACGGCGAGGGGCAGCACGGCGATCAGGGCGCCGGCCATCATCACGCCCTGCGGGATGATCCCGCCGGGTCCGGTCAGCAGGGTGAGGCCGGACGTGATGGTCCCCATGTCCTGGTCGGTGGTGAACACCAGCGGCCAGAGCAGGTCGTTCCAGTTGTTGACGAAGGTGAAGATGCCGAGGGTGAGCAGGGCGGGGACGGCGTTCGGCAGGACGACGCTCTGGAAGATCCGCCACTCCGAGGCCCCGTCGATCCGCGCCGCGTTGTCCAGGTCGCGGGGGAGCGACACGAAGAACTGCCGCAGGAAGAAGATCCCGAAGGCGTCGGCCGCCCGCGGCGCGATGAGCCCCGCGAACGTGTTCACCCACCCGAGGTCGGACACCAGTTGGTAGATCGGGATGAGCGTCGCCTGGAACGGGATCATCAGGCTGGCGACGATCACGATGAGCAGCACCTTGCTGCCCCGGAAGTCGAGCCGTGCCAGGGCGTAGGCGGCGAGCGCGTCGAACGCCAGCGCGAACACCGTGACACCGCCGGCGAAGGCGAAGCTGTTCAGGATGAGCCGCCCGAACGGCAGCTGCGTGAAGATCGCCCGGAAGTTGTCGAGCGTCCAGGTGTGCGGGAACAGCGTCGGCGGGTAGGCGTTGACCTCGCTCGCCGGTTTGAACGCCGTGAACACGATCACGAGCACGGGGAGCAGCACCGCCAGGGTCACGACGGCCACGGCTGCGAAGCCGAGCCACCGCATCGACGGCTGTCGACGGGCCACGGTGCTGCGTCGGACGACGGTCGCGGGACGGGGGAGCGCGGTCATGATGCGGTGTCCTCTCCGCGCTTCCCGAAGAACAGGAACTGCACGAGGCTGAGCAGCAGGGTCGCGATGAGGAGCACGTACGCCAGGGCGCTCGCGAACCCGAGGTCGAGGTCCTTGAAGCCGGACTGGTAGATCTGCATGACGATCGTCTCGGTCGACCGGTACGGACCACCGCCGGTCAGGACGTAGATCTGATCGAACGCCTGCAGTGCAGCGATGAGGGCGACGATGACGACGAACGCCATCGTGTTGCTCAGCATCGGGAAGGTGACGTTCGCGAACCGCTGGCGGCCGTTCGCCCCGTCGAGCTGCGCTGCCTCGTACAGGCTCGTGGGGATCTCCTGCAGCCCGGCCAGGAAGATCACCATGTAGAAGCCGAAGTTCTTCCACACGGCCACGAGCACCACGGTGGGCATCGCGAGCGTCGGGTCCTGCAGCACGTTGCCGAGCCGGATGCCGACGAGCTGCAGCCAGTGGTTCAGCAGGCCGATCTGCGGGTCGAGCAGGTACGACCACGCGAACGCGGCGACGGCCAGGGACACGATGAACGGCAGGAACAGCGCCGACCGGAAGAACCCGCGGAACGGCAGGGCCGGGTGGTTCAGCACGAGGGCGAGCACCAGGGCGACGACGATCGCGACGGGGGTGAAGAGCACCGAGTAGAGCGCGGTGTTGCCGATGGACCGCAGGACGTCGGGGTCGGTGAAGACCCGGACGTAGTTCGCGAACCCGATGAACGACGGGTCGCCGAACCCGCTGGCGTCGGTGAACGACAGCTGGAGCGCCGAGAGCATCGGCCAGAGCACGAACGCCCCGAGGATGACGATCGCGGGTGCGAGGAACCCGACGATGGTGGCGCGGCGGCGGAACGTGCCGTTCAGGGGCGATCGTCCGCCGAGCTGGCCCGGTGGTCGGTACCGACGGCGTCGGCCGAGTTGCTGCGTGGTCACGAGGGTCCTCCGAGGGCCGCTGCTGCTACTTCAGGGCCGACTGCACGTCGGCGTCGGCGGTGGCGAGGAGCGATTCGGGGTCCCCGCCCGCCATCGCCTTCTGGGTCGCGGTGTCCACGGCGGTGAGCACGTCGGCGCTGTCGACCACGCCGGGCAGGAGCGGGATCGTGGTGCCCGGCAGCCCGGTGAGCGTCGCGACGGTCGGGTTCTCGTCGACGTCGGCGGCGGTGACGTCGGTGCGGAGCGGCGGCCAGCCGGACCCGAGGGCCCACTTCGTCGCGACGGACTGCTCGTTGAAGTAGCGCAGGAACCGCTCGGCCGCGGCCTGCTTCGCGTCGTCGGTCTGGGCCGTCACCCCGAGCGAGACGCCGATGGCCGAGGCCACCTGTGCTTCGGGCCCCGCAGGGATCGCCGCGATGCCGTAGTCGATGTCCGACGCCTCGGCGACACCGGCCATCCAGGGGCCGCCGATCTCCATGGCGGTCTTGCCGGCCGTGAAGAGCTTGTCCGCGGCGATGCCGTCGACACCGGTCGGCGAGATCTTGTCGTCGCGCACCGCCTTCGCCCAGTACTCGAGCGTCTCGGCGTTCGCGGCGGAGTCGATGGTGGACTTCGTGCCCGCCTCGTTCGTGATCGATCCGCCGTTGCCGGCGAACAGGCTCGGCCAGATGCCGTTGCCGACGGTCTGGTGGTCCGGCAGCACGAGCCCGTACTGCTCGGGGGTGCCGTCGCCGTTCTCGTCCTTCGTGAGCTTCTTCGCGTCGGCGACCCACTCGTCCCAGGTGGTCGGGAAGGAGTCGATGCCGGCAGCTGCGAACAGCTTCTTGTTGTAGATCACGGAGAGCGGGACGAACCCGCTCGGCACCCCGTACTCCTTGCCGTCGACCCGTTCCATCGCGACGGCCTGTTCCTTCAGGTCCCCGGTGTTGTTGGCGTCGTCGGCGTAGAAGTCGCTGAGGTCGACCAGCGCCTTCTTCTGCGCGTAGACCGGCAGCCGGTCGGAGGTCATCGCGACGAGGTCCGGGCCCTTCTTCGCGGACAGGGCGGGGAGCATCGTGTCGTCGATCACGGCCCAGGTCTTCGTCTGGGTCGTGATGGTGACCTTGTCCTGCGAGGCGTTGAAGTCCTTGACGATGCCGTCCAGGACCTTGCCGTCGGCCTCGGTGTAGCCGTGCCAGAACGTCAGGTCGACGTGGCCGCCGTCACCCGACGATCCGGGGGAGCCGGCGCACCCGGCGAGGGAGAGCGACGCCGCTGCTGCGAGCGCGACGACCGCGATGTGCTTCTTCATCGAAAACCTGCCATCCGTCCGGCACGTCGGTGTGCGGACCTCGTCCATGCCGGATTTACACCGGTGTAAATGTGGACAGTAGCCGGTGCTCGACCGCCCGGTCAAGGGGTCGGGGAGCACCCGTGGTCAACGGGTCAGGCAGCAACCGGACGCAACGGTCCGGACGACGCCCGGACGACGAGTGCGTGCGGGGAGCGCAGCACCCCCGGTGTCGCCGGGGCGCCCTCCTCGAGCTGGGCGACGAGCACCCCGACCGCCGTCGCCGCGACCCGGTCCAGGTCGGCCGACACCGTGGTCAGCGCCGGGGTCGAGTACGCCGACTCCTCGATGTCGTCGAACCCGACGACCGCGACGTCGTCCGGCACGGTCCGGCCCGCGAGCTGCAGGGCACTCATCGCCCCGAGCGCGAGCGCGTCGTTGCAGCAGACGATCCCGTCGACCGGCACGCCGGCGTCGAGGAGCTGCCGCGCAGCCGCCGCCCCCTCGGCCCGGTGCCACAGCGCGGTCGGCACCACCCGCTCGGGCGTGAACGGCACGCCGGCGTCGAGGAGTGCCTCGCGGTAGCCCCGCAGTCGCTCCTGCGCCGTGCGCACGGGTCCCGACGGGTCGGAGCCGATGAACGCGATCGACCGACGACCGGCGTCGAGCAGATGCGCGGTCGCGTCCCGCAGCGCGTCCGCGTTCGACATGGAGATGAACGGCACGGGGGCGTCCGGGATCGGCTCACCGAGCACGACCAGGGGGAACTTCACCTCGAGCGCGGCGGCATCGCTCGGCCGGACGGTCAGCGGGCTGTAGATGATGCCGTCGATGGAGTGCTCGCGCATCCGGGTGATCGCGTCCGCCTCGCGCACGCCGCTCGCGGTCTGCTCGATGAGCACCGTGTAGCCCACGGCTCCGGCAGCGCGGATGACGGCGTCGGCGAGTTCGGCGAAGTACGCCTGCCGCAGTTCCGGCACCGCGAGCCCGAGCACCTTGGAGCGTCCGGCGCGGAAGTTCCGGGCCGAGACGTTGAGCTCGTAGCCGAGCTCGTCGACGGCGGCCATCACGCGGTCACGGGTGCGGACGGAGACGTGTTCGTAGCCGGACAGCACGTTCGAGACGGTCTTCTTCGAGACACCCGCCACGGCGGCGACGTCGCTCATCGTGGGCGGAGAGCGGTGCCCCTGCGCCATCGGGCGCCCCCTCTCACGTGCGGACTGCGTTCGGCAGGAACCTACCGCACCAGCGTGGTGCGGACCGGACGGGAGGCCCGTGGCGGGTCCGCCACGGGCCTCCCGTCCGGTCTCGGCCGCGCTCAGGCGCCGGTCTGCTCCGTCGGCGCGGCCACCGGCTTCGACTGGCTCGACCCTCGTTGCCGCAGGGACACGGTGGCGATCACCATCACCGAGATGACCAGGAACTCCGACTGCCAGTTCTGCATCGACTCGAACCAGAACTGGCTCGTGCCGAGGTAGCCCCACGCCGAGACCACGCTGTCGCCGTGCTCGAGCTGCTCCTCGTTGTAGGCCGCAGCGCCACCGATCACGTGCCCCACGACACTGCCGAGGAACAGCACCGCGAACAGGATCAGCAGCGAGTTCTCGTACAGCACGAGCACGATCCCGCCCCGGCGCACCGGCCACGGGGCCTTCGGGTCGTCGGCGTGCTCCCGGGGGTCCTCGTCCTGCGGGCTCTGTTCGTCCAGGGGCTCGGACTCGCTCGACCCCTTCTGGAACAGGAACACCGTGAACACGATGTACGCGCCCATCTGCAGGAACTCGCTCTCCCAGTTCTCGAAGGTGGCCTCGGCGAAGTCGCCGCTCGTCAGGAAGCCCCAGAGCGACACGGCCGCCTCGCCGTGCTGGAGGGCGTCCGCCGCGGACACCCGCCACCCGGCGAACACCATGCCGACGAAGCACACGACGAAGACGGCGACGTTCGCGAGGAGCAGGCCGTGCCGTCGCACGCGCTGCCACCCACTCGATCCGTTGTGCAGGCCGAGGGTCACCGGGTCCTCCGTTCGTCGTGTCGACGCCATCCTCGTCCGGGCGCGACGAACGCCTTCGCAGGAGCACCCGACCGGTCCTGCCGGTCCGTCAGCGACTCAGAGCGTGATGCCGGTGGCCTCGGCGAGCGCGTCGAGCAGTTCGGTGCGGAACCGCTGGTCGGCGACCGCCTGGTGCGGTTCCTGCCGCTCCCCGTGGAACCAGTAACCGCCTGTCACGGTTTGTTCTGAGTCGGTTGCGAGCGTCTCCTGCGTGCGGTGTCCCAGCTCGAAGTCGTCGGGAGCGCCGGCCCCGCCCATCTTGGTCGCCACCCAGCCCGGGTCGACGGCGTTGCTCAGCACGCCCGGGCGTCGGAGCGGCACCTCGGCGGCGAGCGCCGTCACGAACAGCTTCGTGTCGGAGTACGAGTTCGTCTCCGAAACGCCGGTCCAGTCGACCGTGTCCAGGCGCGGGCGGCCGCCCCGGTGCATCCCGCTGCTCAGGTACACGTGCCGCCCCGGCGAGCGCAGCAACGCGGTGAACAGGTAGGGCGCCACGACGTTCACGGGCACCAGGGAACGGCCCGAGATCACGCCGGCGTTGTGCACGACGGCGTCGAGCGGGGTGCCGGCGTCGAGTTCCCGGGCGGTGGCGATCACGGCGTCGCGGTCCGCCAGGTCGGCGACGACGAGTTCGGCGCCGCGCTCCACCAGGTCGGCGACCGCCTCGGCGCGGGCCCGGTTGCGCGCGTGGACGACGACGTCGTGCCCGCTGCGGAGTAGCGAGTCGGCGGTTCCCCGCCCGAGGCCGTCGGTGGATCCGGTGACGAGGATGCGTGCCATCCGCCCATCATGCGCCCGACCGCTGCGGCGGGTCCGGCAGGTGGACCGGGAACGGGCGGACGGGAGGCGCGGTGCGGGCCCGCCACGGGCCTCCCGGCTGTTCACGGGCCGGCCACAGGGCCGCGGTACGGTCGCTGCATGAGCAGCTTCCTCGAGCCCGTCGACGCCGTCGGCGTCGGTGACGCGACGATCGTGCCGGACGCCACACGACCGGTCGCGGCGGTCGTCACGGGCGACGACGTGCGGTGGGTGACGTGGCCGGACGCCCCGTTGCCGGACGGTGCGGTCGACGAGGTCGGGGTCCTCGGGACCGCGACAGGTGCCTGGGTGGTCTACGTGTCGCGCGAGGACGCTGAAGGCGACCTCGACACAGAGTCGCGGACGGCCGTGCACGTCACGCCGGCCGGGGTGACGTGTGCCGTCGATCTCGGGGATCGACGCGTGCTCGGGGCGGACGCCGAGGGGCTGTGGATCGGCGACCCACGTGACGCGTCGATGTGGATGGGCGAGGACGAGGACTCCGAGGACGAGAGGCTCGAGGATCCGGAGGACGACGACGGGGACTCGGACGACCCGCTCGACGGCGTCGACCCGGAGACCCTGCCGTGGGCGCCGTCCGAGCCGTTCTGGCCGTCGCCAGAGGAGTGGGCGGCGACGCTGGCGGCCGGCGAGGAGCCGGAGGACGACGACCCCGAGCTGCTGGACGACGACGATCACGACGTCCGCCCCCGCTACTTCTGGAGTGCCGGACCCGACGCCGACGACGAGGACGACTTCCCTCGCCGGTCGGGACCACCGGCCGATCCCGCGCCACCCCTGCTGACCCCGCCGACCGAGCTCGTGCTCGTCCGGACCGACGGCAGCCGGACGACGATCACCGTCGACCACCTGGCTGAGGACGTCCGCCGCACCGGCTCGGTCCTCACCCTCCGGTACGCACCGACCGGTCCGCGGCTGGAACCCGACGCGTCCGTGTTCCGGAACGTCGTCTACGTCTCCCGCGAGGTCGACCTCGACGTGACCGGCGGCCTGCCCGCCTCCGTGACCACGGAGGACCTGCCGTCCCGTGCCGCGAGCGACGAGGACGAGACGTCGTGGGAGGACGAACAGGAACGTCTGGAAGCAGCCCGCGCTCCGTGGACGGAGCAGTTCGACCTGACCGACGTCGAGGGCGCGCGCTGGCCGCTGCACGACCTGGACGCTGCCGCACGGGAGCGCGCGGTCGCGGACCTCGTGGACGTGTTCGAGGCGCTCGACCAGCCCGGCATCCTGTGGACCCGCGACCACCCCGAACCCCGGCGGTCGGCGAGCGACTACCGAGCCGTCGAGGTCACCGTCGAGGGCGAGTGGCCGGCGACCGAGGTCGTGGTGTCGTTCGAGCACCGCGCCGTGCCGTACCTGCGGCTCCGTCGGCGCTACCGGGTGTTCGACGACGCCGGGCACGTGGAGGACTGGACCTACGTCGGCGTGCACCTGGACGAGGACATCGACAGCGGGCACATCGCCGACCGAGCGGACGCGGTGGACGGGGTGCTCGACATCTGACGGGGTCGGTCCCGCCTGATCCCACCGCCCCGTCTGGCCCGCTGGTCCTGTACGTTTCCTGTGTAGACATCCCCCTGATCAGAGAGGACGCGGCGCCATGAGTGACGGCACGCCCCAGTACAACCAGCAGAACCCGAACCCCTACGCCGCCGGCGGGCAGCCCTACGGCGCTCCGATGCAGCCGTCATCGGACCGCTTCAACGTCATGGCGATCGTCGGGTTCGTCCTGGCCTTCGTGGTGAACATCGCCGGCCTCGTGGTGTCGATCATCGCGCTCTCGCAGATCAAGAAGACCGGGGAGCGCGGCCGCGGCCTGGCCCTCGCCGGCATCATCATCAGCGCCCTGTCGCTCGTCTTCGGCATCATCTGGGTCATCTTCGTGATCGCTGTCGTCGCGAACGCTCCGGCGGGCAGCATGGGCAGCTACTGACACCCACCAGCACCAGACCGGAGGCCCGTGGCAGCTCGCCACGGGCCTCCGGTCTGTCTGGGGCTGGTTCCGGACCGTGGCCTCAGCCGATGACGCCGGTGTGCTCCAGCACGATGTTCAGACCGATCAGGATCAGGACGACACCACCCGCGATCTCCGCCGGCTTGCCGAAGCGGGCACCGACGCGGCGACCGACCAGGACCCCGACGAACGAAAGCACCGCGGTGGTGATCCCGATGAGCAGCACCGCGCCGCCGATCGACACGGGCAGGAACGCCAGGGTGACGCCCACCGCCAGGGCATCGATGCTGGTCGCGACCGCCAGCACGAGGAGCTCGCGGACCGGCAGCCGATCGGTGTCCTGCTCCGTGTCCTCGTGCTCCGAGAACGCCTCCCACAGCATCTTCCCGCCGATCAGCGCCAGCAGCCCGAACGCAACCCAGTGGTCGAAGGCCGCGATGTACTGCGCGAACGCCGACCCGAGCAGCCAGCCGAGCAACGGCATCACCGCCTGGAACACCCCGAACGTCAGCGCGATCACGATCGCGTGCCGCACGTCGAAGCGCTTCATGTGCAGGCCCTTGCCGAGGGCGACGGCGAAGGCGTCCGCGGAGACGCCGAGCGCGATGAGGAAGAGGGCCCAGAAGGACATGGGGGTGGCGCCTTTCGAGACGGTCGGATGGAGACTCCGACGTCTCAGGACCTGACGATCCTGGCACGGTCCACGGCACGAAAAGGCCTGATCAGCGGGATTCGTCGCCCCGAATCCGCGGGTTGGTGGGCCCGGTCCGCCAACCCGGCCCACGTTCTCGACGTGACCAGGGGACGGACTGGAGGCTCGTGGCGGGCATGGCCACGAGCCTCCAGTCCGGCAGTCAGTGCGTCAGGAACCGGCGGCCGCGTGCGCGGCCACCTGGCTGGCCGTCAGTTCGGTGCCGTAGACGGCGGCGTACCGCATCGACCCGGTGAAGTACGGGTTGTTCGTGGCACCCGGCCACCCGCTGACGACGTCGTAGCCGACGCGGAAGTACCCGGTGAAGTTCTCGGGGCTCTTGAAGGCCGCGTTCGACGTGACGAGCGTGCCGTCGACGTACAGGCGCATCCCGTTGGTGGGCGACATCGTGGCGACGGTGTGGTGCCAGGCGCCGTCGGTGTAGGCCTTCGGCGAGGTGAGGACCTGCGTGGCGCCGTTGTACGTGCCGAACGCGAGCTGGCCGCTGGTGGTCAGGTAGAGCTTCCGGTCGTGCTGGCTCGACGCTCCGGTCTGGCTGCTGCCGAAGCCGATGAGCATGCCGCCGGCGACCGTGGTGCGGAACCAGACCTCCTCGCTGAAGGTCGTGGGGTTGGCGTACGAGCGCGGAGTGGAGACGTAGCTCGTCGAGCCGTTGAGCGCGTAGGCGCTGCCGCTGTCACGCGGGCAGGCGTTCGGGCTCGGCGTGGTCGCCGTCATGGTGCCCTGGTAGGTGCCGTTCGCGCCGCGACCCGACCAGTCGGTGGCCGTCTTCGATCCAGAGGCCTCGGTCAGGCGGTAGGCGAACAGGGCATTCGCGGTGTCGGCGCCGACGGCGCCCGTGCAGGTGAAGTACGGGGCGGTCGCGGCCGTGTTCGCACTGTTGGTCACGCGGGCGGTGTACGCCGAGCGGGTCGGGGCGAACTGGTTCAGCAGGACGACGACGGCCAGGGCGACCACGAGCAGGACAGCGACGACGCGACCGTCGCGCAGGCGACGGAGGATCACGAGGGACGCACCGCCTCGACGCGGCCGACCGCCAGGCACGCCACGAGCGGCACGAGGCACACGGCGAACAGGGCGACCCAACCCAGGGGGTCGAGGTCGATGTTCGACATGAGCTGGTAGTGCCCGTTCTTCGTCAGCTCGTGGATGACGACCTTGCCCATCTCGCCGTCGACCAGGTGGACGCTGTTGCCGCCGTGGGCGTCGACGCGGACCGGGAAGATCCCCGACGAGATCACGGTGGCCTCGACGCCGGTCGGGCTCGAGGTGTTCGTGATCGTCGTCACGTTGACGAACGGCTTGAACACGAACGCCGCGTACGCAACGGTGAGGGCGCTGCCCGCGATCCGCAGGCACGTGCGGGTCACCCGGTCGGTGAACGCACTGGTCAGGGTCAGGATGATCAGCGTGCCGATGAGCAGGATCGGGGCGGCACGGAGCAGCCAGCCGATGCGCGGGACCAGGAGCGCGGGGGTGCCGATCACGTCGGCCTGGGTGAGCGTCCACGGGTCGGTGGCGCCGTTGACGTCACCGCGGGTGTGGATCCCGCCGTCCGCGTCGATCGAGACGATGCGGTGGGTGTAGACGACGTCCGGGTTGGCGGAGGTCTCGAACGAGACGATGTCGCCGACGCTGAGCGTGGCGACGTCCACCGGCAGGTCGAGCACGAGGGTGCCGACCGGGGCGGCTTCGCCCATCGAGGGGGTCTCGACGACGAACCAGCGGCCGCCGGCGGAGAGGAACAGGACGGCGGCGGTGAGGAGCAGTGCGGCGATCGCGGCGACCGACCAGGCGAGGACCGTCTCGGAGCGGGTGACCTGACGGCCGCGGAGGACCGGGCGGTCGAGCATGCCGCTGAGCGGGATCGCTGCGGTCTGGCTCATGGGCTCTGCTCCGGGGATTCAGGGGAATGGCGACGCTCGACCGGAGGGGGGTCGGCCGAGCGTCGCCGGTCTGGGGGAAGGGTGATGGGGGTCGGATCAGGCCGTGAAGGTCCAGGTCATCGGGACCGAGGCGGCAAGGCCCTGGTAGGTGTTGCCCGCCGAGGAGTCCAGGGTCACCGCGAAGTTGAACGGGACGCTCGCGCCGGCGGCCGGGGCCTGCGGCATCGTGAAGGCCGACGCCGCCGCACCCTTGAAGCTGGCGAGGGTGCCGCTGAAGACGGTGGTCGAGCCGGAGGTGACGACGAGGTTCATCTTGGCGCAGAGGTCGGTCGCGGTGCCGTTGGCCGAGCCGTTCGCCGACTGGGTGCACGTGGCGCCCGGGTTCAGCGTGAAGGTGCTTGCGTTCGCGGTGCCGGTGTTCTTGATCGAGATCGCGGTGTTGACCGTGTTGCCCGGGGTCATCGTCGTGCTGCCGCCGAACTTGTTGATCGTCGAGCAGGTCGCCGAGTTCGTCGAGACCGAGCCGCCGTCGGTGCTGAGGCAGGTGACGGTCGCGCCGGCGTTCTGCTCCTGCATGATCAGCGTGCCGCTGCCGGCGGTGTTGCTGCTGTTGGTGATGCTCGCGGCGAACCCGGAGAGGGTGCCGGTGAGCGAGAGGGAGAGCAGGACGGCGGCGAAGATACCCGCGAGGAGCGCCACGGGGGCGAAGCGGATCCGCTTCAGTGCGGAGGTGCGGAGCTTGGTGGACACGGGGTACCTCTTCGTTCGGTGGTGGTTGCAGGAAGTTGGGGGAAGCAAGGCGTTCGGGCTGTTTTGCTTCAATGGTTAAGATAGTCACTGATTCACCAAGTTGACCACTCGTATACTTACCCCAGTGCGGGGGACGCTCCTTGTCCCCCGGTCCCCGACACGGAAGAAGGCCCTCGTGGCAGCAGCACCGAACGACGACGACGCGGCCGATCTCATGGCCGCGTTCACCGCCGTCGTACGTGCGAACGCGAGCCTGGTGAGTCAGCTGAGCGCTCGTGCGGGCGTGCACGAGAACGCCCTCCGCGCCCTGGTCCTCATCAGTGACACCGGGTACTCCACGCCGACCGAGGTCGCCGGGTACCTGGGGCTGACCTCGGGCGCGGTGACGAACATGATCGACCGGATGAGCACCGCCGGCCTGCTCGAGCGCGCACCGAACCCGGCCGATCGCCGGGGCTCACTGCTGCGGCTGCTGCCCCCGGGGCATGTCGTCGTGTCGGACTACCAGGAGCGGTACACAGCGATGCTCCGGGCCGTCGACGGGGCGCACAAGGGCGAACTGCACGAGGTGCTGAACGACCTGGCGACGAGTCTGTACGAACAGGCTGCCGCCGCGTCCTGATCTCGCTCGCGGGGACCGCGCGTCTACCTGGTGGGGATCGCCCGTTCCTCCGTCGAGGTGAGGCCGGCACGGCGTTCCCGAGCCGTCCCGCGGGCACGCTCGTCCTCGAGCACCCGCACCACGGTTTCCCGGAGGGGTCGTGTCACTCCGCCGGCGTCCGTGAACGCCACCGCGGAGCGCTGCGCGAACCCGCCCTCCGACACCGGGATCCACAGGGGGAGTGATCGCGGTCCGGCCCAGTAGGCCACGTCGTGTGCAAGCAGGACGTCGTCGTCGACCGTGACCAGCTCGTCGTCGAACCCGGTGACCTCGGCCACGCACCGGAAGAACTCCTGCATCGGCGTCGGAGCGCCCACGGCGTTGACCGTGCCGACGAACCCGTCGCTCCCGGCACGGACGAGCCAGGCGGCGAGGTCTGCGACGTCGATCACCTGGACGAACCGCTCCGCCGTCGTCGGCACCAGCACCGGCCCACCGCGGTCGAGGCGTGCCGGCCAGTACCCGAACCGGTCACTCGGGTCGCCGGGGCCGACGATCAGCCCCGGGCGTGCGATGAGCAGCCGTGACCCGAGCCGGAGCCGCGTCATGCGCTCGGCCAGGACCTTCGCGTCGGCGTACTCGGACGGGTCCTTCGGCTCCACCAGCCGGGCGGACTCGTCGGCGCCCGGTTCGTCGTTTTCCGCGTACACCGAGACCGTGGACACCAGGGTCCAGTGCGCGGCCCGGTCGGCGAGGGCGTCGAGCGCCGGGGCGACGAGTTCGGGGGCGCTGGCGAGCTCGATGACCTCGTCCCAGTTCCCGCTGGCCTGTTCGTACGCGCCGGCCAGGGCTCGATCCGACTGGACGAAGCGCGCTCCCTCCGGAACGTTGCCGGTCGTGCCCCGGGCGAGGCAGGTGACGTCGGCGCCCTCGGACAGCAGCTCGTCGACGATCGTTCGCCCGAGCCAACCGGTTCCGCCGAGTACCAGGACGCGTCGCACGCGCTGCGTCATCAGACGGGCTGGAGGGGTCGTCGTTCACCGTCGGGGAGCTCGACCCGGATGCGATCGCCCGGCCGGACCGTGCCACCGGTGAGCACGACGCTCATCACCCCGCCCTTGCGCTCGACCGTGCCGTCCTCGGCGCGCCCCAACACGGCACGGAGGAGTCCCGGCTCGAAGCCGTTGATCTGCTGGCACGGATTCCGCAGGCCCGTGACCTGCACGGAGGCGTCGTCGCCGAGGTGCAGCACTGCCCCCTCGGGCAGCCCGAGCAGGTCGATGCCACTGGTCGTGACGTTCTCGCCCATCTGTCCCGGTTCGACGCTGAACCCGGCTTCGGCGACCTCGTCGAACAGCTCGGCGTGCAGCAGGTGGACCTGGCGCAGGTTCGGCTGGGAGGGGTCACGGGCGACCCGAGAGCGGTGCTGCACGGTCGTGCCGGCGTGGGCATCACCCTCGATGCCCCACCCCGCCACGAGCGTCACCGCGTCGACCAACGGCTTGCTGAACCGGTGCTCGCCGTCCTTGCTCACCGCGACCACGCGCGGCTGGTCCATGTCGTCCCCGCTCATGGGGCCGATTCTGCCCCATGGTCGCGGCCGCGCGGGTGCAGCGTCGGTCAGCGGCGCTCGCGCAGGCCGGTTCAGCGGCGCTTGCGCAGCGCGTTCGTGGCCCACAGCGAGACGGCGATGAGCACGGGCTGGAACAGCAGGCGGACGAAGCGCTTGGTGTCGGTGTCCAGGCCGAACCCGTCGCGGTGGTGCATCCACTGCGCGATGTTGCCGGGGAAGACCGCGAGGAAGAACACCGCGACGACCCAACCGACCGTCACCTGACGCCGAGCCAGGAGCATCAGCGCAGCCCCGAGCGAGATCTCCACCACGCCGGAGGCGATCACCGTGACGTCGGTCGGCAGCGGCACGAACTTCGGCACCTGCGCCTGGAACTCCTCGCGGGCCACGGTCAGGTGGCTGATGCCGGCCCAGGTGAGCATCGCGCCGAACAGGATGCGGACGATGGTCCGGGGGCGGGTGGAGCGGACTGCGGGGGTGCGGGTTGCCATCGGGGTGGTGCCTTTCACGGTCGTGGTGGGGTTCGGTGGAGTGGGGAGCCGAGGTCAGCGGCTGCGACTGCGGAGGACTCGGCGTCGGCGTGCGGCCTCGAACGTGATCGCGGCAGCGGCGGCGCCGAGCGTGAGGATCCGGGCGACCGGACGGCCGCGGGTCGAGGTGACCAGCCGCAGCACGCCGGCGAGTGTGAGTGCGGCAGCACCGCCGGTCGTGCTCGTCACCGAGCCGTCTTCGCGGTCGATCACGAGCCGGGTCCCACCGAGGGCTGCCGCCGCGACGGCGGAGCCGGTGCCGACCAGGTCGGTCCCGGGTGCACGGCGGACCGCTGCGGTGGCGACTCCGAGCCCAGAGAGGACTTCCAGGCCAGGGATGCCGAGTGCGTGTGGGACGCCCGGCTCGAATCCACGTCGCTGCATCTGCTGGGCTCGAGCGCGCAGCGAGGTGCGGCGAACCGTGGCGATGCCGTGCCCGGCGAGCAGGCCGCCGGTGACGAGGTCGATCCAGCTGGTGAGTTTCACGTTGCGCTCCATTAGGTTGTGCACAACCTAACACGTGGAGGTATCCGCCGGTCAAGATCCCGGGGTCCTACCGGTGCCGCCGCCCGCGGAGGGCGATCACGACGAAGACCACGAGCACCGTGACGACCACGGCCGCTGCGATCACCACGGCAGGCAGCACGTCGACGGACGCGGCCATCGTGTCGTCGCAGTCCGGAGCGGACACTGCACAGGATGCTGACGCTGCTGCTTCGACGAGACCCATGAGCGCAGTGAACCCGAGAAGCCGGACGAGGACAAGCGATAACGGTCGAAGGGCCAGTAGGTTCGTCTGGTGCCATCACGAGTGTCCGGGTTCGCCGGCGACCTCCGCCTCCGCCTGACGATCGCTTCCCTCGTCCTGATCGCCGCGCTCTACCAGTGCTTCTGGAACCTGGCCGGCTCGAACATCACCGGCGACGAGAACATCTACCTGCAGAGCGGGTGGCAGTACGTCCACGGCGACTTCACCGCGAACCGCGAACACCCGCCGACGGCCAAGTACCTGTTCGGGCTCGTGCAGCTCCTCACCGGGCAGGGTCCGATCGGCCCGCGGGTCCTCGTCGGCGTGCTCACCTTCGCGGTCGGCGTGGTCCTGTACCTGTGGCTGCGTCGCGAGATCGGGTACTGGGGTGCCCTGCTGGCGGCGTCGCTGTGGTGGCTGACTCCACGTGGTGGTGCGGGCGCCCGCGTCGACCGGCTCGCCCTGCTCGACCCGGTGATGACGGCCTTCGCCGTGTTCGCGATCGTCGCCGCGTGGTGGTGGATCCGCAGTGAGCGGGCGTGGTGGCTCGCTCCCGTGTCCGGCGTGCTCATGGCTGCCTCGGTCACGTCCAAGTTGTCGACCATCGTGCTGCTCCCGGCGTTCCTGCTGCTCCCGGTCCTGTTCAAGGCCTGGCGGAAGGGCCTCGTCGGCGGCGTGCTGTGGGTCGCCGCCTTCACGGTCACGTTCGTCGCCCTGTACGTCCCGATGGGCATCCGTTCGGCGATCCAGTACATGGTCGCGTTCCAGGAGGGGCAGAACACCAACGGGCACCCGATCACGATCGACGGGCAGATCTACACGTTCGCACCGTGGTGGGCGAGCTTCCGGTTCTTGCTCGACGGCACCGGCAAGGGGATGCTCGTCGTCCTCGCGATCGGTGTGCTCGCTGCCCTGGTGGTACGGGCGGACCGCCTGGTCGCGTACGTCGGCGCATCCCTGGTGCTGCTCGTCGGGTTCTACGTCGTCGTGGCCAAGATCGCGCTGCCGACCTACTACACCGCGTGGATGCCGTTCCTGCTGGTCCTCGCCGCCATCGGCTTCGCGCGACTCGCCACCGTCCCCCCGAGGGCCCTGACCGTCCCGGTCGTGCTGGTCCTCGTCGCGACGCTCGTCGTCCCCTCGTTCCGGGTGAGCCAGGCCGTCGCGCGGGCGCACCCGACCGGGATCGCGCTGTTGCCCGGGTACCTCGAGGAGCACGATGTGCCCGACGGTCGGATCCTGTTCGTGTCGGCGACTCCCACGCTCTTCCAGCCGTACGTCGGCGACCACGGCACCAACCGACTCGACCGCGGCCCCTACGTCGCCATCGTCGTCGGACGCGACCAGCGGCTCCCCGCACCGGAGGCCGTGACCAACCTGCTGCACGACGACGCCTCGTCCTTCACCTCGGGCAGGCTCGACGGCCTGCGCGTGTGGGTCCCGAAGGACGGCCGCATCCGCGAGGACAACGGGGCCCTCACGATCGCCCGCTAGTCGATGCGACGTTGG
This sequence comes from Curtobacterium sp. MCLR17_044, assembly GCF_003234435.1. Classification (NCBI taxonomy): domain Bacteria; kingdom Bacillati; phylum Actinomycetota; class Actinomycetes; order Micrococcales; family Microbacteriaceae; genus Curtobacterium; species Curtobacterium sp. MCLR17_044. The sequence goes on along the minus strand of NZ_QKTC01000001.1, from coordinate 192,781 downwards.
CGAGGCGTCGCGCACCCATGCGCCTACTGCGGCATGTCGACGAACCGCGAGAACATCCCGTGGAACGCCACGGTGATGGTGTCCGTCGGTCCGTTACGGTGCTTCGCCACGATCAGGTCCGCCTCACCCTGACGCGGGTTGTCCTTCTCGTACGCCGACTCACGGTGCAGCAGGATGACCATGTCAGCGTCCTGCTCGATGGAGCCGGACTCACGGAGGTCGGAGATCGCCGGCTTCTTGTCGGCACGCTGCTCGGGACCACGGTTCAGCTGCGACAGGGCGATGACGGGCACCTGGAGCTCCTTGGCCATCAGCTTCAGGGCACGCGAGAACTCGGAGACCTCTTGCTGGCGGCTCTCGACCTTCTTGCCCGAGGTCATCAGCTGCAGGTAGTCGATGACCACGAGCTTCAGGTTGTGCTGCTGCTTGAGTCGACGGCACTTGGCACGGATCTCGACGAGCGTCATGTTGGGGGAGTCGTCGATGAAGAACGGGGCGTCGTTGATGCGACCGCGGGTCTGCGCGATGGTGGTCCAGTCGCGCGAGTCCACGGTGCCCTTGCGCATGTTCTGCAGCGGCACGCTGGTCTCGGCGGAGAGCAGACGCATCGCGATCTCGGCGCGACCCATCTCGAGCGAGAAGAACGCGGCGGTCTGGTCGTGCTTGATCGCGGCGGCGCGGCACAGGTCGAGCGCCAGCGTCGACTTACCGAGGGCGGGTCGGGCGGCGACGATGATGAGCTGTCCGGGGTGGAAGCCGTTCGTCAGGCCGTCGAGCTGCGCGAACCCGGTCGGCACCCCGGTCATCTGGCCGTCGCGGCCCTTGGCGGCCTCGATCTCGTCGAGCGCGGCCGAGATGGCGTCGGTCAGCGGGACGTAGTCCTCGGTCTGCACACCACCGGCGACGTTGTAGACCTCGGCCTGCGCGCTGTTGACGAGGTCGGTGACCTCACCCTCGGACGCGTAGCCCATCTGGACGATGCGGGTGCCGGCGTCCACCAGGCGGCGGAGCACCGCCTTCTCGGCGACGATGCCGGCGTAGTAGCCGGCGTTCGCGGCGGTCGGCACCATGCTCGTGACGCTGTGCAGGTACTCGGCTCCGCCGGCGCGGGACAGCAGCCCGGTCTTGGTCAGCTCGTCGGTGACGGCGATGACGTCGGTGGGTTCACCGTGCGAGTAGAGCGACAGGATGGCGTCGAAGATGACCTCGTGCTTGGGGACGTAGAAGTCCACGCCACGGGCGGTCTCGATGACGTCGGCGACGGCGTCCTTCGACAGGAGCATGCCACCGATGGTCGACTGCTCCGCGAGCATGTCGTGCGGCGGGGTGCGTTCCATACCGCGCTCCGCGTAGTCCTGCGGTGCGGGCTCAAGATGTGCGATCGACACACGCTCTCCTCTGTTGACGACACGGACCTGGACCGGCGGGACAGCACCCACCGGCCGGAACCCGCACCCCTGTTTCTACCCCCGGCAACCGACATCCCCGAGTCGCTGGGCCAACGTACGGCCGCGGAGTTATCCCCAACAAACGGCCCTGTGGATAACTCTGTGGAGAGCCTGCGGAACACGCCGGAGCGCTGTGTGGAGAACTGTGGACGGGCCTGTGGAAAAAGACCCGTACGAACACACTTTCGACCACTTGACCTGGGGTTTTCTGTTGCACACGGTGTGTGGAAAAGTGGGGTTCAAGTACCCCTTGAAGGTTCCGATTTGACACGTTTCCACTGTGTAAAACGACTTGACAAGGACCCCTCCTGTGGGAAGAGTTCTCGGCCTGTTCCCAGCCAGCGCGACCCCGTCTGAACCGTAACCAGCCAGCCCGAGTCGAGCCGCGCCTCCAGGCCCGTGACCACGTCGGCGACAGCCGTGGGACAAGCCGCGCGACCGCCCCCGGAACGCAACGACGGGCGGGCCTCCCGGAGGAGACCCGCCCGTCGTGGAGCGGAACGTCAGTGCTACTTGGCAGCGACGACCTTGAGCGAGATCACTGCAGTGATGTCCTCGCGCAGGCGCACGGTGGCCTCGTGGTCACCGACGGTCTTGATGGTCGCGGGGACCTCGACCTTGCGCTTGTCGAGCGAGCCGACGCCCTGCGCCTGGACGGCGTCAGCGACGTCGCCCGGACGGACGGAGCCGAACAGACGACCGTCCTTGCCGGCCTTGACCGACAGGGTGATGGTCGCGTTCTCGAGCTTCATCTTGAGGTCCTGTGCCTCTTCGATGGTGGCGAGCTCGCGCGCGGTACGCGCGGCACGGATCGACTCGACCTGCTTCTCGCCGCCCTTGGACCACGCGACAGCGAAGCCCTGGGGGATGAGGTAGTTGCGGGCGTAGCCGTTCTTGACGTCGACGACGTCACCAGCGGAACCGAGGCCGGAGACCTCGTGGGTGAGGATGAGCTTCGACATGTGTCGACCTCCGATCAGCGGCCGGAGCCGGCGTAGGGGAGGAGCGCCATCTCACGGGCGTTCTTCACGGCACGGGCGATGAGGCGCTGCTCCTGGACGGAGACGCCGGTGATGCGACGGGCGCGGATCTTTCCACGCTCCGAGATGAACTTGCGAAGGGTCGCAACGTCCTTGTAGTCGATGACGCCGACCTTGATCGACTTCGCGGGAGCAGCGTTCTTGCCGCCCTTGCCGCGAGGCTTCCGGCGGTCGCCGGTGCTCTTTCCAGCCATAGTGATTTGTCCTTAGAAGAAAAGTTGTGTGTCCGTCGGAACGCTGAGGATCAGAACGGGGTCTCGTCGTCGAAGTTGCCGCCGGGGGTGCTCCACACGTCGTTCGACTGTGCGTTGCCGCCACCCTGCTGGCCGCCCTGGGGAGACCAGGGCGCGTCCGACTGACCGCCACCGTTGTTGTTCCAGTTGCCGCCGCCGTTGCCCGCGGGGGCGCTGCCGCCACCGCCGACCTGGCCACGACCGCCGCCACTGCCACCCGCTGCGCGGGTGATCTGTGCGGTCGCGTAGCGGAGCGACGGGCCGATCTCGTCGACCTCGAGCTCGATGCTCGTGCGCTGCTGGCCCTCACGGTCCTGGTAGGAACGCTGACGCAGACGACCCTGCGCGATGACGCGCGAGCCCTTCGTCAGCGACCCCGCCACGTGCTCGGCGAACTCGCGCCACACACTCGCGCGGAGGAACAGCGCATCGCCGTCCTTCCACTCGTTCGCCTGACGGTCGAACGTGCGAGGGGTCGACGCGATGGTGAAGTTCGCCACGGCGAGCCCGTTCTGCGTGTACCGCAGCTCGGGGTCCGCGGTGAGGTTGCCCACCACCGTGATGACGGTTTCGCCGGCCACGGGTTACTCGGCGCTCGCGGTCGCGGTTGCGGAGGCGTTGGCGGCCTTGCGGGCCGCGCGAGCCTCGTCACGCTGCTTCTGGGCGGCGACCTGCGCGATGCCCTCTTCAGCGCGGAGGACCTTCGTGCGGAGCACGGCCTCGGAGAGACCGAGCTGACGGTCGAGCTCCTTGGCGGCCTCGGGCGACGACGTGAAGTCGACGACGGCGTAGATGCCCTCGGACTTCTTCGCGATCTCGTAAGCGAGCCGGCGACGGCCCCAGACGTCCACGTTGTCGACGGTGCCACCCGCGTTGCGGATCACGGCCAGGAACTTGTCCAGGCTGGGAGCGACGGTGCGCTCATCGATCTCGGGGTCGAGGATCGCCATCAGTTCGTACTGGTGCATGCGGAACCCACCTCCTCTGGTCTCAGCGGCCCCGGGCGGTTCCCGGGGCAGGAGGGTTGATGCATGTGCCCCAGACCACGCAGGTGCGCGAGGGGCAACCTGGGTAGCCTACCGGACTGCCTGGAGGCGCGCCACCGGCCTGTGGAGAGCGGTCCCGCCCGTCAGGCGGTCGCGTCTCAGGCGCCGCGTCGCCTCAGGCGCTGGTGTCGCCTCAGGCGCTGGTGTCGCCTCGGGCGCCCCACCACTCGCGCAGGCGCTCCTCGGCCGTCTCCGGTCCGAGGGGCCCTTCGTCCATCCGGGCCTCGAGCAGGAACCGGTAGGCCTCGCCCACGGCACGCCCCGGCGGGATGTCGAGGATCCGCATGATGTCGTCGCCGGTCAGGTCCGGGCGGATCGACTCGAGCTCCTCCTGCTTGGACAGCACCTTGATGCGGTCCTCGAGGTCGTCGTAGGCGAACGCCAGCCGGTCGGCCTTGCGGCGGTTGCGGGTGGTGACGTCCGAACGGGTGAGCTCGTGCAGCCGTTCGAGCTGCGGTCCGGCGTCGCGGACGTAGCGGCGGACGGCGGAGTCGGTCCAGGCGCCCTCGGTGTACCCGAAGAAGCGCAGGTGCAGCTCGATCAGGCGGGACACCGCGGCGATGGTGTCGTTGTCGAAGCGGAGCGCACGGAGTCGCTTCTTCGCCATCTTGGAACCGACCAGGTCGTGGTGGTGGAAGCTCACGGCGCCGCCGGGCTCGAGCTTGCGCGTCGCGGGTTTGCCGATGTCGTGCAGCAGCGCCGCGAGCCGGAGCACGGTGTCCGGGGGATCGCCGGCGTGCCGCTCGGCCTCGTACCCGATGGCCTGCTCGAGCACGGTGAGGGAGTGCTCGTAGACGTCCTTGTGGTGGTGGTGCTCGTCGACCTCGAGCCGCATCTCGGGCAGCTCGGGCAGGAACCGCTCGGCGAGGCCGGTCTCGACGAGCAGCCGGAGGCCGGGGACCGGGTCGTCCGTGTTGAGCAGCTTGACGAGCTCGTCGCGGACCCGCTCGGCGGACACGATGTCGATCGATGCGACGAGTTCCTGCATCGCGGCCCGCACGTCGTCGTCGACGGTGAAGCCCAGTTGGGAGGTGAACCGTGCGGCGCGCATCATCCGCAGGGGGTCGTCGCGGAACGAGACGACCGCGGTCTGGGGCGTCCGGAGCCGTGCGGCGAGCAGGTCCTCGACGCCGCCGTGCACGTCGACGAGCTCGCGGTCCGGCAGCCGCAGGGCCATCGCGTTGACGGTGAAGTCGCGACGGAGCAGGTCGTCCTCGATGGTGTCGCCGAACGCGACCTCGGGCTTGCGGGTCTCGCCGTCGTAGACGTCGCTGCGGTACGTGGTGATCTCGACCTGCTCGCCGGCGACCCGCGCGGCGATGGTTCCGAACTGACGACCGACGTCCCAGGTGGCACTCGCGATGGGTTCGACGATCCGCAGGATCTCGTCCGGCCGGGCGTCGGTGGTGAAGTCCAGATCGGTCACCGGACGGCCGAGGAACGCGTCACGGACGGGGCCGCCGACGAGGGCGAGTTCGTGTCCGGCGTCGGCGAAGGCCCGAGCGAGGAGGTCGACGGGCTCGGTGGTGGCGAGTGCGTCGAGTCGTTCGACGGCCTGGGCAACGGACTGCATGACGGTGCTCATCCTCCCAGATCGAGGCCCCGAGTTCTCCACAAGCCGCGCGCGCACGGGACCTGTTCATGGTCGCGCCTCATACACTCGTGCTCGGCCCGAACCGACCCCGTGGCCCGCTCCCCGTATGCAGATGCTCCGCACCACGCTCGCCGCAGCCGCGTCGACCCTCGTCGCGCTCGGCCTGGTCGTCGCGCCCGTCGCCACCGATCACGCCTCGGCCGCCACGGTGTCCGCAGCCAAGAGCCACGTCGCCGATCCGGCCGCCGCAGACGCGGGCAAGGCGACCATCTCGATCGCCCCCGCGAACCGTGGCGTCGTCCAGCGCGACCAGGACCTCACCCTGTCGGTCACCGTCACGAACGACACCGACGCGGCGCTGCCGGCCGGCACCGCGGAGTTCGACATCTTCCGCTCGGTGAGCACGCGCGACGTCCTGGCGAGCTGGCTCGGCGACACCACCACGACCGGTTACCTCGGCGCCCCGATGGACTCTGTGGACATCCCGGCGATCCCGGCGCACCGTTCCATCACCATCGACTCGGTCGAGATCGTCTCCGGCAACGTGGCGCTCGGCGGGTACTCCTCGTTCGGCGCCCGCCGCATCGCGGCCGAGTACACGGCGGGCGACGCCTTCGCCGTCGACCGCTCCGCCATCACCTGGTACCCGGACTTCGAACAGGCCCCGGTCAGCGTTTCCGTCGCGATGCCGATCACCGTGCCGAAGTCGACCGACGGCATCCTCACCGCGCCCGTGCTCGCTGCCGCGACCTCGGTCGACGGCACGCTCACGCAGCAGCTCGACGCCGCCGAGGACCACAACGTCGCCGTGGCCGTCGACCCGCGGATCATCGCCTCGATCCGGATCCTCGGCGACAACGCCCCGTCGAGCGCGATCACCTGGCTGCAGCGTCTCGAAGCACTGCGCAACGAGACCTTCGCGCTGCCCTACGCCGACGCCGACGTCACCGGCCTGCGCCAGGCCGGGTCCGACGGCATCCTGGCGCCGATCTCCCTCGACCAGTCCGTCAAGTCCGAGAACTTCCCCGGCGCCGAGACCCCGGCACCGACTCCGACGGCCACACCGGGGCAGACCTCGTCACCGGCCCCCACCGAGGCCGCGAGCGACGGCACCACGACCGACGACGGTGCCGACCAGGCGCAGGAGACGCTGCCGACCACGGACTCCCTGCTCGACTTCCCGTACTCGATGGACTCGATCGCCTGGCCGACCGAGGGGACGGTGTCCTCCGCCGACCTGCCCGCCCTCGAGCGTGCCGGCACGAAGACCACCATCGTCTCGAGCGGCAACACCTCGGCCGGCGCGGACACCACCATCACCGCGTCCGAGAAGATCGGCGACGACCACGTGCTCGTCTCCGACCAGTCGATGTCGTCGATGCTCCGCCGAGCCGCCGGCGCCACCGACCGGCAGACCTGGTCGTCGACGATGTCCGAGCTCACCGCGACACTGGCGACCTCGGCCCGTGCCGCCACCGCCACGGGGCCGATCCTGCTGACCCTCGGGCGCGAGTGGCCGTCCGACTCCACCCGGCTCAGCCAGGCGCTGGACGCCCTCGAGAGCACCGCCTGGGTCGCCCCGGCCGACCTCTCCACCGCCTCGAAGGCCGTCGCCGGGTCGCTCACGCTCGCCAGCGCGTCCACCGGCGAGGCCCGCATCGACCAGCTGCAGCGACTCGTGCGGGGGGAACAGGGGCTCTCCGCGTTCGCGACGATCCTCGGCGACCCGAACCAGCTGACCGCCCCGGCTCGGCTCCGTCTGCTCGCGCTCGCCTCGAACGCGTGGCGCGACGACGACCAGGGCCTCGCCGCCGCGGTGGAGGCCCGAACGGCCGCCTGGGCGAAGAGCACCACCGAGGTCGGCATCGTCGACTCGAGCAGCCTCACCCTGCTCGGCGACCGGTCGTCCCTGCCGGTGTCCATCCGCAACAGCTCCGACTACCCGGTCACGGTGCACCTGTCCGTGCAACCGTCCAACTCGGCGCTGCGGGTGGTCCGCAACGACATCGTCGTCGAGATCCAGCCCGACTCCTCCACCCGCGCGACCGTCCCCGTGCAGTCGGTCGCGAACGGCAAGGTCGAGTTGACGATGTCGCTCTCGAGCCCGACCGGCGTCGCCGTGGCCGAGCCCGCGACCGTCGAGCTGAACGTGCAGGCGCAATGGGAGACGGTCATCACCGCGGCCGCCGCGATCGCCCTGATCGGCATCTTCGGCTTCGGCATCTTCCGCAGCATCCGCAAGCGCATCCGCCGCCGCAACGGTGAACTCGACGACGAGGACGACGACGACCCGAACCGCCCCCTTGCGGTCCAGCCGACGGTCGGGGGCGCGCAGGCGTCCACCACCCGGCCTGGAGGCACGGATCGCCGCTCCGGAGCGGCCCCCGCACCCAGCGTGGCCGCGTCCACGGCCGGCGCGGCCACCGGAGTGGCGGCCGCGGCCCCGGCTGCAGCGCCGGCTGCAGAGACGACCGCGGCGGTGGACCAGAGCCTCCTGCAGGACGCCATCGCGCGTGCCGGAGCCGAGCCGCGCCTCCCGTCCGACGCCGCACGCAACACCGTCGCGGACGACCGCGACCCCGAGGAGCCGACCATCAGCACCAGCCAGCCCCAGCCCGACGTCGACGCCGAGCCGGTCGCCGAGCGCAGCCTCGGCCGGGCGAGCGCGATGCTGGCCGCCGGCACGATGCTGTCGCGCATCCTCGGCTTCGCGAAGACCTTCGTGCTGGCGTACGCGATCGGGCAGACGCAGTCGCCGGCGGCGGATGCGTTCGCGGTGTCCAACCAGCTCCCGAACAACATCTACGCGCTGATCGCGGGTGGCCTGTTGTCCGCCGTGCTCATCCCACAGATCGTGCGTGCGATGAAGCAGCACACCGACGGTGGCACGGCCTACGTCAACAAGATCGTGACGCTCGGCGGATCCCTGTTCATCGTCATCGCCGTCGTCGCGACCCTGATCGCCCCACTGCTCGTGCAGGTGTACGCGCAGACCGCGTCAGGCGAGGGCAAGGGGTTCACGCCCGGTCAGATCGACCTCGCAGTGGCGTTCGCGTTCTGGTGCCTGCCGCAGATCCTCTTCTACGCGATGTACTCCCTGCTCGGCGAGGTCCTCAACGCGAAGCAGGTCTTCGGCCCGTTCACGTGGGCGCCGCTCATCAACAACGTCATCTCGATCGCCGGGCTCGTCGTCTTCATCGCCATGTTCGGCGGCAGGGCCGCGAACTCCGGCGTCGACGACTGGACTCCGCTCAAGATCGCCGTCCTCGCCGGCAGTGCAACCCTGGGCGTGCTCGCTCAGGCCGCCTTCCTGCCGTTCTTCTGGCGCCGGGCTGGCCTGAGCTTCCGACCTGACTTCCGCTGGCGCGGCGTCGGCCTGAAGTCCACGGGCACGGCGGCCGGGTGGCTCTTCGCGATGATCCTCGTCACCCAGCTGGCCGGCATCGTGCAGTCGCGCGTCGCATCGCTGGGTTCCGGTGCCGCGGGCAACGCGGTGCTGCAGAACGCCTGGCTGCTCTTCATGCTGCCGCACTCGATCATCACGGTCTCCATCGCGACGGCGTACTTCACACGGATGAGCCACGACGCGGAACGCGGCGACCTCGACGCTGTGCGGAAGAACCTGTCGCTCTCGCTGCGGATCGTCGGACTGTTCACCGTCTTCGCCTCGATCGCGCTGATGGTCGTCGCCGTGCCGTTCGGACGCATGTTCTCCAACACCTTCGACGGGGCGCTGTCGATCGGCGCGGTCCTGCTGGCCTACATGCCGGGGCTCGTGCTCTTCAGCATGTTGTTCATCATCCAGCGCGTCTTCTGGGCGATGCACGACCACCGGACGCCGTTCCTCATGCAGTGCGTCCAGTCGGTGCTGTTCGTGATCGGTGCCCTCGCGGTCAGCACGCTCCCGAACGAGGCGATCGGCGTCGCGATCGCAGCGTGCACCACCCTCGCGGGCACCGCGCAGACGATCGTCGCCCTGGTGCTCGTCCGCAAGCGGCTCGGTGGCATCGAAGGACCCGTGGTCACCCGTTCGCACGTGCAGTTCGTCATCGCCGCGCTCATCGCGGGCGTCGTGGGACTCCTCGTCGTGAACTTCTTCGGGTCGTTCTCGGCGAGCGGCTTCGCGATGGCCGACTTCACCGGAGCGGCCATCACCCTCGTCCTCGCCGGCGCGGTGATGGCAGCCGTGTACTTCGGAGCCCTCGTCGTCGCGAAGAACGGCGAGATCGGCAACGCCGTCCGGATGCTCCGCAGCAAGCTCGGCCGCTGATCCCAGCCGCGCACCGCACGCTCACGGGGCGTGTGGAATGCCTCGCCGGTACGATGGGTTGACCCGGTCAGACGCAACGGAAGGGCAATCAGGCATGCGCCAGCTCATCATCATCGGTTCCGGCCCGGCCGGGTTCACCGCCGGCATCTACGCAGCGCGCGCAGAGCTCAAGCCGCTCATCGTCGCCTCCAGTGTCGAGACGGGCGGTGAACTCACCAAGACGACCGAGGTCGAGAACTTCCCGGGCTTCCCCGAAGGGATCCAGGGCCCCGACCTCATGATCAAGATGCAGGAACAGGCCGAGAAGTTCGGTGCCGAGGTCCTGTACGACGACGCCGTCTCCGTCGACCTCACCGGCAAGGTCAAGAAGGTCACCGTCGGCTCCGGCGAGACGTACGAGGCCCTCGCGGTCATCTACGCCACCGGCTCGGCGTACCGTCACCTCGGCCTCCCCGACGAAGAGCGTCTGTCCGGCCACGGTGTCTCGTGGTGCGCGACCTGCGACGGCTTCTTCTTCCGGCAGAAGAACATCGCCGTCGTCGGTGGTGGCGACTCCGCGATGGAAGAGGCGACGTTCCTCACCCGCTTCGCCGACAAGGTGACGGTCATCCACCGCAAGGACTCCCTGCGTGCGTCGAAGATCATGCAGGACCGCGCGATGAACGACCCGAAGATCGAGTTCGCGTGGAACAAGGAGGTCACCGGCATCACGGGTGACTCCGCGGTCGAGGGCGTCACGCTCAAGGACACCATGACGGGCGAGGAGTCCGAGCTCGCGCTGGACGGCCTGTTCATCGCGATCGGCAACGACCCGCGCACGCACCTGATCCACGGCCAGATCGACATCGCGCCCGAGGGCACGATCGCCGTCCAGGGCCGTTCGTCGAAGACCAACCTGCCGGGTGTCTTCGCCGCCGGTGACGTCATCGACCCGTCCTACCGTCAGGCCATCACGGCTGCCGGTTCGGGCACAGTCGCCGCGCTCGACGCCGAGAAGTACCTCGCCGAGCTCGACGACGCACTGACGGACGAGGCCGAGGGCGTCGCCCCGACCGAGCCCGCCATGGTCGACGTCATCGCCGCCCGGGCCTGACCCGCCTCGGAATACCACGACGGCATCGCCGTTGTACCCCCTGAACGACTTCTCGAAGGAGCACACATGTCCAACGCCAAGGCTGTCACCGACGCCACCTTCTCGGACGAGGTCCTCAAGTCCGACAAGACGATCCTCGTCGACTTCTGGGCCGAGTGGTGTGGCCCGTGTCGCGCGGTCTCGCCGATCCTCGACCAGATCGCCGAAGAGCACGCCGGCAAGATCGAGATCGTGAAGCTCAACGTGGACGACAACCCCCAGTCGGCCATGAACTACCAGATCACGTCGATCCCGGCGATGAAGGTCTTCAAGGGCGGCGAGGTCGTCAAGACCGTCATCGGCGCCAAGCCGAAGCCCGCGCTCGAGGCCGACCTCGCCGAGTTCCTCGCGTAGGTCGCCCCACCCGAACGGCCCCGCTCTCCCCGGAGAGCGGGGCCGTTCTCGTCCGGAGCCACCGGATGACGATCGGCCCCGTCGCGGAACCCTGGTTCCCCGGGCCGATGTCGTAGTGTGGCGGGAATGTCCCACTGAACGGAGCACTCGATGACGAACGGCAACAGCCTCGACCCCTGGTACGACTCCTACGCCCAGCGCACCGCCGGGCTGAGCGCCTCCGAGGTCCGAGCCCTGTTCGCCGTCGCCTCGCGCCCCGAAGTGGTCTCGCTGGCCGGCGGCATGCCGTTCGTCTCCGCGCTCCCCAGAGAGCTCGTCACGGGCTCTCTGGACCGTGTCATGAACGAGCACTCCGCCATGGCGCTCCAGTACGGCGGCGGACAGGGCCTGCGCTCCCTCCGCGAGCACATCGTGGACGTCATGAGCCTCGAGGGCATCCGTGCCAGCGCCGAGGACGTCGTGGTCACCACGGGCTCGCAGCACGCCCTCGACCTCGTCACACGGCTCTTCATCGATCCGGGTGACGTCGTGCTCGCCGAGTCGCCGTCGTACGTCGGCGCGATCGGGGTCTTCCGGTCGTACCAGGCCGAGACGGTGCACGTCACGACGGACGAGCTCGGTCTCGTCCCCGAGGCGCTGCGCGAGGCGATCGCGAACCTCCGCACCCAGGGCAAGCGGATCAAGTTCCTCTACACGATCCCGAACTTCCACAACCCCGCCGGCGTCACCATGAGCCGCGAGCGCCGCATCGAGGTGCTCGACATCTGCCGGTCGAACAACATCCTCGTGCTCGAGGACAACCCGTACGGGCTCCTCTGGTTCGACGAGCCCGCGCCGCAGGCGATCCGATCGATCGACGAAGAGGGCGTGGTGTACCTCGGCTCCTTCTCGAAGACCCTCGCACCCGGGTTCCGCGTCGGCTGGGCGCTCGCGCCGCACGCCATCCGCGAGAAGCTCGTGCTCGCCAACGAATCGGCCGTGCTCGCGCCGAACTCCTTCGGCCAGTACGTCGTGAACGCGTACCTCGACGCCGCGGACTGGAAGGGTCAGGTCGACACCTTCCGGGGCATCTACGCCGAGCGCCGTGACGCCATGCTGTCCGCACTGGGGGAGTTCCTGCCCGACCTGTCCTGGACGAAGCCGAACGGTGGCTTCTTCGTGTGGCTGACCCTGCCCGAGTCACTCGACTCCAAGGGCATGCTGCCGCGCGCGGTCAAGGAGCTCGTGGCCTACACGCCCGGCACGGCCTTCTACGCCGACGGACGCGGAGGCGGACACATCCGCCTGTCGTTCTGCTACCCGACGCCCGAGCAGATCCGGGTGGGCGTCAAGCGACTCGCCAACGTCGTCAACGACGAACTCGAACTCATCGAGACGTTCGGCCCGACGACCCGCCCGAACACCGTGGTCCGCGAGACGTCGTCCGTCAGCGCACCGCCCCCGAACATCTCCTGATCAGCGCTTTTCCTCGGTACTGATCGCACAGCACCGCAGTTCCACACCGGAGGACCCCGCATGGCCGAGCTCACCCGTCGTCACGTCGTCGTCGTCGCCGGAGGCATCTCGCACGAACGCGATGTCTCCCTCCGCTCCGGTCGTCGGGTCGCCGACTCACTGACCGGCTACGGCTGGCAGGTCGACCTGCGCGACGCCGACGCGATGCTCCTGCCGGCACTCACCGAATCACGCCCGGACGTCGTGTGGCCGGCACTGCACGGCGCCTCCGGTGAGGACGGCGCCCTGCGGGGCATCCTGGAGGCCGTGGACATCCCGTTCGTCGGCTCACGTTCGACGTCGGCCCGGTTGGCATGGGACAAGCCCACGGCGTCAGCGCTGGTCGCCCGCGCCGGCGTCCGTACCCCTCGATCGGTGACGCTCTCCCACGACGTGTTCCGCGAGCTCGGCGCTGTCGGTGTCCTCGAGGCCATCGCGACCGAGCACCCGGTACCGCTCGCCGTGAAGCCGGCGCGCGGCGGAAGTGCGCAGGGCGTGACCCTCGTCGATGACGTCAAGGACCTGCCCCGGGCCATGGTGACGGCGTACACGTACTGCGACGACGTCGTGGTCGAGCAGCTCATCCGTGGCACCGAGGTCGCCGTGGGGATCATCGACACCGGAGACGGCCCCGTGGCGCTGTCCGCCGTGGAGATCGTGCCGCGCAACGGTATTTACGGCTTCGAAGCGCGCTACAACGCGGGGGAGACGACCTTCTACACCCCCGCACGACTGTCCGACGAGTTCGCCGGAGCAGCCTCGGAGGCTGCGGTCGCCGCGCACGTAGCTCTGGGACTCCGGCATCTGTCCCGCGTCGACCTGATCATCGACGGGGCTGGGACGCCCTGGTTCCTCGAGGCGAACGTGCTCCCCGGGCTCACCGAGACGTCACTGCTGCCGCAGGCGCTGTCCGCGTCGGGGTTCGACCTCGGTTGGACCTACGCCGAGCTCGCCGAGCAGGCCATCCGGGATCACCGCGCCTGATCGGTGCCGACCGATGTTCCACGTGGAACGACGGCATTGAGTGACTTCCCTGCTTCGCGAGGCGAGGTGTTCCACGTGGAACATCTCGCCATGAGGATCCTCACTCAGCGCCGGTGTTGGCGCCCGGCGCGTTCGGCGGGCCCCGAGGCGCCCGAACCGCGTGAACAGACGATCGGAGAGGCCTTGACGTCAATCTCCACGTTTCGCTACCGCACGCACGCCCTTGTTCGCAAGCATCGAAGCTTCGACTCCCTCAACTGGCAATCCGAGGTAGCGCGTCGGATCGTCCGCTCTGCAGTCGCGGCTGGCGGAACGCGATCCCTCGAGAGCGAACTCACGGAACCTCGGGTCGACCGCTCGGAAGAACGTCCCTCGGATCGCTGGTATGAAGGGCGAGCCGATGGTGGTCACGTCGCCACCATCTCACCTGAGGCCAACCACCCTCACTGCTGGAGCAGCCGCGTCGGGCACGCTGTGTTGCCACCAGAGCTGCCGGATTGAGTCGCAGGTGCGCCGACCGCAGCCCGACCGTCGCAGGGGCTCACAGCGCCGCACAACGCCGCGCACAGGCTGGTTCAGCCCTCGAGGTCCCCTACCCCGAGCTCACCGAGGATCCGGTTGAGGTCGTCGCCGTTCGCGAAGTCGATCGTGACGGAGCTCTTGCGAGCACCGACTGCGATCTTCACCCGCGTGTTCAAGCGATCACCGAGCCGTTCAGCGAGATCGTTGAAGTGTGCCTGACGCTTCGACGGTTCGGGCTTCGGCTTCGTTGCGGGCGTCTTGGCTGACAGCTGCTGCGCGATCGCCTCAGCAGCACGAACGGACAGGTCCTCGTTGACGATCTTCTCGGCCAGGTACTCCATCGCCTCGGCGTCCGGAGCAGCGAGGATGGCACGAGCGTGTCCGGCAGAGAGCACGCCTGCGGCCACTCGCCGCTGCACGGGGGAGGGGAGCCGCAGGAGTCGGATCGTGTTCGTGATCTGCGGGCGCGATCGACCGATGCGCTGTCCGAGCTGTTCCTGGGTGATCCCGAAGTCCGCGAGGAGCTGCTGGTACGCCGATGCCTCTTCCAAGGGGTTGAGCTGCGCCCGGTGGAGGTTCTCCAGCAGCGCGTCGCGCAGCATCGCGTCGTCGGGGGTGTCCTTCACGATCGCCGGGATCGTGCTCAGGCCCAGTTCCTTCGTGGCCCGCAGACGACGCTCACCCATGATGAGCTCGTACTGGGGCTCGGTGCCCGTCGCGCCGGGGATCGGCCGGACGACGATGGGCTGCAGGACACCGATCTCGCGGATCGAGTGAACGAGCTCCTGGAGCTCCTCCTCGCGGAACTCCTTCCGCGGCTGTTGCGCGTTCGGGATCACGTCCAGCGGATTGAGGTTTGCGAGACGAGCCCCCGGCACGGCCACCAGCTCGTCCGCCGTCGGAGCGGATGCCGGCGAGCCACCGGTCGGGAAGAACACGTCGACGGGACGGTCCTGCTGATCGGTCGCCGTCGGGATCAGGGCGCCGATGCCTCGGCCGAGTCCGGTTCGCTTCGGTGCCATCAGTGCTTCGCTCCTCGTGCTGCGATCTCGGCGGCCGCTTCCAGGTAGGACAGCGACCCGGTGGAGTTCACGTCATACGCGACGACGCTCTGGCCGTAGCTCGGTGCTTCGCTCACGCGGACGGAGCGGGGGATCATCGCCTTGAGTACCTGGTCACCGAAGTGCTCCCGCACGTCGTTCGCCACCTGGTTCGCCAGGTTCGTGCGGCCGTCGTACATGGTCAGCAGGATCGTGGAGACCCGGAGGCTCGGGTTGAGGTGTCGCTCGATCAACTCGATGTTCCGCAGCAGCTGGCTCAGTCCCTCGAGCGCGTAGTACTCGCACTGGATCGGGATGAGCACCTCTTGCGCGGCAACGAAGGCGTTGATCGTCAACAGGCCCAGAGACGGCGGGCAGTCGATGAAGACGTAGTGGTACGGCTCGTCCAGCGACTGCAGGTACATGTCGAGCGCGGTCCGGAGACGCTGCTCACGTGCCACCAGTGACACGAGCTCGATCTCGGCGCCGGCGAGGTGAATGGTGGCCGGCACACACCAGAGGGTGTCCGACTCGGGGGAGGCCTGCACGGTGTCGGCCATGGGTGCCTCGTCGACGATCACGTCGTAGATGCTCGCGACCTCGGCCTGGTGATCGACACCCAGCGCGGTCGAGGCATTGCCCTGCGGGTCCAAGTCGATGACGAGGACACGAGCGCCGCCATGGGCGAGGCCTGCGGCCAGGTTGACGGTCGTCGTCGTCTTGCCGACGCCACCCTTCTGGTTGGAGACGGTGATGATCCGTGTCTCAGAAGGGAGCGGGAACTGCTGCGTGGCGATCGCGCGCCGGCGGCGATTCAGGTCGGCGATCTCGCGAGCGAGCGGTGTCGACGCGTCGTAGTCGGTCGATGAACTCAACGAGTGCCTCTTCCCCGGTTCGATGTTTCACGTGGAACGCGGAGCCACTGGCGGCCGGATGACCCGGCCCGAGCCGCAGCGTCAGTCAACTGTAGCCCGGAAGACGCGGGTGGTCTCGTCGACCACACCTTCTCCGAGCTCGAGCACCTCGACATCAGAGAGGCGCTTCCGAAGGATGACCTTGCGGGCCTTCTCGATCTCTTCGTCGACCCGCGCACCCTTCATCAGGATGAGCTGGCCGCCGGAGCGAACCAGCGGCACGGTGAGAGGGATGAGCTTCGACAGGGCGCTGACGGCACGTGCGGTGACCTGGTCGACCACGACGTCGTCCGCTACGTCCTCAGCACGGCCACGGAGCACCGTGACGTTCTGCAGGCCGAGCCGATCAGACTCACTGCGAAGCCAATCCGTCCGGCGCTCCATCGGCTCGATGAGGACGAACTCGACGTCCGGACGGGCGATCGCGAGCACGAGACCCGGCAACCCTGCTCCCGAGCCGACGTCGGCAACGCGACCCCGGGCCTCCAGGAGGGGTGCGAGCAACGCAGAATTGAGGATGTGTCGCGTCCAGAGGCGAGGCAACTCGATCGGGCCGATCAGGCCCAGCTCCTCGCCCCGCCGAGCGAGCTCGTTGGTGAACGAGCGCGCAACCTCGATCTGGTCACCGAAGAGTGCTGCAGCCGCCGTGGGCTCAGACTCGAGCACCGGTGCTGCCTCGGTCGGGACGGGTGCGTCCGTCATCGGGTGACGACCGTGTGGCGGTCCCGACCCTCACCCTCGGACTCCGAGTGGAAGCCCTTCTCAGCGACCAGATCGTGCACGAGCTTGCGTTCGTAGGACGACATCGGGGGGAGCGCAGCCGACGACGAACCGGCTTCGATGCGCTCGACAGCGGTGTCCACGAGCCGCTGGAGCTCGTCAGCACGGGCGTCCCGCGAGCCACCGACGTCGAGGATGAGCCGGCTGAACTCGCCGGTCTCGGCCTGCACGGCGATCCGGGTGAGCTCCTGCAGCGCCGTCACGGTGTCGGGCTTCGACAGCACGCGGAGTGCCTCGCCGTCATCGGTGACGGACAGGTACACCCGACCGGCGCGTTCCTCGATCTCGATGTCGCCGTCGAGGTCGCAGATGTCGAGGAGCTCCTCGATGTAGTCCGCTGCGATGTCCGCCTCGTCGCGGGCGTCCTCGGTCTCGGTCTCCGTCGTCTCGACGGCGCCTGCGGTGTCCTGCTCGGTCACTTACTTCTTCCCGTTCTTCTTCTGGCGCTGCTTGCCGACCGGCTGCTGACGCTGGGTGGTGACGCGCACGGGCTCGATCTCCGTCGCACCGGCACCGGCACCGGCCTCGGCCAGGACCGGGGTGGCGGTCCCGCGACGCTGTGCCTTCTTGGCCAGGCGGGCTTCACGAGCCAGAGCGGCTTCGGAGCCGGGGGTCGGCATGCTGCGGATGACGAAGTACTGCTGCGCCATCGTCCAGAGGTTCGAGGCCAGCCAGTAGAACATGACCCCGAGGGGGAAGCTCAGACCCGAGATCACGAAGACCAGCGGGAGGATGTACAGCATCATCTTCTGCTGGCGGTACATCGGAGACTCCTTGGTCTCCGGCGACATGTTCTTGGCGACGAGCTGCAGCTGCGTGATGAACTGCGACGCCGTCATCACGACGATCATGAAGCCCGCGATCGCACGGACCTCCCACCCGGAGGCGTTCGTGAAGGTCTCGTGCAGCGGAGCGCCGAACAGGGCCGCGTTGCCGAACGACCCCGCGAGGTCGTTCGTCAGCAGGCCGATGCCCGTCTTGTTGATCTGGGCCTCGTGGAGCACCGAGTACAGCGAGAAGAAGATCGGCATCTGCAGCAGCAGCGGCAGGCAGGAGCTGAGCGGGTTGGTCCCGGTCTCCTTGTAGAGCGCCATCGTCTCGCGGCTCATGGCCTCACGCGAGAACTGGTCCTTCTTGCCCTTGTACTTGTCCTGGATCTTCTTGAGCTGCGGCGCGACCTCGAGCATGCGGCGCTGCGACTTGATCTGCCGGACGAAGATCGGGATCAGCGCTGCGCGCACCACGAACGTCAGGAAGATGATCGAGAGCACCCACGTGATGCCCTCGTTCGGGTCCATGCCGATGCTCTCGAAGATCCAGTGGAAGCCGACGAGGATGGCCGAGACCACCCATTTGAGCGGCCAGAGGACGAATCCGATGATGTCCATGGGGACGGCTACGCCTTTCGAGTGCGCTGGGGGAGCAGGACCGGCCGGGCCGTTCCGACCGCGGGGTGCGGCTGCTGCGGGATCGGCGCGAGGACGAACCCGAACCGGTTGACGACGAACGGGTGACGACGTTCCTTGACGTCGTCGATGCCACCAGCAGCCCAGGGGTTGCAACGGGCGATGCGCCAGGCGCCCATGGCGGATCCGCGGACGACGCCGTACTGCTGGATCGCGTCGAGGGCGTACCGGGAGCACGACGGGTGGTAGCGGCAGACGTTGCCGTACAGCGGGGAGATCACCGCACGGTAGGCCCGGAGCACGACGACGCACGCGTTGCGTGGGAGCAACGCGATGACCCAGGCAAGCCGGGTCCACAGAGTGCGGTTCATGCTGCCTTCTCCACCCCGCGCGCGAAGGAGCGCGTGACGTCTTCGAGCAGGGTAGGCCATCCGGCCTGCGATGCGGCTGGCAGTACACGGACCACCACGTCGAAGCCCTGGGGGGTCTCGGCGAGCAGGTCGTGCGCGATCGCCTTGAGCCGCCGCCTGATCAGGTTCCGGGTCACGGCGTTCCCCACCGTCTTCGCGACGATGAAGCCGAACCGCGTCGGTCCGTTGCGGTCTGCCGGCTGACGGACCACGGACACGACGACGTGCGCCGTGGCGCTCTTGCGACCACGACGCACGACGTTCCGGTAGTCATCCCCGCGCACGATGCGGTTGGCGCTGGCCAACACTGCGACGCCGGGGTCAGACCGAGGACCGGATCAGGCGATGAGCCTGATCAGGCCGAGAGCTCGGTACGGCCCTTGGCGCGGCGCGCCGACAGGATGGCGCGGCCGGCACGCGTCCGCATGCGGAGGCGGAAGCCGTGCTTCTTGGCGCGGCGGCGGTTGTTCGGCTGGAAGGTGCGCTTGCTCATGATGTTCTCCACACGGCTGCTCGCGGCGAGCCGTCACGTATGTGTAGCCGTCCGGGTGTCGAACGACGCAGATGGGCGCGACCAAAGGGCCGCAGTCAACTGGTTAACGGTACGTGACAGCGGCGAGCAGGTCAAACCCCGCCCGGACCGGTTGCGTCGGCGCCGTCGGGTCTGCCGTCGCTCGAGCCCATTCTCCACATTGGGGACAACTTCCGTTCGGTGGGACTCGGTCCGGTCCTTTACAGTGGTGTGATCGATCGCCCCGATGGCCGGTACGACAGGGAAGTACTCCTGTCGGACGGCTCGAGGTGGTCGTGGACAACACTGTGGACAACCCTGTGGGAACCTCCGCGGCAACGAGGCGTCGACGAAGCCCCCGGAGCCACCGACGATCCGCCGGCGACGACCTGGTCCCGAGTGCGGTCGCCGAGGACGCCACGGCATGTCCGACCCCGCAGGACGCACCCTCGTCCGGCAGCGAACGCACGACACGACCCCTGGAGACGAGCGCGACATGACGATGCCGGCCGACCCCGTCGAGGACCTCTGGTCATCCGTACTCGGACTCCTCGCCGAGGACCCCCGCATCACGCCGCAGCTCCACGGGTTCCTGAACCTGGTCGAGCCGAAGGGCGTGCTCGCCGGCACCCTGTACCTCGAGGTCCCGAACGACCTGACCCGGGGCATGCTCGAACAGCGCATCCGCATCCCGATCACCGAGGCGGTCGGTCGCATCGGTGACGACTCGGTCGCGAACTTCGCCATCACCGTCAACCCGGACATGGCGTCGGAGCCGCGGGTGGACCCGAACGTCCCCGAGTACGCCGAGCCCGTGCAGGAAGCCGTCGAGCAGAGTGCCGCTCCGCGCCAGTACATCGAGGCGCCGTTCGTCCCGAGCCAGATCGACTCTCCCGGCACCAGCGGTCGGCCCGAGTCGCGACTCAACCCGAAGTACAACTTCGACAACTTCGTCATCGGGTCGTCGAACCGGTTCGCCCACGCCGCAGCGGTGGCCGTGGCCGAGGCACCGGCCAAGGCCTACAACCCGCTCTTCATCTACGGGGACTCCGGGCTGGGCAAGACCCACCTGCTCCACGCCATCGGGCACTACGCCGAGAGCCTCTACCCGGGGATCCGCGTCCGGTACGTGTCGAGCGAGGAGTTCACCAACGACTTCATCAACTCGATCGCGAACAACCGCTCGAACCAGTTCCAGCAGCGGTACCGCGACATCGACATCCTGCTGATCGACGACATCCAGTTCCTGCAGGGGAAGGACTCCACGCAGGAGGCCTTCTTCCACACGTTCAACACGCTGCACGACCACAACAAGCAGGTCGTCATCACGTCCGACGTCGCGCCGAAGCACCTGACCGGGTTCGAGGACCGGATGCGATCGCGCTTCGAGTGGGGCCTGATCACCGACGTGCAGGCTCCCGAGCTCGAGACGCGCATCGCGATCCTCCGCAAGAAGGCACAGTCCGACCACCTGCAGGTGCCCGACGACATCCTCGAGTTCATGGCGTCGAAGGTGTCGAGCAACATCCGCGAACTCGAGGGCACCCTGATCCGGGTCACCGCGTTCGCGAGCCTGAACCGGACGGCCGTGGACATGGCCCTGGTGCAGACAGTCCTCAAGGACCTGATCACCCTCGACGAGGACAACGTCGTCGCGCCGACGGACATCATCAACCACACCGCGGAGTACTTCAAGCTCTCCGTCGACGACCTGTACGGGTCGTCCCGCTCCCAGGCGATCGCCACGGCACGACAGATCGCGATGTACCTGTGCCGCGAGCTGACGAGCCTGTCCCTGCCCAAGATCGGGCAGCTGTTCGGCAACCGCGACCACACCACGGTGATGTACGCGAACAAGAAGATCACCGAGCTGATGAAGGAGCGTCGGTCGATCTACAACCAGGTCACCGAGCTCACCAGCCGCATCAAGCAGGACCGCCGTTACCGCTGAGATCGGCCCGTTCCCGGCCCCATCCACCATCTGAGACGGTTCCATGGGCCGGACTTCTCACAGTGTGGATAGCCTGTGGATAACTGTGGAGGACACGCCGCCCGGTTGTACACAGGTGGGGGGTCACCTGTGGAGACTGGGGATGGAAGTGGATAGATGAGATTCATTCATCCCGTTAACGCTCACACACCGCTCACAAGTCACAAGCGTGTAGTTCCCTACTGCCGAGCGGGATGCACAGGGTTATCCACAGTGTGCACAGGCGTTAACACCATTACTCCTGGTTAACGATCAATCTCTGCGAGACAACCTTGTGGACGGCGGGATGACAAGAAATCCGGCCCTCGTCCGCCTGTGCCAGAATGGGGCGGCCGGACAGTCCAAGCCGATCGACAGGGGTTCCAGCTGTGAAGTTCGAGGTCAACCGGGACGTCTTCTCCGAAGCCGTCTCCTTCGCAGTGAAGCTCCTCCCGCAGCGCACGACCCTCCCGATCCTGTCGGGCGTCCTCATCCACGCCGATGGCGATCGTCTGACGCTCTCCTCGTTCGACTACGAGGTGTCGGCGCAGACGTCCATCTCGGCCCAGATCGACGAGCCGGGCACGGTCCTGGTCTCCGGTCGACTGCTGAACGACATCGCGAGCCGGCTGCCGAACGCCCCGGTGTCGTTCACCACCGAGGACGCCAAGATCTCCGTCTCCTGCGGATCGGCGCACTTCACACTGCTGTCCATGCCGGTCGAGGAGTACCCGACGCTGCCGGAGATCGGCCCGCAGACCGGTGTGATCCCCGGCGACGCGTTCTCCGAAGCGGTGTCCCAGGTCGCCGTCGCCGCCAGCCGCGACGACGTCACCCCCGTCATCACGGGCGTGCAGCTCGAGGTCGGCGACAACGACCTCTCCCTCATCGCGACGGACCGCTACCGCGTCGCCGTCCGCACCATCGCGTGGGACTCCGGCCGAGTCGGCTCGGACCCCCTGCACGCACTGGTCCCGGCCCGCACCCTGCAGGAGGTCGGCCGCACGTTCGGTTCGGCGTCCACGGTGTCGGTGTCGATCAGCGGCAACTCCGACCGCGAGCTCATCGCGTTCCACGCCGACGACAAGACCGTGACGTCGTTGCTCATCAAGGGCAACTACCCGCCGGTCCGCCGGCTCTTCCCCGAGACCGTCAACGACCACGCGGTGATCAACACCGCGGAGCTCGTCGAAGCGGTCCGACGGGTCTCCCTCGTCCTGGAGCGCGAAGCGGCGCTCCGGTTCTCCTTCACGGTCGACGGGCTCACGCTCGAGGCGATCGGATCCGAACAAGCGCAGGCGTCAGAGTCGATCAGTGCGTTGTTGACCGGCGAGGAAACGGTGGTCTCGTTGAAGCCCGCCTTCCTCCTGGACGGACTGAACGCGGTGCACTCCGAGTTCGTCCGCATCTCCTTCACCAAGACGGAGAACCCCAACAAGCCGGGCCCGGTGCTGATCACCGGCCAGACTTCGCAAGAGGCCGCAGCGACCGATGGATACCGGTACCTGCTGCAGCCGAACCTGCTGCTGCGATAGGCGCAACAGGCAACCTGCGCTGGCGCACACCACCGGCAGCATCAGCGCGACGACGAACAGAAGAGGAAATCATGCACATCGGTCTTGTCGGCCTTGGTCGCATGGGCAACAACATGCGTGCCCGTCTCCGCAACGCAGGGATCGAGGTCACCGGGTACGACGCGAACCCCGCCGTCTCGGACGTCGCCGACCTCGGCGCCCTCGCCGCTGCCCTCCCGGAGGGCAAGCGTCTCGTGTGGGTCATGGTCCCGCACGGCAAGATCACCGACGACGTGATCACCGACCTGGCCGGTGTCCTCGGCGAGGGCGACCTGGTCATCGACGGTGGCAACTCGAAGTGGCTGGACGACACCACGCACGCCGAGCAGCTCGCTGCGCGCGGCATCCGCTACATGGACGCCGGCGTCTCCGGTGGTGTCTGGGGCAAGGACAACGGCTACGGCCTCATGGTCGGCGGTGACGCCGCGGACGTCGAGTTCGCGATGCCCGTGTTCGACGCGCTGCGTCCTGAGGGTCCCCGTGAAGAGGGCTTCTCGCACGCCGGCCCGATCGGCGCCGGCCACTACGCGAAGATGGTCCACAACGGCATCGAGTACGCGATCATGCAGGCGTACGGCGAGGGCTACGAGCTCCTCGAGGCCAAGGACCTGATCACCGACGTCCCCGCCGTGTTCGCCGGCTGGCAGCGCGGAACGGTCGTCCGCTCCTGGCTGCTCGACCTGATGGTGCTCGCGCTGAACGAGGACCCGAAGCTCGACGAGCTCGAGGGCTACGTCGAGGATTCGGGCGAGGGCCGTTGGACGCTCGAAGAGGGCATCGAGCTCGCCGTGCCGATGCCGGCGCTCTCGGCGTCGATCTTCGCGCGCTTCGTCTCGCGCCAGGGCAGCGCCTCGCCGACGATGAAGGCCGTCGCGGCGCTCCGCAACCAGTTCGGCGGTCACGCCGTCAAGAAGTCCTAGGACTTCCCGGGGGAACCCGGACTCGGCCCGCGTGCACGTCGACCATCTCCAACTGACCGACTTCCGGAACTACCGGGAGGCGGACGTCGACCTCGCACGCGGGCCGAACCTGTTCGTCGGGCGCAACGGACAGGGCAAGACCAACCTGGTCGAGGCGATCGGGTACCTCTCGACCCTCGGCTCGCACCGCGTCCCCACCGACGCAGCGCTCGTCCGTCAAGGATGCGACGCCGCGATCGTCCGGGCTCGTCTCGCGCACGAGGACCGCAGCATCCTCGCCGAGGTGCAGATCAACCGCACCGGTGCGAACCGTGCGCAGGTGAACCGGTCGGCGATCAAGCCGCGGGAGCTGCCGCGCTACTGCACGAGCGTGCTCTTCGCCCCGGAGGACCTCGCCCTCGTGCGGGGCGAGCCGGCCGGGCGACGCCGGATGCTCGACGAGCTGCTCGGCCAGATCGCACCGCGGATGCAGGGCGTGCTCGCCGACTACGACCGCACGCTCCGCCAGCGGAACACCCTGCTGAAGTCGGCCCGTGCCACCGGCGCGAAGGCGAACGCCCTGTCGACGCTCGACGTCTGGGACGACCGGCTCGTCGGACTCGGCGCCGAGATCGTCGCGGCCCGTGACCACCTGACCCGGCGGCTCGCACCCTTCGTGGCCGAGGCCTACGCGACCGTCGCCGGCGAACACCACGACGCCTCGATCACCGGCGTCCTGTCCATCCGCGGTGGCGACCCCGAGTCCGCGGCAGCGACCGACCCCGTGCTCGGGACCCCGGACGAGCCCGTCACGGTCGCGTCGGCTGCCGAAGCGTTCGCGGCCGCCCTCGAGCGCCGTCGCCGGGACGAACTCGACCGCGGGCTCACCCTCGTCGGACCGCACCGGGACGACGTTCTGTTCCAGCTCAACGGGTTACCGGCCCGCGGGTACGCGAGTCACGGCGAATCCTGGTCCTTCGCGCTGGCCATCCAGCTCGCGAGCGCCTCGATCCTGCGCGCCGAGTCAAACCTGGGCGACCCGATCATCATCCTCGACGACGTCTTCGCCGAACTCGACGAATCGCGGCGGGAACGGCTGGCGAACGCCGTCGCCGACTACGAGCAGGTGCTCATCACGGCCGCGGTCTTCGGTGACGTGCCCGGGAAGCTGGCGGCGCACACCGTGCGGATCGAGGCGGGCACGATCGTGACCGACGAGGCGGACGCGACCCGGGCCTCCAGTCCGGCGACGGACGCGACGGACGCGACGGACGCGACGGACGGGACCGACGCGATCGACGCGGCGGACGCGACCGTCGCGGACAGCAAGACGGACCCGACCGAAGCCGAAGCCTGATGCCGAAGCCCCGCAAGCCCACCGAACCCTCGCAGGTGTACCGCCACCTGCGCGCGGTGTTCGGCGACCCGTCCAAGCGCGGCACCGATGCCCGCCGCCGCCGTGCCCGCGAGTTCGACGCCGACACCGTGCCGTACGGGCGCGGCCGCGAGCCGAAGGGCCTCGCGGACATCGTCGGTTCGCTCGCTCAGGAACTCGGTTGGACCGAACCCCTCGCCCGCTCCGAGCTCTTCGTGGACTGGCCGAGCGTCGTCGGCGAGGAGCTGGCGAAGCACTCCCGACCGGTCACCATCGAGGACGGCGCACTCGTCATCCGGTGCGACTCGACGGCCTGGGCGACCCAGCTCCGACTGATGCGTGCGACGGTCACGACGACCATCGCGGAACGGCACCCCGAAGCCGGGGTCGAGTCGATCAGGGTTTCCGGCCCGGACGCCCCCACGTGGAAACGCGGCCCCAGGACGGTCCAGGGGCGCGGTCCTCGCGACACCTACGGTTGAGGCGACGAAATCATCCTGGAGTGCCAGAAAAGCCCGTCTGCGGGGCAGATGAGCCCTCGAAAGAGGGGGCTCTGCGGTAGACTGGGAGGTGCAGTGCGCGGGCGTTCCGCGCGCAGGCAGGAGCACGCTCGACATGGCAGCAGAATCTGAAGACGACCGGCAGAACCCGCTCGGCGCGGAGACCCCGCAGAGCGAACCGTCCTACGGCGCAGACCAGATTCAGGTGCTCGAGGGGCTCGAGGCCGTCCGCAAGCGCCCGGGTATGTACATCGGTTCGACCGGCCCTCGCGGCCTGCACCACCTGGTCCAGGAGATCGTCGACAACTCCGTCGACGAAGCCCTCGCCGGGTACTGCGACACCATCGACGTGAGCATCCGTGAAGACGGTGGCGTCCGCGTCGTCGACAACGGCCGTGGCATCCCGGTCGACGTCCACGCGGCCGAGGGGGTCTCGACCCTGCAGGTCGTCCTCACCGTCCTGCACGCCGGCGGCAAGTTCGGCGGTGGCGGCTACGCCGTCTCCGGCGGTCTGCACGGCGTCGGTTCGTCCGTCGTGAACGCGCTGAGCTCCGAGCTCGACGTCGAGGTCCGTCGTCAGGGCCACGTCTGGCGCCAGAGCTACACCGACGGTGTCCCCGTCGCGCCCGTCTCCCAGGACGAAGAGACCGACGAGACCGGCACGACGATCACGTTCTGGCCGAACGCCGAGATCTTCGAGTCCGTCGTGTTCGACTACGAGACCCTGCGCACCCGGTTCCAGCAGATGGCCTTCCTGAACAAGGGCCTGCGGATCAACCTCCGCGACGAGCGCGCCCCGGAAGAAGGGGAAGAGGCCCGCAACGACACCTTCATGTACGAGCGTGGTCTCGCCGACTACGTCGAGTACATCAACGCGCAGAAGAAGGCCGACCTCGTCCACCCGGACGTCATCGGCTTCGAGTCCGAGGACCCGGAGCGCAAGATCGCGCTCGAGGTCGCGATGCAGTGGAACACCTCGTACCAGGAGAGCGTCCACACCTTCGCGAACACGATCAACACGCACGAGGGCGGCACCCACGAAGAGGGCTTCCGCGCTGCGCTCACGACCCTCGTCAACCGCTATGCGCGCGAGACGAAGATCATCAAGGAGAAGGACGACAACCTCACGGGTGACGACATCCGCGAAGGGCTGACGGCCGTCATCTCCGTGAAGCTCGGCGAGCCGCAGTTCGAGGGGCAGACGAAGACCAAGCTCGGCAACACCGAGGCGAAGTCGTTCGTGCAGCGCGTCGTCGGCACCGAGCTGACCCACTGGTTCGAGAGCAACCCGACGCAGGCACGCGACGTCGTCCGCAAGGCGATCCAGGCGTCGCAGGCACGTCTGGCCGCCCGCAAGGCGCGCGAGACCACCCGCCGCAAGGGGCTGCTCGAGTCGGGTGGCATGCCCGGCAAGCTCAAGGACTGCCAGTCGAAGGACCCGACCGTGTCGGAGATCTTCATGGTCGAGGGTGACTCCGCCGGCGGTTCCGCCGTGCAGGGCCGCAACCCGATGACCCAGGCGATCCTGCCCCTGCGCGGCAAGATCCTGAACGTCGAGAAGGCCCGGCTCGACCGCGCCCTCGCCAACCAGGAGATCCAGTCGATGATCACGGCGTTCGGTGCCGGCATCGGTGAGGACTTCGACCCGGACAAGGCCCGGTACCACAAGATCGTGCTGATGGCCGATGCCGACGTCGACGGCCAGCACATCACCACGCTGCTGCTCACGCTGCTGTTCCGCTACATGCGTCCGCTCATCGAGCACGGCTACGTGTACCTTGCGCAGCCGCCGCTGTACCGCCTGAAGTGGTCGAACTCGGCGCACGAGTACGTCTTCAGCGACCGGGAGCGCGACGCCCTGATGCAGGCCGGCCTCGCAGCCGGCAAGCGCATCCCGAAGGACAACGGGATCCAGCGCTACAAGGGCCTCGGCGAGATGGACTACAAGGAGCTCTGGGACACCACCATGAACCCGGACACCCGCACGCTCCTGCAGGTCACGCTCGAGGACGCGGCTGCGGTGGACAGCACCTTCTCGACGCTGATGGGTGAGGACGTCGACGCGCGTCGCCAGTTCATCCAGCAGAACGCCAAGGACGTCCGCTTCCTCGACATCTAACGGCCAGGAGGCGCGGCGTGAGCCGCGTCGACCAGTCCTGACCACCTGTGGTCGCGCCCGGTGCGACCAACGGAACCACAGCCTCCAGGCTGTCCAGAAAGGGAACGAAGCCACATGGCTGACGACAACGAGAACGGCGCCGACGAGCAGCCCGAGATCGTCCACGGCGACAGCGGGGACATCGTCGTCTCCGGTGACCGCATCTCGCAGGTCGACCTGCAGCTCGAGATGCAGCGCTCGTACCTCGACTACGCGATGTCGGTCATCGTCGGTCGTGCGCTGCCGGAGGTCCGCGACGGCCTCAAGCCGGTGCACCGCCGTGTGATCTACGCGATGTTCGACGGCGGCTACCGCCCGGACCGGGCGTTCTCGAAGTGCTCCCGCGTCGTCGGTGACGTCATGGGCCAGTTCCACCCGCATGGTGACTCGGCGATCTACGACGCCCTCGTCCGCCTGGTGCAGCCGTGGTCGCTCCGGTACCCGCTCGCGCTCGGCCAGGGCAACTTCGGTTCGCCGGGCAACGACGGCGCCGCGGCCCCGCGGTACACCGAGACGAAGATGGCGCCGCTCGCGCTCGAGATGGTCCGCGACATCGACGAGGACACCGTCGACTTCCAGGACAACTACGACGGCCGCACCCAGGAGCCGGCGATCCTGCCGGCCCGCTTCCCGAACCTGCTCGTCAACGGCTCGGTCGGCATCGCGGTCGGCATGGCCACGAACATCCCGCCGCACAACCTGCGCGAGGTCGCCGAGGGTGCCAAGTGGGCGCTCGACAACCCCGACGCCACCCGTGAAGAGCTGCTCGCCGCGCTCATGCAGCGCATCAAGGGCCCGGACTTCCCGACCGGTGCACAGGTGCTCGGTACCAAGGGCATCCAGGACGCCTACCGCACCGGCCGTGGCTCGATCACGATGCGTGCCGTCGTCTCGGTGGAGGAGATCCAGGGTCGCACCTGCCTCGTCGTCACCGAGCTGCCGTACCAGGTCAACCCCGACAACCTGGCGATCAAGATCGCCGAGCTGGTCAAGGACGGCAAGCTCGCCGGTGTCGCCGACATCCGCGACGAGACCTCCGGTCGCACCGGGCAGCGCCTGGTCATCGTGCTGAAGCGTGACGCCGTCGCCAAGGTCGTGCTGAACAACCTCTACAAGCACACCCAGCTGCAGGAGAACTTCGGCGCGAACATGCTCGCGATCGTCGACGGGGTGCCCCGCACCTTGCCGCTCGACGGCTTCATCTCGGCGTGGGTCGCCCACCAGGTCGACGTCATCGTCCGCCGCACGCAGTTCCGACTGCGCGAGGCCGAGAAGCGCGCCCACATCCTGCGTGGCTACCTGGCTGCGCTCGACGCCCTCGACGAGGTCATCGCGCTCATCCGTCGCTCGCCCGACGTCGAAGAGGCCCGCACCGGCCTGATGGACCTCCTGTCCGTTGACGAGATCCAGGCGCGCGCGATCCTCGAGCTGCAGCTCCGTCGTCTCGCCGCCCTCGAGCGTCAGAAGATCCACGACGAGGCCGAGGAGCTCGAGCGCAAGATCGCCGACTTCCAGGACATCCTCGGGTCGGAGAGCCGCCAGCGCTCGATCATCCGCGACGAGTTGAGCGAGATCGTCGACCGCTTCGGCGATGACCGCCGTACCGTGATCATGTTCGGCTACGACGGCGACATGTCGATGGAAGACCTGATCCCCGAAGAGGAGATGGTCGTCACCATCACCCGCGGTGGCTACGTCAAGCGCACGCGCAGCGACCAGTACCGCTCGCAGCACCGTGGCGGTCGAGGTGTCCGCGGGGCCCAGCTCCGCGCCGACGACATCGTCGAGCACTTCTTCGTCACGACGACGCACCACTGGCTCCTGTTCCTCACCGACCAGGGCCGGGTCTACCGCGCCAAGGCGTACGAGCTGCAGGAGGCCGGCCGCGACGCGAAGGGCCAGCACGTCGCGAACCTGCTCGCGATGCAGCCCGACGAGCAGATCCAGCAGGTGCTCGACATCCGCGACTACGAGGTGGCGCAGTACCTCGTCCTCGCGACCGAGCACGGTCTGGTCAAGAAGACCGCGCTCACCGAGTACGACACGAACCGCACCGGCGGCATCATCGCGATCAACCTGCGCGACGGCGACAAGCTCCGCCAGGCGCTGCTCGTCGACGAGCACGACGACCTGCTCCTGGTGTCCCGCCAGGGCATGTCGCTCCGGTTCACGGCGACGAACGACACCCTGCGTCCGATGGGTCGCTCGACCTCGGGTGTGAAGGGCATGTCCTTCCGCGACGGCGACTCGCTGCTCGCGGCCCGGGTCGTCTCCGACGACGGCTTCGTCTGGGTGATGACCGAGGGCGGCTACGCCAAGCGCACCGCGGTCGACCAGTACCGGGTGCAGGGCCGTGGTGGTCTGGGCATCAAGGTGGCCAAGTTGGCGCTCGACCGAGGCGATCTTGTGGGCGCTCTCATCGTCGGCGAGGACGACGAGGTGCTCGTCGTGCTGCAATCGGGCAAGGTGGTAAGGTCTGCCGTGGCCGAGGTCCCTGCCAAGGGCCGTGACACGATGGGCGTCGTCTTCGCGAGGTTCGCGGAGAACGACCGGATCATCGCGGTGGCCCGGAACACCGAGCGGAACCTGGACGACCAGGACGACGCCGAGATCGAGCCCGCGGGCCCGGTGGAGACGGTCAGCCCAGCCGAAGCGGCCCCGGATTCCACTGATCCCATCGACACCGAGCCCGTCGCAGACGAGGCCGGAGAGGACCAGTCAAGCAATGAGTAGTGTCGCCGAGAAGCTCCAGAAGAAGGCGAAGCGACCCGTCGGCACCCGCCAGGTGCGGTTGCGACTGGTCTACGTCGACTTCTGGTCGATGGTGAAGCTGAGCTTCCTCATCGCCCTGGCCGGCAGCATCGTGATCGTGGTCGCCACGGCACTGGTGTGGGTCATCCTCAACCAGACGGGTGTGTTCACCCAGGTCGACGCCCTGTTGAAGGACGTCACCGGGCAGAACAGTTACTCGATCATGGACCAGTTCTCGCTGGGCCAGGTCCTCGGGTTCTCCATCGTCGTGGGCATCCTCAACGTGGTCGTCGGCACCGTGCTCGGCGCCATCGTGAGCGTGCTCTACAACCTCAGTGTTCGGATCACGGGCGGTCTGCTCGTGGGCTTCACGAACAACTGACACACCCGGGCCGGATGGGCCCACTGCTCGATTTCGTTCCGGCGGGATCGTACGGTAGGCTTTCATCCGGTCTGAGGGGCTATAGCTCAGGCGGTTAGAGCGCTTCGCTGATAACGAAGAGGTCCAAGGTTCAAGTCCTTGTAGCCCCACCAGTTCTCCGGAACAGCACGACAATTCCATCCCGCCGCCGATCACCTCGGTGGCACTCGGGGCCTTAGCTCAGTTGGTAGAGCGCCTGCTTTGCAAGCAGGATGTCGGGAGTTCGATTCTCCCAGGCTCCACTCCCTCTGCACGAGTGCTGCTTCGCTCGTTCCTCGCTACGCCGATGTCGGTCGTCGTGCTTGTCTGCGCGCCTTCGGCGACGCGCCGCTCCGCGATGGTCGGGTCCGCCAATCTGCTTGCGGCCGGCATCGTCTTCGAGTGGTCGCGAGATGCCGCGTGCGGTTCGCCGAGGTGGCTGGAACTGTCGTCTGCGCGTCCTCCGGACGACAGGTTGTGACCTCTCGGTGGCTGCCCCGGGGGTGTTGCGTGAGCGCATGGCGGACGGGAGGCGCGGGGCCAGGCCGGCGCGGGCCTCCAGGTCCGTGGGTGGGCGCGTTCAGAGCAGGCGGCCGGCCGGTGCACGGATCACGTGCCCGGAGAACGACGAAGGGCCCCGGCAGCAGCCGGGGCCCTTCGTACGAACCGGGAGGTCAGGCGGCGGGCTTCTCCGCCGTGTCAGCGTCGTCGGCGACCCACAGGTCGTCGTCGGCGCGGAGCGTCTGGTACGCGGCGTACGCAGCACCGGCGACGGCGACGACGCCGACGATGATGAGTGCGACTCCGCCGAAGCCGAGACCCTTCTTCTGCTGCGACGGGACGTACTTCGCAGCGGCCTTCTTCGCGCTCTTGCTCTTCTTCTGTGCGTTCTTCACGATCTTCTTGACCCGGGGGTCCTTCGCGAGGTCGGTCACGCTCAGCACCGAGCCAGCGGTCGAGACGAGTCCGGGGACCACCTCGGACTGGAACTTGTGCGAAGCACTCTGCGCTGCCGAGGTGGCAGCGTGCACGCCGGTGGCGAACGCGGGACGGATCCCGTTGTCGATCGCGTTCTGCACGCGGGGTGCGATGTCCTTGCGAGCTGCGTCCGCGGCGTTCGACCGGGCCTCAGCCAGGATCGCGTTCGCGTGCTCGAGGACCTTGCGCTGCTCGCCGAGGAGCGAGGCGGTCTGGCCCTTGAGCTTCTTGATCTGCTTCCGACGCTTTCGCGGGATCTCGATCGTCGTCATCTGGTACCTCCATCGGATCGGCGTGACCCCATCCTGCCACCACACTGCCTGACAGGTCACGGAACCGCAGCTGTGCAATCCGTCCGCGGTCAGGAGTACATGCGAGAATCGGAACATGTCTCTGCACACCGCTGTCGCAACGATCCACACCAACAAGGGCGACATCCGCGTCAACCTGTTCGGCAACCACGCACCGAAGACCGTCAAGAACTTCGTCGACCTCGCCACGGGCCAGCAGGAGTGGACCCACCCCGGCACGGGCAAGGTCTCGACCGACAAGCTCTACGACGGCGTGATCTTCCATCGCATCATCAAGGACTTCATGATCCAGGGCGGCGACCCGCTCGGCCAGGGCATCGGTGGCCCCGGGTACCGCTTCGACGACGAGATCTCCCCGGAGCTCACGTTCCAGAACCCCTACATCTTCGCCATGGCGAACGCCGGCATCCAGGGCGGCCGCGGCACCAACGGCTCGCAGTTCTTCATCACCACGGTGGCGACGCCGTGGCTGCAGGGCAAGCACACCATCTTCGGTGAGGTCGCCGACGACGAGTCCCGCGCGGTCGTCGACGCGATCGAGGGAGTCCCGACCGACGGTCGTGACAAGCCCGTCGAGGACGTCGTCATCCAGAGCATCGACGTCGAAGGCGTCTGACCAGCACGTGACCGACCAGGCGTACAACCCGAACAACACCTGCTACCGGCATCCGGACCGGCAGAGCTTCGTGCTCTGCCAGCGCTGTGGGCGGACGATCTGCCCGGAGTGCCAGACGCCGGCGGCAGTCGGGGTGCACTGCCCGGAGTGCGTGCGTGAACAGCGCGCACAGTTCGCAGCGAACCGCCGAGCGTCCGGAGCCCCCAGCGGGTTCACGGTCGCTCGGCGGCGCTTCGCCATGCTCGACCAGAAGGGCACCACCGTCATCGTGGCGATCACGGTGGCGATCTGGTTGCTCGACCAGGTCAGCGGGCGGTTCTTCACGAGCTTGCTCGCCTACAACTCGTTCCTGCTGCCGACGCAGCCCTGGCGTGTGGTGACCTCGCTGTTCGTGCACTCGGGCATCTTCCACATCCTGTTCAACATGTGGGCGCTCTGGATCTTCGGTCGCATGCTCGAGAACATGCTCGGCACCTGGCGGTTCGTGGCGCTGTACTTCATCACGGGGATCTTCGGGTCCATGCTCGTCACCTTCCTGGCGCCGGGGACGACCGTGCTGGGTGCTTCGGGTGCCATCTTCGGGCTGTTCGCCGCGTTCTTCGTGCTGCAGCGCAGCCTGGGGAACAACGCCGTGCAGCTCCTCGTGCTCATGGGACTGAACCTGGTCATCGGGTTCCTGCCCGGCGTCAACATCTCGTGGCAGGCGCACGTCGGCGGGATCATCGGCGGCTTCCTGATGGGCTTCGTCTTCGCACAGACGCGCAACGTCCGGAAGCGTCCGCTGCAGATCGCGCTGATCATCGGCGCGGCGGTGCTCGGCATCGCGCTCACCGCTGTGGGGTACGCGGTCACGATCGGCTGACACCGCCACAACGCTCCCCGAACGCCCCGTCGCACTGCGGCGGGGCGTTCGTCGTTCCCAGGGCTGTCCGCGTCCTGCTCATCCACAGCTGTCCACAGCGGCACTGGGAGTTATCCACAGGTGTGGAGAAGTCGGTGAGTTACACCAGTGTGATTATCCCCACTGTGGAATCGGTTGTGGATAACTCCGGGGTCGGGGTGTGGATGACGGTGTGGAGAGTGGGGAAAAGTGTGGAGAACGGCAAGATCCTCGAGGATGTGCGTTCCAGGAGCCCTTGAGCTTGTGGAGAACGACGACGCCCGCCGCACCTTGCGGTGCGACGGGCGTCGGGAGAACAGCGGGCTGAGGGTCAGCGCCAGCGGGTGGTCATGAGGAAGCCGACGAACATGATGCCGAAGCCGACGACGATGTTCCACGAGCCGAGGCTCGGAACCGGCAGCGTGGCGTTCGAGATGTAGAAGACGATCACCCACACCAGACCGATGAGCATGAAGCCGAACATGACCGGCTTGAACCACACCGGGTTCGGGGCGTCCCCCGCGGTGTCGACCGAGTCAGCTCGGGTCGTCCGGGCGGGCTTGGTGCGGTCCTTGTCCTTGGCCATGGCCGGTATCCTACCGTGACCACGTGTGTGGATCGGCCCGCGGACCGCCGCACACATCCCCCACGAGTACGGTGAACCGCCATGACCAGGATCCTCGTCGTCGACAACTACGACAGCTTCGTCTACACGCTCAACGGGTACGTGCAGCAGCTCGGCGCCGAGACCGACGTCGTGCGCAACGATGCCTTCCCCGAGTCCGAGATCGCCGACCGCATCGCGGAGTACGACGGCGTGCTCCTGTCGCCCGGCCCGGGAACACCGGCGGCTGCCGGCGTCTCGATCCCCACGGTGCACGCGGCCATCGCCGCCGAGACCCCGCTGCTCGGTGTCTGCCTGGGACACCAGGCCATCGCGGAGGCACTCGGCGCCACGGTCACGCACGCCGAGGAGCTCATGCACGGCAAGACCTCCGAGGTCGACCACGACGACAGCGCGCTCTTCGCAGGTGTCCCGCACCCCTTCACGGCTACGCGCTACCACTCGCTCGCGATCGTCGACGGCACCGTCCCCGACGAGCTCACCGTGACCGCGCGCACCGAGGGCGGGGTCATCATGGGCGTCCAGCACCGCGCACACCCCGTGTTCGGCGTGCAGTTCCACCCGGAGTCGGTCCTGACCGAGGGCGGGTACCGCATGGTCGGCAACTGGCTCGAGACCACCGGGCTGTCGGGAGCCGCCGAACGCGCCGCCGACCTCGGGCCGCTCATCGCGACGCACCGCGCCTGACGAACGTTCCGTGGCGGCAGACGCCGTCGTGTCATCGAGACGCCGCCGGATCCGGCGGCGTCTCGTCCGTTCCGGGGCGTCGTGCCGACACGACGGCGTCTTCCGGCACTGGACCGCACCGTCTGCGTGACGTGCCGTCGGTTGCGGGCGTGCGCCGTGCCTCCAGGCCGTCAGGAGCGGAGGCGACGAGCAGACGTGCCTGTGGGCACGGAGGACGGACGGGAGGCCCGTCACCCGTCCGTCAGGACGGTCGCGTCAGGAGACGGTCGGCTCAGCGGCCGTCGTCACCCTGGTCGTCACCGCGATCGTTGTTCCCGTTGCTGCCGCCGCTGTCGTTGTTGTCGTTGTTGGACGACGGTGCCTTCGGCGGCGCCGCAGCTCGTGCGCAGTAGGTGAGCGTGACGGCGCTGCCCTGGGCGACGTCTCCGGCAGGGGTGTCCTGCTGGGTCACGAGTCCGCCGGTGCACGAGTAGGACGGCGCCGGGTTCACGGTGAGCCCGAGCTGCTCGACGGTGGCCTTCGCCGCCGAGAACTGCTGCTGCGTGACGTCGGGCAGCTGCACCTTGCCGTTGGAGATCGTGAGGTTGATCACGATGCCCTTGGTGTGCAGGGAACCCGACTCGGGGTCGGAGCTCAGCACCGTGCCCTCGGGGACGTCGGCCGAGTAGTCGCTCGAGATCGCTCCGAGACGGAATCCGGCGTCGTCGAGGGACTGTTGCGCAGCCGCTTGCGATTGCCCGTTGAGCTCAGGCACGGGGACGCGTTCCGGACCGAGGGAGACCACGACGTTGACGTTCTGGTTGCGCCCGACGTTCACCCCGGAGCCCGGGTCCGTCCGGATGACCGTGCCCTTGTCGACGCTGTCGGAGTTCTCCTCGACCTTGACGGGCTTGAGGTCCTTCTTGTCGAGGGCACTGGCCGCGGCGCTGTAGGTCGAACCCGCCACGTTGGGCACGCTGACCGAGGACGACACCGGCGGCTTGCCCGGCTGCAGGTTCGCGACGAAGAACACCACGGCGACGATGACCGCGACGGTGAGCAGGATGCCGACCCAGATCCACGCGACCGGAGGTCTGTTCTGGGTGCGCTGGGGTCGGTGCTCGGCGGTGTCGTCGTCGAGTTCGCGGAACGCCGATGCGGCGTTGGTCGTCGTGCGGGGGTCGACGCCGAAGAGCACGGTCGAGGCGTCGTTCGCCGCGTTCTGCTGCTGCTTCTTCGTGGACGCGGGCACCCGGCCGGCTGCGGCCTGCTGCAGGTCCGAGCGGAACTCGGCCGCGTTCTGGAACCGGCGCGTGCGGTCCTTGACCAGGGCGTGGAGGGTCACGGCGTCGAGGGCCGGTGACACGTCGGGCGAGATCGTCGACGGTGCGACCGGCTGCTCACTGACGTGCTGGTAGGCGACCGCCACCGGGGTGTCCCCGAGGAACGGTGCGCGACCGGTGAGGAGCTCGAAGAGCACGACGCCGGTGGAGTAGAGGTCGGTGCGGGCGTCGACGGTCTCGCCGCGGGCCTGCTCCGGTGAGAAGTACGAGGCGGTGCCGAGGATCGACGTGGTCTGCGCGACCGTCGCCGAGGTGTCGGTGATGGCCCGGGCGATGCCGAAGTCCA
Organism: Curtobacterium sp. MCLR17_044; assembly: GCF_003234435.1. Classification (NCBI taxonomy): domain Bacteria; kingdom Bacillati; phylum Actinomycetota; class Actinomycetes; order Micrococcales; family Microbacteriaceae; genus Curtobacterium; species Curtobacterium sp. MCLR17_044. Next base: position 156,272 of record NZ_QKTC01000001.1, on the reverse strand, counting down.
TGACCTTGACCTGGCCGGTGTGGGTGACCATGACGTTGGCGGGCTTGATGTCGCGGTGGACCACGCCCGCACGGTGCGAGTACTCGAGCGCGGTGAGGATGCCCTCGGTGATGCGGACGGCTTCGTCCGGGGCGACGGCGCCCTCCGCGATGATGTCGGAGAGCGGACGGCCCTCGACGTACTCCATGACGATGAAGGGGACCTGCACCTCGGCGCCCGAGGGCTCGGACACCGTCTCTTCGCCGGCGTCGTACACGCGGACGACGGTGGGGTGGGCCATGCGTGCAGCGGCCTGGGCTTCCTGCCGGAACCGCGTGCGGAAGGCCGGGTCGTTGGCGAGGCTCGGCTTGAGGAGCTTCACCGCGACCTTGCGGCCGAGGCGGGTGTCGTTGCCGAGGTGCACGGTCGCCATGCCGCCCCGACCGATGACGTTACCGATCTCGTAGCGATTGGCGAGGAGCGTGATCCCCGCGGTCACACCTTCTGGCACGTACTCCTCCGTCTGTTCGTCCGGGCTAGTGTACGGCAGCACCACCTGGTGAGACGCTGGTCAGGGAGGGGTCGACCGAACCGTTACCGAACGGTGTCGACAGTCCCCTTCCGGGGGTCGTTCACAGACCGTCCTGCGGGGTCTCGGTGGGGTTGATCCCGTCGTCCGGGTTCGTCGTCTCCTGGTCCGTGGGTTCGGTCCACTCGACCTGGGCGCCCGGCGAGGACTCGGAGACCACCGAGGAATCGGACTGCGGCGACTTGCAGGTCACCTTGTACGACAGGGTCACCTTGCCGTACTGGGCGCCGGCGACGGTCACCGCGGTACCGGAGGTGGAGCCGGAGCTGCTGCCGTTCGAGGGGACGGTGCCGTTGTCGATCGTGTACGTGTAGCTGACGTCCGAGTACCCGGCGGGGCAGCTCGTGTACGCGGGCCAGCTGAAGGTCACGCGACCGGACTCGCTGACGGTCCCGCCGGTGGCGCGCTCGGGCGCCGCTGCGGTCAGCACGTCGCCGAACGCCTTGACGGTGACGAGGGTGCCGGGAGCCAGGCTGCCCTCGGGGCTGAGCGACTCGACGGTGCCGACCTGGTCGGACGACGTGGCGTTCGACCCGGCGACGACCTCGGCCTGCAGGCCTCGGGCACGGAGCTGGTTCGCGACCTGCTCGGCGTTCTGCCCCTGGTAGTCCGCCGCCGAGACCGTGACACGGGTCTCGGTCGGTTCGGGGGACGGGGTCTGCGTGGGCGTGCGGGTCGCCTTCGGCGTGCTCGAGGACTTGGTGGGCTCGGGTTCCGGGGCGTTGTTCGCGTTGAGGGCGTACGCGGCGCCGGCGGCGATGGCGAGCACGACGATGATGCCGACGACCCACCAGATCCAGGCGCGCTTCTTCTTGGGTTCCTCGGGCTCGTCGGAGACGGGGGAGCGGGGGGTGCCCGGTCCGCCGGCCATCGCTCCGGCCTGGGTGCCGAGGAGTGCGGTCGCGGCGTCGTTCCCCTGGCCCTGCGGCGGGTTGAACGCGACGGTGCCGTTCTGCGCGATCGCGGGGACGGCCACGGTGGCCGCGGCAACGTCACCACGACGCAGCGCCTGTGCGGCGCGTGCGAGGTTCGCGGCCGTCGCGGGACGGTCGGCCGGCTTCTTCGCGATGCACGAGATGACCAGGGCCGAGACCGGCTCGGGGATGTCCCCGGGCAGCGCCGGCGGCTGCTCGTTGATGTGCGCCATCGCGATCGCGACCTGCGACTCACCGGTGAACGGACGACGACCCGCCAGGGCCTCGTACGCGACGATGCCGAGCGAGTAGATGTCGGTCGACGGCGAGGCGGGGTGGCCGCTCGCCTGCTCGGGCGACAGGTACTGCACCGTGCCCATCACCTGACCGGTCGCGGTGAGCGGGACCTGGTCGGCGATGCGGGCGATGCCGAAGTCGGTGATCTTGACGCGGCCGTCGGGCGTGATGAGCAGGTTGCCGGGCTTGATGTCGCGGTGCACCAGGCCGACCGCGTGTGCGGCCTGCAGGGCGTTCGCGGTCTGCGCGACGATGTCGAGCACCTTGTCGACCGGGAGCGTGTGCTCGCGCTCGATCATGGTCGACAGGGCTTCGCCGGGGACGAGCTCCATCACGAGGTAGGCGCTGCCGTCCTCCTCGCCGTAGTCGAAGACGTTGGCGATGCCCTCGTGGTTGACGAGGGCGGCGTGCCGGGCCTCGGCGCGGAAGCGCTCGAGGAAGCCGGGGTCACCGAGGTACTCGTCCTTGAGGATCTTGAGTGCGACGGTTCGGCCGATGACGAGGTCGGTCGCCTGCCACACCTCGCCCATGCCGCCGATGGCGACCCGGGAGGAGAGCTGGTACCGCCCACCGAAGGTGAGTCCGCTGGTGGGTCTCATTTGTTCAGCACCGCCTCCATGACTTTCTTCGCGACCGGGGCCGCGACCGTGTTGCCGACTCCGGACTGCCCGAGCCCGCCGCCGTTGCCGACGACGACCGCGACGGCCACCTCCGGGTCCTTGGCGGGGGCGAACCCCGTGAACCAGAGCGTGTAGGGATCGCCGGTGCCACCTTCGGCCGTGCCGGTCTTGCCGGCGACGTCGACACCGTCGATCTTGGCATTGGTACCGGTCCCCGCGCTCACGACGCTCTGCATGGCCTCGGTGAGGTCAGCGGACTCGGAGGACGACAGCGGATCACTGTACTGCTTCGGGGAGAAGGACTCGACCGTCTTCAGGTCGCTCGTGGTGATCGAGTCGACGAGTGAGGGCTGCATGACCTTGCCGCCGTTCGCGATCCCGGCCGACACCATCGCCATCTGCAGCGGAGAGACCCGGACGCTCGCCTGGCCGAAGGCGCTCAGCATGAGCTGGGCCGTCGAGTCGACGTCGGGGTACTGGCTGGCGGTCGCCGCCATCGGGATCTCGATCGCGTCGCCGAAGCCGTACTTGTCGGCCATGCTCTTGATCGCGTCGTACCCGAGTTTCTGGCCGAGTTCGGCGAAGGGGATGTTGCACGAGTACTGGATCGCCGTGCGGAGCTTGACCTTGTCGCCGCCGCCGCAGGTGCCACCCTCGGCGTTGTTGATGTACGAGCTCGTGCCGGGCAGCTGCAGTCGCGACGGGTTCGGGAACGTGGAGTCGAGGTTGTACTTGCCGCCCTCGAGTGCCGCCGAGGCCACCACGAGCTTGAACACCGATCCGGGGGTGTACAGGTCGCCGCCGATGGCACGGTTCTGCAGCGGGGCGGTGTCGGCCCCGAGCAGCGCGTCGTACTGCCGCTTGACCTCGGCCGTGTCGTGCGAGGTGAGCGAGTTCGGGTCGTAGCTCGGCTTCGACACCATCGCGAGGATCTTGCCGGTCTTCGGCTGGATCGCGACGACGGCGCCGCTGTTGGTGCCGAGCGCGTCGTACGCGGCCTGCTGCACGTCCGGGTCGATGGTCAGGTTGACGTTGTCGCCCTGGACGTCCTGGCCGGTGAGGATCGAGTTGAGGTTCTGGAAGAACGAGGCGTCCGAGTTGCCCGAGAGCACGGTGTTCTCCGCGCTCTCGATGCCGGTGTTGCCCTGCCCGATCGTGAAGTACCCGGTGACCGCGGAGTACAGGTCGCCGTTCGTGTACTTGCGCTGGTACTGGTACTGGTCGTCCACCGGGGTCGACTCGGCGATCGGGCTGCCGTCCACGAGGATCGCGCCACGCTTGGTGGAGTAACTGTCCAAGATGGTTCGGGAGTTCCGGGAGTCGGCCCGCAACGAGTCGGCCGCGAAGAACTGGATCGACGTCGTCGACACGAAGAGTGCGACGAACATGAGCACGATGACGGTCGAGACACCGCGGAGCTGTCGGTTCATCGACGACGCTCCTTCCTGGTCGCGCGCGCAGACCGCCCGCTCGCGGCGGGGATCGCGCCCTGCTGGACGCGTTGTTCGGCTGGGATGGAATCGGTGAGTCGCAGCAGCATCGCGGCGATGATCCAGTTGGCGATGAGCGAGGAACCACCGGCGGCCATGAACGGCGTGGTCAGACCGGTCACCGGGATGATCCGGGTGATGCCACCGACGACGACGAACACCTGCAGGGCGATGATGAAGCCGAAGCCGACACCGAGCAGCTTGCCGAAGTCGTCCTGCGCCATGAACCCGACGCGGATGCCACGCGAGGCGAACACGATGAAGAGGGCGAGGATCGCGAAGACGCCGATCAGGCCGAGCTCTTCACCGAGCGACGCGACGATGTAGTCGGCGTTGGCCACCGGCGTGATGTACGGCCGGCCCTGCCCGAGCCCCGTGCCGGTGATCCCGCCGTTCGCGAAGCCGAACAAGCCCTGCACGAGCTGGTAGCTCGCCTGGGTGTCGCGGCTGAAGACCTCTTGGTTGAACGGGTCGAGCCACTGTTCGAAGCGGCCGCGGACGTACTCCAGGACGCTCTGTGCGACGAGGGCACCACCGATGAACAGCGTGAGACCGATCGCGACCCAGCTGATCCGTGCCGTGGCCACGTAGATCATCACGAGGAACAGGCCGAAGTAGAGCAGGGCGGTGCCGAGGTCGCGCTGGAACACCAGGACGGCCATCGCGGCGCCCCACATGACCAGGATCGGGCCGAGGTCACGGGCACGCGGGAACGTCATGCCGAGGAACTTCTTGCCGACGATCGACAGCGAGTCGCGGGCGGTGACGAGGTACCCGGCGAAGAACAGCGCCATGGTGATCTTCGCGAGCTCACCGGGCTGGAACGAGAACGGGCCGATCTTGATCCAGACCCGCGCGCCACCGATGTTCGTGCCGATCCCCGGCAGCATCGGCAGGAGCAGCAGGACGATGGTCAGCGCCATGAAGATGTAGCGGTACCGCTGCAGGAAGCGGTGGTTGCGGACGGCGACGAGCGTGATGATCGCCAGGACCATCGCGAGCATCGTCCAGACGATCTGCTTCACGCCGATGGCGTCCCAGCCGGACAGGCCGTTGTGGACGTCGATGCGGTAGATCTCCGCGATGCCGATGCCGTTCAGGACGAGCGCGATCGGCAGGATGAACGGGTCGGCGTTCTTCGCCACGACGCGCAGCACCACGTGCATGACGAGCGCGAGGCCGAGGATGCCACCGCCGACCCAGAGCACCGACTGGTCGAACAGCCGGCCCTTGGTGCCGAGCTGCACGAGCACCATCGCACCCGCGCAGATGCCGCACGCGATGACGAGCAGGAAGAGCTCGAGGTTCCGCGCGCGAGCGGGCTCCCGGAGCTTGATCGTGATCGCCTGGGTGAAGGACTGGGCGGCCGTGGCGTTGCTCATCGCGCGCTCCGCGTGGGGCTCGGCGACGGCGATCGGGTCGGCGAGGGCGACGGGGACGAGCTGGCGTCGCCGTCCCCACCGGTGCCGGCCTGGTCCTCACCGGTCGCGGCGGCCTTGCGCAGGCGCTCGACGATGTCACGGGCGTCGGAGAGCGACTGCGCGTTGATCGTGGAGCGGACGTTCTCGCGGGTGTAGTCCGGCAGCGACGAGACCGTGATGTCGCTGTCCTCGTACACGTCCGACAGCGCCAACGGCCCGATCGACTGCTGCACGCCCTTGTAGATCGCGACGGTGCCCCGGTCGGTACCGACGTAGTAGTGGTCCTGCGTGATCCGCCAGCCGACGAACACCGCGCCGACGAGCACGGCGACGGCGACCACGAGCGCGACGGTCCAGGACACCCGACGACGGATGCGGCGTCGGCGGTCCTCGGCGATGAGCTCGGCGAAGAACTGGTCGGACTCTGGTTCGAAGTGCGAGTCCTCAGGGGCGGTGGTGACCTTGAGCGGGTGCAGCAGGATCGTGGGGAGGCGGATCGGCTTGCGGCCGGTCGACGCCTCGAAGGTGAGCGGTGCCGCGGCGGAACCGACCGTGGTGGCCGCGTCGTCGTCGTCCTCGGGTTCGGTGTCCGTGACGTCCATCACCACGACGGTGACGTTGTCGGGGGCGCCGTGGTCGAGCGTCTCCTTCACCAGGCGCTGCGTGACCTGGTTGGCGTCCATGTTCGACGCCAGGGCGTGACGGATGCGCTCTTCGGCCAGGTACGAGGACAGGCCGTCGGAGCAGAGCAGCCAGCGGTCGCCCGGCTGGATGTCCATGATGGCCGTGTCGACCTCGGGTGCCGCATCGACGTCACCCAGAACGCGCATCAGCACGGAGCGACGCGGGTGGACCGCGGCTTCCTCCGGCGTGATCCGGCCGCTGTCGACCAGCCGCTGGACGAAGGTGTGGTCCGACGTGATCTGCTGCAGCTCGCCGTCGCGGTGACGGTAGATGCGGGAGTCGCCGATGTGCGCGATCGCGATCTGCTCGCCGACGCGGATCATCGCGGACACCGTGGTGCCCATGCCGGTGAGCTCCTGGTGCTCGAACACGGTCTCGGTGATCAGCTGGTTCGCCGCGATGAGCGCCGACTGCAGCGCGAACTCGGCGTCGTGCGCCGACGGGAACTCGCGGTCGACCTCGCGGATGCGTCGGATCGCGATCGCCGAGGCGACGTCACCGCCGGCGTGGCCGCCCATGCCGTCCGCCACCGCGAACAGGTGCGCCCCGGCGTAGCCGGAGTCCTGGTTGTTCGCGCGGATGCGCCCCACGTGGGACACAGCGGCGCTCAGCGTGCGAGCGGTCATGCCGGGTTACCGCCGCAGCTCGAACGTCGTCGTCCCGATCGTGATGGGCGTGCCCTCTGCCACGAGGACGGGAGCGCTCACCTTCTGACCGTTGACGAAGGTGCCGTTCGTGGACTCGAGGTCGGTGAGGAGCCAGCCGTCGGCGCGGAGGTCGAGGCGGGCGTGGTTGGTCGAGGTGTAGTCGTCACGGATCACGACGTTCGACTCGCTCGAACGCCCGATCGTGATGGGGCCGCCACCCAGCGGCATCTCCATGCCCTCGCGCGCACCCTCGGTGATGACGAGTCGGGCCGCTGCCGGCGAGGCGGGCCGTTGCCCACTGCTCGGTTGACCGATCACGTCGGTGAAGGCACCGCTCGAGGCGGGCCCGGGGGCCGCCGCAGCGGGGACGGTGGGGGTGCTGGGTCCGGACGGCGCCGACTTGGGATCGGTCGGGATCGTGCGGACGCGCTGGCCGAAGAGATCGCTGCGCAGGGCGAACACGATCACGAAGACGAACAGCCAGAGCACCGCGAGGAACGCGAAGCGCAGGACGAGCAGGGTCAGGCCTGTGGTCATCGAGCACCTCCGTCGTTCTCCGGGATCACCCGGAACACCATACGGGTACGACCGATCTCGATGGTGGAGTCCGGCTCAACGATCGCCTGCTGGAAGGGCTGACCGTTCAGTTTCGAGCCGTTCGTGGAGCCGAGATCGGTGGCCTGGGCGTGCTTGCCGTCCCACAGCACCTCGACGTGCTTCCGGCTCGTCCCGGTGTCCGCGATGGTGATGTCCGCGTCGCTGCCTCGCCCGATCACCGTGCGCCCGCGGTGCAGTCGGTGTCGCTGCGAGCCGATGTCGAGCACCGGGATCCAGGCCACGTCGCGCTGCACGGTGGTGGAGTCGACCTGCAGGATGCCCGTCGAGAGCGTGCCGTCCTGCTGGAGCCGGATGGTGACCGGGCCGGAGAACGAGTAGTTCTGCGCGACGGCGTGTTGGTGCACCATCTGGGTCAGTTCGTCGATGAGCGGGCGACCGACGTCGTTCATGCGCGTGCAGTCGGGCGGTGCCAGGCGCACGGTGAACTCGTTCGGCACGAGGATGCGTTCACGGGAGACCACCGCGGCCTTCGTGTCGAGCTCGCGCCGCAGGGCGCTCGAGATCTCGACGGGCTGCACCCCGGAGCGGAAGGTCTTCGCGAACGCGCCGTTGACGGCGCGTTCCAACCCTCGCTCGAAGTTGTCCAGCAGGCCCATGCGTCTCCCGTGTCGTCGGTCGTCAACCACTGCATGGTAGTGGTTGGCGTTGACACCCGTCTGTGCGTGGTAGTGTTTCGGGGCTGGCGCGAGTGGCGGAATTGGTAGACGCGCACGGTTCAGGTCCGTGTGCTGGAAACGGCGTGGGGGTTCAAGTCCCCCCTCGCGCACCAGGCGAAAACAGGAAAGGCCCCGGAGGAATCCGGGGCCTTTCCTGTTTCTCGGGCCGGGCCGGGGACGGCCGTCGACGCGTCCGGCCTCAGCCCCGGTCGGCGTCCGTCGTGTGGTCGGCATCCGGCCTGGAGGCACGGCTCGGCCCCGACACGCCGGTTCCGTCGAACCCGTGGTCGGCTCTCCGGGCCTGCTGCGGGGCGAAGAACGGGCGCGCGCTGGGCAGGAAGAGCAGGACCGCGGCGACGACCGACAGCGCGATCGTCAGGACCGCGAGTTCGCCGCCGGTGACGCTCAGGAGCGCGCGGAAGGCCGCGACGACGACGAGCACGATGCGCGCGACGCGGGAGCCCGCGGCCATCCGGAACACCGCCCACGTCACCAGGGCCCAGAGCACCAGGGCGACGATCCCGGCGAGGACCGGCGCCTGGCCGACCGCCGCGTCCGTCGCGAAGAACTGGAGCACCGTGGCCGCGACGCAGGCTGCCACCCACACCAGCCACAGCACGAAGGACACGGTGACCACCTGCGGTCGGTCCGGTCGTCGGAGGATGAACGTCCTGGTCATGCTGCACCGTCCTCTGCCGCTCCCTGGTGCGGCACGTCGAGCGTACCGAGCGGACGGGGTCCTGCCGAGGTGCCCCGCTACGGTGACCGGGTGACCGACGAACGCACCACCGTCCAGCGTCCCGGAGTGGACGTCCCCGACGACCGTGGTCGGACGGGCCTCGACGCCGTGGGCCGTGCCCTCGACCGCAACCCCGACGTCGTCGTGCGGGACGTCGAGGTGGTGTCGAACGGCTGGCACGTGCTCCGCCGCACGACCCTCGACGTCCGGCGCCGTGACGGTCGGTGGGACCGGCAGCAGCGCGAGACCTACGACCGCGGGAACGGCGCGACGGTGCTGCCGTACGACGCCGAGCGCGGCACCGTCCTGCTCACGCGGCAGTTCCGGTGGCCCGCGTACGTGAACGGACACCCGGACGGCATGTTGATCGAGGCCGCGGCGGGACTGCTCGACGAGGACGACCCCGAGACCGCGGTCCGGCGTGAAGCCGCCGAGGAGCTCGGCATCCGGCTCGGCGCGCTCGAGCACCTGGGCGACGTGTTCATGAGCCCCGGTTCGGTCACCGAGCGGGTCCACTTCTACGTCGGCGCGTACACCCCGGCGGACCGGGTCGAGGCCGGCGGCGGTGTGGAGGACGAGGGCGAGGACATCGAGGTGCTCGAGGTGCAGCTCGACGAGGCGCTCGCGATGGTGGCGGACGGTCGGATCGCCGACGGCAAGACGATCATGCTGCTGCAGTGGGTGGCAATGCGGTCAGTGGCACTGCGCCGGGTGTCACCCCGACAGGGCTGATCCGTCCAGGCCCACCGCTCGTGCGATCGTCGTGCGGACCAGGCCCTCGCGGGTCGGGCGGTCGAGGTAGTCGACCAGGGCGTACCCGTTGGTGGCGTCGACGAGCGCGAAGAGCAGGCGTCCGACTCCGTCCGGGTCGTCGGTGTGCAGCACCCCCGCGCGCACCCCGTCGACGACGACCGTGGTGGCGAGGAGCTGCCAGTCGCCCATGACGTCCCGTGCCGCGGTCGCCAGTGCCGCGTTCGTGCGGCCGATGCTCCACGCGTCGGCCCACAGGGTGGCGACGTCGTCGCGGGCGGGATCGGCGATGCAACCGAGCAGGGTGCGGAGACCGGAGACGGGGTCGGGCGCAGCGGTGACGATCGCGCGGACCTCGGCGACCTCGGCGTCCGCGACGGTACGGAACGTCTCGCCGACCAGGTCCTCCATGCTCGGGCGGTAGTGGGCGACGAGCGAGGGCGCGACCCCGATCACGGCGGCGACCCCGCGGAGCGTCACCGCCGCGAGGCCCTCGGCACGCGCCAGTTCGACGGCGGCCGCCGTGATCTGGGCTCCGCGTTCGGCCGGGCTCAGGCGCCGGCGGGCCGGTGTCGACGGCATCGTCCCACCGTATCCGCGCGTCACCCGCCCTCGACCACGAAGGCTGCCCAGAGGTCGGCCCGGGTCGAGAAGACGGAGAGGTCACGGTCGAGGAGCCGACCGGCGTGCTCCACCCGGGCGCGGGCGGTGTGCCGGTGGATGCCGAGGACCCGTGCGGTGCGGTCGTACTCGCAGTTCTCCTGCAGCCAGGTCCGGACGGTGCCCGTGAGCTCGGTGCCGGCGGTGCGGTCGTGGTCGAGCAGCGGCGCGAGGAAGGCGCGGGCGACGGCACCGGCGTCCACGTCGACGTGGGCGAGGTGGGCGAGCACCCCCTCTCGGGCGAGGTCGCCGAACTCGGTGGTGCCCGGGCGTCCTTCACGACGTCGGTCGAGTGCCTGTACGGCCTCGGTGCGGGCGCGCCCGAAGGACCGGTACGCGGCGCCGTCGGACAGGCCGGCGCGCAGGTCGAAGCGGTCGACGAGTTCGGCGACGATCCCGGTGTCGTCCGCGTTCACGCAGAGGAACACGGCGTCGTCGACCGCGAAGAACAGGTGCCCCGGACGGTCCTGCACCCACAGTTCGAGCAGGTCCACCACGGTGTCGAGTTCGTGGTCGGGGACGTCGACGGCCGCGATCCGGACGGGTTCGGCGGGCAACGGCCCCCACACCTCGCGGGACGTCGCCTGCACCACCTCGGGTTCGCCGACGGACAGCATGGTCAGGAGTCCGGTGCGCAGGAGTCCCCGGGCACGGGCGAGCTCGCGGTTCTGCTGCAGGGCGAGGCCGGCCAGGGCGATGACGGCCGTGACGACCTCGCGTCCGGCACGGTCGAGTGCGCCGCCGTTCGCGATCGCGAGCACGCCGCTCAGGTGCCCGCCGCTGCCGAGCGTCTGCAGGGTGTACCCGACGCCCCGGTCCGTGGCGACCGGCAGGCTCGCCCGCTGCCCGGAGCGCAGCAGCCGCAGCGCCTCGGTCCGCAGGAGGTCGAGGTCGGCAGCGGGCAGCCCGTCGGCGGGGTGTCCGCGGTCGAGCCGCCCGGAGACGTCGAACAGGCCGACCCACCCGTCGAGCTGGCGGGAGAGCTCGGCGATGGTCGCGCCGAGTCCGTCCGGTCGCATCGCGGCGAGCGAGATGGCGCGCTGCGCGGCGAGGGCCCAGGCACCGCGCGCGTTGGCGTCCCGCGCGACCGCTTCGGCGTTGGCCTGCGCGACCGCGATGAAGGACGTCTCGTAGGGCACCTCGAACAGCGGCAGTCCGTGCCGGGTGCAGGCGGTGACCAGGACGTCGGGGGTGCCGGCGCGGACGACCTCGGTGCCGAACCCGAGCGCCACGACACCGCGGTCCACGAGCCGGCGGACGTAGGCCTCGGCGACGTCGTCGCGGACGTCGGCCTCGGCACCGAACTGCGTGCCGGTCGTGAGCAGCCCCTGGCCTTCGGCGAGGAACGGGGTCGGGTCCTCGAGGTCCGAGCTGTGCAGCCAGGACAGCGGGGCATCGAGGGCGTGCTCGTCCGCGTCGGTGAGCGGGCGCAGGTGGAGTTCACGCCGGTGCAGCAGGGAGCGCAGCGTTGCGGGCATGCGGTCACCCTATCCACCGGGTCGATCCGCCCGGGGGTCGATGTACACCGTGGACAGTACGAGTGTGCGGTGGTGGCTCCTACCATCGCGGCATGTCCTCCACCGCAGCGTCCGCGACCCGAGCGACCACCGGCGGCCCGTCGCTGCCCCAGGAACGACGGCTCGTCACCGCCGTCCCGGGTCCGCGATCGCAGGAGCTGCTCGCCCGGAAGGCCGGCGCCGTCGCGGCCGGGGTCGGCGTCGCCGTGCCCATCGCCGTCGTCGCGGCCGGTGGCGGCGTGGTGGTCGACGCCGACGGCAACTCGTTCGTCGACCTCGGGTCCGGGATCGCCGTGACGTCGGTCGGCAACGCCCACCCCGGCGTGGTCGCCGCCGTCACCGAGCAGGTCGCGGCCTTCACGCACACGTGCTTCACCATCGCCGCGTACGACGGGTACGTCGCCGTGGCCGAGGCGCTCAACCGTCTGACCCCCGGGGACCACGAGAAGCGGACGGCGCTGTTCAACTCGGGGGCCGAGGCCGTCGAGAACGCCGTCAAGATCGCCCGGAAGCACACCGGTCGGCAGGCCGTCGTCGTCTTCGACCACGCCTACCACGGCCGCACGAACCTGACGATGGCGCTGACCGCGAAGAACCAGCCCTACAAGAACGGCTTCGGGCCGTTCGCACCCGAGGTCTACCGCGTCCCGATGTCGTACCCGTTCCACGACGGGCTGTCGGGGCCCGAGGCGGCGAAGCGTGCGATCAGCCAGATCGAGAAGCAGGTCGGCGCCGAGAACACCGCCGCGGTCCTGATCGAACCGATCCAGGGCGAGGGCGGCTTCGTCGTCCCGGCACCGGGGTTCCTCACCGCACTGTCCGAGTGGGCCACCGCCAACGGCGTCGTGTTCATCGCCGACGAGGTGCAGACCGGGTTCGCCCGCACCGGCGCGATGTTCGCCAGCGAGCACGAGGGGATCGTGCCCGACGTCGTCACGACCGCGAAGGGCATGGCCGGTGGACTCCCGCTGTCCGGCGTGACCGGGCGTGCGGCGATCATGGACTCCGCCCACGTCGGTGGCCTCGGCGGGACCTACGGCGGCAACCCGATCGCCTGCGCCGCAGCCCTCGCGGCCATCGACGCCTTCGAGCACGACGGACTCGTCGAGCGGGCCGGGGCGATCGGCACGGTCCTGCTCGACGCCCTGCGCAGCGCCCAGGCCGACGACCCCCGCATCGGCGACGTCCGCGGCCGCGGTGCGATGGTCGCGATGGAGCTCGTCGACCCCGCCACCGGTGATCCCGACCCCGGGCTCACTGGACGGGTGGTGCGGTACGCGTTCGAGCACGGGGTCATCGCCCTCACGGCCGGCACGTACGGCAACGTCGTGCGCTTCCTGCCGCCGCTGTCGATCGACGACGACCTGCTCCGCGACGGCCTGACCGTCGTCCTCGACGGGCTGGCCGCGTCGTGAGCGCGACCATCCCCGCGACAGCCTGGCCCAGCGTCCCCGACGCCACCGGACCAGCCGCCGAACAGGCGGTGCTCGACCGCGTGCCCACGGGCCTCCTGGTCGACGGTGTCTGGCAGCCGGCGGCCGACGACGCGACCTTCGCCGTCGTCGACCCTTCGACCGGCGAAACACTCCTGCACATCGCCGACGCCTCACCCGAGGACGGCCGGAAGGCGCTCGACGCCGCCGTCGCCGCACGGCACGGCTGGGCGACCACGCCCCCGCGGCAGCGCGCCGAGGTGCTGCGCCGCGCGTTCGACCTGCTGCAGGAGCGACGCGAGGAGTTCGCGCTCCTGATGACGCTGGAGATGGGCAAGCCCCTGGCCGAGGCCCGCGGCGAGGTCGTGTACGGCGGCGAGTTCCTCCGCTGGTTCTCGGAGGAAGCGGTCCGGATCGGTGGTTCGTACGGCACCAACCCCGAGGGGACCGGCCGCGCCACCGTCTCGCACAAGCCCGTCGGACCCGCGTTCCTGATCACGCCGTGGAACTTCCCGTTGGCGATGGCGACCCGCAAGATCGCTCCGGCGCTCGCCGCCGGCTGCACCGTCGTCGTGAAGCCGGCCGAACTGACGCCGCTGACCACCCTGCTGTTCGCCGACCTGCTCGTCGAGGCCGGCGTGCCCGCCGGGGTGGTCAACGTCGTCCCGACCACGCACGCCGCCGACGTCTCTGCGCCCGTGATCGCCGACCCCCGCCTGCGGAAGCTGTCGTTCACCGGTTCGACGCCGGTCGGACGGACGCTGCTCGGCCAGGCGGCGCAGAACGTGCTCCGGACGAGCATGGAGCTCGGGGGCAACGCCCCGTTCCTGGTGTTCGCCGACGCCGACCTCGACCTGGCGGTGGAGGGCGCGCTCGCCGCGAAGTTCCGGAACACCGGCCAGGCCTGCACCGCCGCGAACCGGTTCCTGGTGCACGAGGACGTCGCCGACGAGTTCACCCGCCGGGTCACCGAACGGGCCGCCGCGATGCGGGTCGGCCGGGGGACCGAGGACGGCGTCGCCATCGGGCCGCTCATCGACGCCCGCGCCGTGGACAAGGCCCACCGCCTGGTCACCGACGCGGTCGAGCGCGGTGCGACGGTCCGGACCGGCGGGCACCCGGTCGACGGGCCTGGCACCTTCTACGCGCCGACCGTCCTGACCGACGTGCAGCCCGGCAGCGCGATCCTCGACGACGAGATCTTCGGGCCGGTGCTCGCGATCCGCACGTTCCGCTCCGAGGACGAGGCCGTGGCCGCCGCGAACGACACCGAGTACGGTCTGGTCGGCTACGCGTTCACCGAGGACCCGGCACGCGGGCAGCGCCTGATGGAGCGGCTCGAGACCGGCATGCTGGGGCTGAACACCGGGGTCGTGTCGAACGCCTCGGCACCGTTCGGCGGCGTGAAGCAGTCCGGCCTCGGTCGCGAGGGCGGCGGCGAGGGCATCGCCGAGTACCTCGAGACCATGTACACGCTCACCCCGGACCCGTTCCGGCACACCGACAGCACCACGACCGCACAAGGAGCAGCTCGATGATCGAGAAGGACGTCGTCGTCATCGGAGCCGGCGTCGCCGGTCTCACCGCCGCGAACCGCCTGCGCGCCGCCGGCCTGCGGGTCGCCGTGCTCGAGGCCCGCGACCGCGTGGGGGGCCGCACCTGGACGAACGACATCGACGGGGTGACCCTGGAGATCGGCGGGCAGTGGGTCTCGCCCGACCAGACCGCACTGCTCGAGACCCTCGACGAGCTCGGGCTGCAGACGTACGACCGGTACCGCGAGGGCTCCAGCGTCTACATCGACGCCGACGGCACCCGGACCGAGTACACCGGCGACATCTTCCCCCTGCCCGAGGCCACGGCGAACGAGATCGAACGGCTCGTCGCCGTCGTCGACGAGTACGTCGCGAAGGTCGACCCGGCGCGCCCCTGGGAGACCCCGGACGCGGCCGCCCTCGACGAGGTCTCGTTCCGCGCCTGGCTGCACGAGCTGAGCCCCGACCGGGTCGCGACCGACAACGTCGAGCTGTTCATCGCCGGCGCCATGCTCACGAAGCCCGCGCACGCGTTCTCGGCGCTGCAGGCCCTGCTGATGGCGGCGTCCGCCGGGAGCTTCACCAACCTGGTCGACGCCGACTTCATCCTGGACAAGCGGGTCGTCGGCGGCATGCAGCAGGTGTCCGAGCGGCTCGCCGAGCGCCTCGGCGACGACGTGCACCTGAACGCCCCGGTCCGGACGCTGCGCTGGGGCGACGGCGGGGTCGTCGCCCTCGCCGACGGCGGGATCGAGGTGCACGCCCGACAGGCACTCGTCGCGGTCCCGCCGCCCCTGTACTCGCGGATCTCGTACGAGCCGCCGCTGCCCCGACGCCAGCACCAGCTGCACCAGCACCTGTCGATGGGCTTCGTGATCAAGGTGCACGCCGTCTACGACCGCCCCTTCTGGCGTGCGGCGGGCCTGTCCGGCACCGCGTTCAGCCCGTACGAGGTCGTGCACGAGGCGTACGACAACACCTCGCACGGTTCCGAGCAGGGGACCCTGGTCGGGTTCGTCTCCGACCAGCACGCCGACGACCTGTTCGCGCTGTCGACCGAGGAACGGCGGGCCCGGGTGCTCGCCTCGCTGGCGCACTACTACGGCGACGAGGCCCTGTCGCCGGTCGTCTACTACGAGAGCGACTGGGGCACCGAGGAGTGGACGCGCGGCGCCTACGCGGCGAGCTTCGACCTGGGCGGGCTCGTCCGCTACGGCGCCGACCAGCGTGCCGCGGTCGGTCCGATCCGGTTCGCGTCGAGCGACCTGGCCGGGCAGGGGTACCAGCACGTCGACGGTGCCGTGCGCATCGGTCGCGAGGTCGCCGAGGAGATCCTGGCGGTCGTTCCGCAGACCGCTGCGACGCGGTAACCGCCTCGGTGGGTCACGGCTGGGTGACCTGTCCAGGTACTGGCGTACCCAGGCGCTCGCGCGTACCGTCCGGGCCATGAGTGACGCAGCGAACGGGTCCAGCGACCCCACGAAGGACCAGGAGCAGTACACCGAGGACCTGCCGGACGGGTCGCCCACGGGCGACGCGACGGAGGACCCGCAGCAGGACAGCGACACGGACTCCGGCGGCGAGCCCGCTGACCCGCAGCAGTAGCGGCGACCGCACGGCGGCGCGGTGGTGCGGCGGCGCGGCGGCGTGAGACGCCGGCGTGTTCGCTCGACGCCTCCACGTCAGCGAGACGCCGCCGGATCCGGCGGCGTCTCGCGCGTTCCGCGGCGTCGAAGCGTGACGACGGCGTCTTCCGGTGGCGACGTGGGAGGGGCGACCGACGAGCGGACGGGAGGCGCGGTGCCAGCTGGCACCGCGCCTCCCGTCCGTCGTGGGCCCGCTGCAACACACCGGCGTCTTGATCGGACGCCGTCCCGTCGGCGAGACGCCGGCGGATTCGGCGGCGTCTGGCGCAGACGCCGGCGTCTCCGCGTCGGTCAGCCGATGCGGATCAGCTTCTTGTTCACGAACTCGTCGGCCCCCAGGGGGCCGAGCTCGCGGCCGAAGCCGCTGCCCTTGACGCCACCGAACGGCAACTCCGGGCTGTCCGCGCCGACGATGTTCACGTAGACCATGCCGGCCGCGATCCGGTCGGCGACCCGGAGCGCCTGGTCGGCGTCGGTGGTGAACAGGTACGAACCGAGGCCGTACGGGGTGTCGTTGGCCAGGGCGATCGCCGCGTCCTCGTCGGCGACCCGGTACACGGCGGCGACGGGGCCGAAGAACTCCTCGCGGTAGGCGTCGTTGTCCGGCGTGACGTCGGTCAGGATCGTCGGCAGGAAGGCGTTGCCCTGGCGGTCGCCGCCCGTGACCACCGTCGCACCCTGCGCGACGGCGGACGCGAGCTGTTCCTGCAGCCGATCGGCTGCGGCCGGGGACGACAACGGACCGAGTTCGGCACCGGGCACGCTCGGATCCGTCGGTGCGACCGCCGACATCGCCGCGGTGAACTTCGTCAGGAAGTCGTCGTACAGGCCGTCGACCACCAGGAACCGCTTCGGGGCGTTGCAGACCTGGCCGTTGCCCTCGAGCCGGGTGGTGACGGCAGACTCGACGACGGCGTCCAGGTCGTCGGTGGACAGCACGATGAAGGGGTCCGAGCCGCCCAGTTCGAGCACCACCTTCGTCAGGTTCCGGCCGGCGATCTCGGCGACCGCGGCACCGGCGCGCGCCGAACCGGTGAGCGAGACGCCCTGCACGCGGGGGTCGGCGATGACCTCGGCGACCTGGTCGTTCGTCGCGAACACGTTCGTGTAGGCCCCGGCCGGGAAGCCAGCGTCGTGGAAGATCCGCTCGATGGCCAGGGCGGACTCCGGGCACTGCGGTGCGTGCTTCAGCAGGACGGTGTTGCCGATGACCAGGTTCGGGCCGGCGAACCGGGCGATCTGGTAGGCGGGGAAGTTCCACGGCATGATGCCGAGCACGACGCCGATGGAGGCCTTGCGGATGAACGCCGACCCCTCGGACCCGTCCGCCAGGGTGATCGGCTGGTCCGCCAGGAACTCCGACGCGTGGTCCGCGTAGTAGTCGTAGATGTCGGCGCAGAAGTCGACCTCGCCCTCGGCCTGGTCGATCGGCTTCGCCATCTCGCGCACGATCGTGGCGGCGAGCTCGGCGTGCCGCTCCCGGTACAGGTCCGCGACCCGGTGGAGCAGGGCTGCACGGTCGGCGACCGTCGTCGTCCGTGACCACTCGGTGTGCGTGCGGTCGGCGGCTGCGACGGCGTCGCGCAGCTCCGCGTCCGTGATGGTCGGGTAGGTCTCGAGGGTCGTGCCCGTGGTGGGGTCGGTGACGGCGTACATGGCGTCCTCTCGTGGTGGCCGGTCAGGCCTGGTCGGTCAGCTGCTTGTTCACACCGGTGACGGGCTGGTTCTCGTCGAAGCCCTTCGGTGCGACCCGGAAGCCCTTCGTGATGACGAGCAGGTAGACGAACCCGATCGCCGCCCACACTCCTCCTGCGATCAGGGCGTCGGCATGGAGCTGTGACCAGAGCACCCCGGTCAGGAGCATCGCGACTCCCGGCAGCACGATGTAGCGCCAGCGGTCGCCCGCCGTGTGACGGCGTCCGTTCCGGATCGCGAAGTGCACGATCACGGTGGCGTTGACGAAGGTGAACGCGATGAGTGCGCCGAAGTTGATGTAGGCGGCGATCGTGTCGAGCGAGAAGCTCATCGCCAGCAGGGTGACCGCGCCGACGAAGACGACGTTGAACACCGGGGTGTGCGTGCGGGGGTGCACGTAGCCGAAGACCCGCTTCGGCAGGACGTTGTTCCGACCCATCACCATGAGCATGCGGGCGACACTGGCGTGCGACGCGAGACCCGAGGCGAGCGCGGCGACGAACCCGGCCGACACGAGGACCGCCTGGAACACCGGACCGCCGACGAGCAGGCCGATCTGGGGGAGCGGGTCGTCGGTGAACTCGCCGAACGGTGCGTTGGTGGGGAAGCGGAGCTGGGCGAAGTAGGCGGAGACCAGGAAGATCGCGCCGCCGAGCAGGACGGTCAGCATGATCGCCTTCGGCATGATGCGGATCGATTTCGCCTCTTCCGTGTACATCGTCACGGCGTCGAAGCCGATGAACGAGAAGCACACCACCGTCGCCCCGGTGAGCAGGGCCGACATCGTCACGCCGTCGTGCACGAAGGGTTCGGCGCTGACGATCGTGCCCGCGCCGGCACCGTGGGTGAGCTCGATGACGGTGAAGACCACGAACGCGATCATCGCCAGGACCGCACCGATGAGCAGCACCATGTTCAGGTTCGACGTGCCGCGCATCGACAGGCAGATCACCGTCGTCACGAAGATCGAGTAGACGACGACGGTCACCCACGGCGGCAACCCCGGGAACACCTGCTCCAGGTAGAGCCGGATGATCAGGGCGTTCACCATGGGCAGCAGCAGGTAGTCGAGCAGTGACGCCCAGCCCACCATGAAGCCGAGGTTCGGGTGCATCGACTCCCGGACGTACGTGTACGCGGAACCGGCGGCGGGGTAGACGCGCACCATCTTCCCGTAGCTGATGGCGGTGAGCGCCATGATGACGAGGGCGATGAGGTACGCGCTCGGCACCGCGCCGTCGGTCTGCCCGGAGACGATCCCGAAGGTGTCGAACACGACCGTCGGGGTCATGTAGCCGAGGCCGAGTCCGACGATCGCCCAGAGCCCGAGGCTCCGCTTCAGCGACCCGCCGCGCACCGGTGCTGCCGGCGCGGTGACCGCGATCGGTGATGCCATGTGACTTCCCTGCTCTTGGGGCCGGGCAGCGTCGCCCGGATCAGTTCGGAGCACCATACCGACGGGTCGGCAGTGGGCGGACCGGCCGCGGTGTACAGGTGATCGGGACCCGCTGTACACCGCGGCAGTGGTTCAGGCCACCGGTTGCTGCTGTGTGATGCAGTGCAGCCCACCACCCCGCGCGAACACCTGTCTCGCGTCGATCGAGCGGACCCGTCGGCCCGGGTACGCCTCGGCGAGGATGCCCCTGGCGCGGGCGTCAGCGGCCGGGTCGCCGAAGGCGCAGGCGATCACGGCGTCGTTCACCACGACGTGGTTCACGTAGTTCCAGTCCACCGGTCCACCGTCGTCCGACAGCGTCGAGGGGGCCGGCAACTCGATGATCGTCGCGTCGGTCGCCTGCTCGAGCGCTCGCCGGATCTGGGGCATCACCAGGTGGTCCGGGTGGCCGGCATCCGGCTGGGCGTGCAGCAGGACCGTGCCCGGATCCGCGAAGGTCGCCACCATGTCGACGTGGCCCCGGGTGCCGAAGCCGTCGTAGTCGCGCGTCAGACCACGGGGCAGCCAGACCACCCGCGTGGCGCCGATCGTGCGCGCCAGCTCCAGCTCGACGCGCTCCCGGTCGGCGTACGGGTTCCGTCGCGGGTCGAGCTGCACCGTCTCCGTCACGAGCACGGTGCCGGTGCCGTCGACGTGGATCGCACCGCCCTCGTTGACGAGCAACGACGGGATCCGCGTGGCTCCCGCAGCACCGGCGACCGTGGCGGCGACCGCAGCGTCACGCGTCCACGTCGACCAGGAGTTCGCGCCCCAGCCGTTGAAGACCCAGTCGACGGCACCGAGCGCACCGGTCACGTCGTCGACGACGAACGTCGGGCCGATGTCGCGCATCCAGAAGTCGTCGAGCGGCGCCTCGAGCACGTCCACGCCGGACGACAGCAGGCGACCGGCATCCGCGCGTGCGACCGGGTCCACGACGACGGTCACCGGCTGGTGCTCACTGATCGTGTTGGCCGTGGTCGCCCATGCCATACGCGCGGCGTCGGCGCTCGCCGCGTCGTCGCCGAGCGTCAGGCCGGGGCGCGGGAACGCCATCCAGGTGCGTTCCTGCGGAGCCGTCTCGGGAGGCATCACCCACGTCATGCGCTCGCCTCGCGCCCGGTGGTGGCCGGTTCCACGGCCAGGGCTGCGTCGATCGCGTCGCGTGCGCCGTACGCGTGGCGTTCCTCGTCAACGGGGTCGACGAGCCCGGCGTACAGGTCGGGGCGCCTGGTCACGTAGAAGGGGAACAGCCGGAGCCACTCCGTCCGGGCGTCGAGGTCGAGGTCGGCGACGAGCACCACGCTCGCGTCACGGGGAGCTTCGACGAGCACGCGGCCGAACGGGTCCGAGATGAAGGACGAGCCGTAGAAGGTGATGTCGCCCTCGTCGCCCCACCGGTTCGGCACGACCATGAACTGCCCGGCTGTGATGCCGTTCGCCACGATCACCCGCTGCCAGATCGGCGCGGTGTCGAAGTCGGGGAACGTCGGTTCGGAGCCGATCGCCGTCGGGTACACGAGCACCTCGGACCCGGCGAGGCCGTAGGACCGGGCCACCTCGGGGAACCACTCGTCCCAGCAGGTCGGCAGCCCGAGGCGCGCGCTGAGTCCGGCCGGCTCGTACACGGGGAAGGCATCGTCGTCGGTCCCCGGGCGGAAGTACGTGTCCTCGTGGTAGCCGGCGCTGATCGGGATGTGGGTCTTCCGGGTCCGGCCGACCAGGGTGCCGTCGGGCGCGACGAGGACGGCGGTGTTGTACCCGCGCGGGTCGTCGGGCTGGTCGTCGTCGCCCGGTCGCTCGTACAGCGAGGCGTGCACGAACACCCCGTGCTCGATCGCCTGGGCACGCGCGAAGGTGACGGTCGGGCCGTCCTGCAGCGACTCGGCGAGGTCCTTCGGGGTCCCGCTCGCCGGGGTGTCGCCCGGGTAGCGGCGCAGCGTGAGTTCGGGCAGGAACACCGCGGTGGCTCCGTGCGCTGCGGCGGTCGCGATGCCGTCGGTGAGCTGGGCCCGGTGCTCGTCCGGGTCGGGGAGCCACCGCATCTGCACCAGGGCGACGCGGAGCGATCGGCGGGGTGCCCCGGTGTCGGCGTGCAGCGGCGACGGGAGCGAGGGTGCGGTGACGACGTCCATGCGCCATTGTTGATCGCATGGTCAACGCGCGCAACACCTTCACGCGGTTTGCCATTCACGCCGCGGGTCCTCCTTGATGAGCCGCCGTAACGGACTGCGGGCGGCCGCGAGCGCGGGGTAGTCCTGATCGAGGCTGGCAAGCAGGGCGAGCATGCCGTTGAGCCGGTGCCGGACGTCCACTTGCAGCAGGTTGTCGTGGTGAGCGACACGATTTCGGAGTCGGCGGAGCGTCTCGAGTTGGAGCCCGATCGTCTGCCGGCTGGAGTCGTTCGACGACGCACCGGGGAAGGCCGCAGACAGCGCGGCACCCCACAACAGCTGCTGGCGCGCAGGCGACTCGGATCGGGACACCGGGCGGATGAGCTTGACCCACGAACCGAACATGAGTTGAGCGACGACGTCGTCGTGGCTCGGGACGGTGCCGGATCGGGGGTGCTCCGCGTGACGGTCTGATGCCTCTTGAGCAGCTCGACTCCGGGCATCTGCCAGCTGCCGACGAAGCAACGCGTACAGCGGTTCGACCGTTGCACCCGCGGTGCTCCAATCCGGCGTGCTGCCCTTCCTGGCGTTCCACTCGGTCAATTGGAGGTCGAGAGCATTGCGCACGGCGATCTCGACGAACGCGATCTGGCCGTGGAGTGCCCCGGCCAGTTGTCCAGCCCAGAGGTACAGATCGCTCGCGCGGCCCAGATCACCGTCGGCTGCACAGAGGTAGGTCGCGAGTCGGGCAGGGCTGACCAGACGCTCCAACGCGCTCGGTTGACTGCCTGACGACGAGGCCCTAGCGTTGACGGCACGAGCGTCGGGCTTGGACCGACGTGCATACCCCGAGATCCCCCCGCTGAGCGGGGGGATCTCTGTTTCCCGGGGGTCTCGTTCCCAGGGGTCGCGGTGCATCCGGCAACGCTAGGGCTTCGGCACCACCGTGGGAATCGAACGTGCAATGGCGACGATGGTTCACGTCTCCGTGGTCAGCTGATGATGTTGACCGCGCGCGAGATGACCAGCGCCAGCAGGATGAACCCACTGAGCGCCTGGTACGCCATGATCATCTTCGCCCGGACGGTCATCGGCATCGTGTCCGTCGGGCTGAACGCCATCATGTTCGTCATCGCCACGTAGAGGTAGTCGAGGTAGACCGGCCGCCAGTCCGCGGTCTTCGGGTCGGTCTCCTGGGGGAACTGGAAGTCCGCCTCGGCCGTCGACCACAGTTCGGGGCGCCGCCGTGCCACCGGGCCTCCGCGGTCGAGCTCCCAGTAGACGAGCCCGAACACGATGATCGTGCTCACCCAGACCTGCAGCGCGGTGAGCAGCACCGCCGCACCGTCCGCGTGGCCGCCGAGCAGCTCGGTGATGGTCCGGATGACGGTGAGCTGGCTGGCGACGGTGAGCAGAGCCGCCAGTGCGAACGACAGCCACCGTGACCACGTGGTCTCGCGCGTCAGACGCCGCGGGTTGAAGACGATGAGCGGGGCGAGCAGCAGGACGCCCAGGACGGGCACCACCCACGACGGGAAGAACAGCACCTCGTCGGGCAGGAACAGGCTCAGCGCCAGGTTCACCAGGACCGCGACGGCGACCGGTGCCCGGTGTTCGTGTCGCGGTCGGGTCCTCGTCGGGGTCACGGAGCGAGTGTCGCACGGGCCGACACCCGCGGGGGTGTGGCGCTCAGGGCGTGGACAGCGGGTCGGCGAGCGAGAGCGGCTCGACCTGGGTGCCGAGCAACCGCCCGGCTGCCCGCAGCCCGGACAGCAGCGCACCGTGCACCGTCGCCGGGTCGTCGCTCCACGTGGCCTCGCCGGCGAGCTGCACCCGGCCGGACGGGGTACCGAGCAGGTCGTGGTCGTCGGGTGACGCCCCGACGTGCAGGTACGAGTACGAGCCCCGCGAGAACGGGTCCTCGGCCCACCGGGTGATCCGGAACGCCTCGGGCTGGGGGACGGACGGGCCGAACATCCTCCGCAGCGCCGCCACCCCCTCGTCGACGACCATGGCGTCCGGCAGGGTCTCGAGCCGACGGGCTCCGGCGCCACCGACCAGGGCGGCGAGCACCGGCGCACCGGTCACCCGGGACATGTCGTACCAGGAGTGCCAGTCGACCCCGGCGGACCCCTGCTGCCGGACCACCCACGAGTCGCCCCAGAACCGTGTGGGGAACCGCAGGAACACCTTGTCGTAGGTGCCCATCCCGAGCCGGTCGAGCGCTCCGGTCACCGGCGCGGACAGGGGCGGGTCGAAGACCACGTCGCCGGCCTGCAGCACCCCGAGCGGCACGGTGACGACGACCTGCGGCGCGACGACGGTGGTGCCGTCGGCGAGCCCCACCGTCACCGAGTCGTCGGCCTGGGTCACCGACCGCACGACCGACCACAGCCGGACGTCGAGCCCCTCGGCCAGCGCGCGGGCGTACTGGGCGTAGCCACCGGGGAACACCACCTCGTCGCCCGGGACGTGCTCCTCGTCGAGTCCGTGCGCGTCGAGGACGGTCACGGGGGCACCGCAGAGGTCCTCGGAGCGGTGGGCCGTGTACTCGCGGACCCGTGCGGCCCGGTCGCCCTGCCACCGCAGCGACCGCAGCACGGTGTCGACGGCGGCCGCGTAGGTCGAGGGCGGGGGCGCTTGCGCGACGACGGCGTCGAGGGCCGCGTCGACGGTGTGCAGGTCCGCGACGAACGCCGACGTGTCCTCGGCGGAGAGTGCGGCGCCGGACGGGTCGTGCCACGCGATCGGTCGGCCGTCGAACTGGAAGCTGCCGACCGTGAACTCGACGGTGTCGATGCCGAACCGGGGTGCCAGGGCCCAGAGCGGGTTGCCGTCGATCCCGTGGATCCACGAGGCACCGAGGTCGACCGGCACCCCGAGTGACGAATCGGTCCAGGTGCGCCCGCCGATCCGGTCGCGGGCCTCGAGCACGACGACCCGCTGCCCGCCGAGTGCGAGCGCCCGGGCGGCGGCGAGCCCGGCGATCCCCGCCCCGACGACCACGACGTCGGCGTCGAGACCAGCAGCCATCAGTGCCCTCCGGTCAGTGGTGCCATCAGCCGGGCCGCCAGACTCGGCCGCCCGGTCAGCGCTTCTTCGCGGTCGGCCAGGTCGGTCGCGACGAGTCCCGCGTTCGCGCCGAGGAACCGCAGCGGCTCGGGCTCCCAGTCGGGCGATCGGTGGTTCACCCACGGCAGTGCGGTCAGTGCCGTCGACTCCCCACGCACGAGGTCGGCGAGGGTCCGTCCGGCCAGGTTCGTCGTCGACAGACCGTCCCCGACGTACCCGCCGGCGCTGCCGACGTGTCCGTCCCAGGTCACCGAGGCGCACCAGTCGCGCGGCACCCCGAGCGGGCCGCCCCACCTGTGGGTGACCGGGGCGTCCGCGACGACCGGGAACAGGTCGACCAGGGCCTTCCGCAGGTGCTCGAAGACCCGCGGCACGCGGTCGTACCCGGGTGTGATCGAGGATCCCCAGTGGTAGCGGGCTCCGCGGCCGCCGAACGCCAGCCGGTCGTCGGCCGTGCGCTGCCCGTACACGAGCAGGTGCCGGTAGTCGGAGAACGTCTGCCCGTGCTCGAGCCCGATGCGCTCCCACGCGGACGCCGGCAGCGGGGCCGTCGCGATCATGAGCGAGTACAGCGGCAGGATCCGCCGCTTCGTCTGCTCCAGCTGGGCACCGTAGCCCTCGACCGCGATCACGACGGCGCCCGCCGTCACGGTGCCACGCGACGTGACCACACGCCCGCGATCCCAGGACGAGACGGGCGTGTGCTCCGCGATCCGGACGCCACGGGCCTCCAGGGCGGCCGCGAGGCCACGCACCAACGCGGCGGGCTGCACGCGCGCGCAGTCCGGGGTCCACGCGACCCCCGCCGATCCGGCGGCGTCACCCGGTCGAGCGGCCCGCCACGTCACGTCGTCGCCCCAAGTCGCGGAGGACGCGACCTCGTCGTGGGCGGCGCGCTCCTGCACGGCGGAGCGTGCGTACAGGACGGTCCCGCCCTTCACGTAGTCGCAGTCGACCTCGGCTTCGGACGCTGCGCGACCGACCTCGTCGACGGTGTCGCGAATGGCGGCCCGCAACGCGAGCGCGGCGTCGCGCCCGTGCTCCTCGGCGATCGCCGAGGCGGACCGCGGGAACAGCGCCGAGCACCAGCCGCCGTTGCGACCGGACGCGCCGAAGCCGGCGATCTCGCGCTCCAGGACGACGATCTGGAGGCCCGGGTCGGCCTGGTGCAGGTACCAGGCGGTCCAGAGACCCGTCAGTCCACCGCCCACGATCGCGACGTCGGCCGTCGTGTCGCCGTCGAGCGGCGGCCGGGGCGTCAGGTCGTCGCGTCCGGTGGACGCGAGCTGGTCGAGCCAGAACGAGACGCCCCGGTAGCCGCTCACGGTCAGATCTTCGTCCAGGCCTCGGACAGGACACTGCGCAGGATCGACGTCATCTCGCGGAACTCCGGCTGCCCGATCGTCAGCGGCGGTGCGAGCTGCACGACGGGGTCACCGCGGTCGTCGGCCCGGCAGTACAGCCCCGCGTCGAACAGCGCCTTCGACAGGAACCCGCGCAGCAGCCGCTCGGACTCGTCGTCGTCGAAGGTCGTCTTGGTGGCCTTGTCCTTGACGAGCTCGATGCCGTAGAAGTAGCCGTCACCGCGGACGTCCCCGACGATCGGCAGGTCGAGCAGGGTGTCGAGCTCGGCACGGAAGAGCGGGGCGTTCTGCTGCACGTTGGTGAGCAGCCCCTCTTCCTCGAAGATGTCGAGGTTCTCCATCGCGACGGCGGCCGACACCGGGTGCCCGCCGAACGTGTAGCCGTGGTAGAAGGTCGTGTCCCCCTTGGAGAACGGCTCGAACAGTCGGTCGCTGATGATCGTCGCGCCGATCGGGGAGTACCCGGAGGTCATCGCCTTGGCGCACGTGATCATGTCCGGCACGAAGCCGTAGGTGTCGCAGGCGAACATCGTGCCGATCCGGCCGAACGCGCAGATGACCTCGTCCGAGACGAGCAGCACGTCGTACTCGTCGCAGATCTCGCGCACCCGCTGGAAGTACCCGGGCGGCGGGGTGAAGCAGCCGCCGGAGTTCTGCACCGGCTCGAGGAACACCGCGGCGACGGTGTCGGGGCCCTCGAACTCGATCATCTCGCGGATCCGCTCCGCCGCCCAGAAGCCGAACTGCTCCTCGGTGCCCCCGGGGAAGCCCATCTCCTCGGCGCGGTACGAGTTCGTGTTCGGCACCCGGAAGCCACCGGGGGTCAGGGGCTCGAACATCTCCTTCATCGCCGGGATGCCGGTGATCGCCAGGGCGCCCTGCGGGGTGCCGTGGTAGGCGACCGCCCGGGAGATCACCTTGTGCTTCATCGGCTTGCCCTGGAGCTTCCAGTAGTACTTCGCGAGCTTGAAGGCGGTCTCCACCGCCTCGCCGCCGCCGGTGGAGTAGAAGACCTTGTTGAGGTCACCGGGGGCGTGCTCGGCCAGCCGGTCGGCGAGCTCGATCGCCGCGGGGTGCGCGTACGACCAGATCGGGAAGAAGCTCAGCGTCTCCGCCTGCTTCGCGGCCATCTCGGCCAGGCGCTTCCGCCCGTGCCCGGCGGCGACGACGAACAGGCCGGACAGCCCGTCGATGTACTCCTTGCCGTGGCTGTCGTAGACGTGGTGGCCCTCGCCGCGCACCATGATCGGCACGTCGGCGCCGGCCTGGTTCGCACCGTGCCGGGCGAAGTGCATCCACAGGTGGTCCCGGGACTTCCGCTGCAGGTCGGCGTCGTCGACCGGTGCGAACGGGTCGTACGAGCCGAGGCGGGTGGGCTGTTCGGTCTTCTGGTCGGAGATGGTCATCGCGTTCCCCAGTCGTAGAGCTGTTTGCGGAGTTGCAGGTAGACGAAGGTCTCGGTGCCGGCGACGCCCGGGATGGCCCGGATGGTGCCGTTGAGCAGTTCGATCAGGTCGTCGTCGTCCTCGCACACGACCTCGACCATCAGGTCGAAGCTGCCGGCGGTCATCACGAGGTAGTCGACCGCCGGCAGCTGCTCCAGGGCATCGGCGACGGTTCGGGTGTCGCCGCTGACCCGGATGCCGATCATCGCCTGGCGGTGGAAGCCCAGTTGCATCGGGTCGGTGACCGCGACGATCTGCATGACGCCGGTCTCGGTCAGCTTCTGCACGCGCTGCCGGACCGCCGCTTCACTGAGACCGACGGCCTTGCCGATCTCGCCGTACGGGCGGCGCCCGTCCGCCTGGAGTTGTTCGATGATCCGTTTCGAGGTGTCGTCGATCGGTCCCGGACGTCGTGGTGCTGCCGCCATGCCGGACAGCATGGCAGCGAGGTTCGGGGTGCGCAAGGGATTCCGTTGTGAACACCGTGTTTCGCGACGATTTCCGTTGTTACGGTTCTCCACAACCTCCGGATCCTTCTTCCGCGCCGCCGGAATCCGTGTCAGTATCACCGCCATGCTGGACGCACAGAGCACGGCGACGGCGGACACCGACACCCGGGTCCTGCGGAACTTCGTCGGGGGTGCCTCGATCGAGTCGACCGCCGACACCACGTTCGACCTGGTCGACCCGACCGACGAGCACGTCTACGGCACGTCCCCGGTGTCCACCCCCGCCGACGTCGACGCCGCCTTCGGTGCGGCCTCTACCGCGTTCGAGTCCTGGCGCCGCACCACCCCCGGCGAACGGCAGCTCGCCCTGTTCCGGATCGCCGACGCGATGGAGCAGCGGGCGTCGGAGTTCGCCGACCTCGAGTCGCTCGACACCGGGAAGCCCCGCGCCTCCCTGGTCGAGGACGAGATCCTGCTCTCCGTCGACCAGATCCGCTTCTTCGCCGGGGCCGCCCGGAACCTCGAGGGCCGGAGCGCCGGCGAGTACCTGGCCGACCACACCTCGTTCGTCCGGCGTGAACCCATCGGTGTCGTCGCCCAGGTCACCCCGTGGAACTACCCGCTCAACATGGCGGTGTGGAAGTTCGCGCCGGCGCTCGCCGCGGGGAACACCACCGTGCTCAAGCCGAGCGACACGACACCCCTGTCGACCCTGCTGCTCGCCGAGGTCGCCGCCGAGTTCCTGCCGCCGGGGGTCCTGAACGTCGTCGTGGGGGACCGCACCACCGGCGCCGCGATGATCGACCACCCCACCCCGCAGCTCGTCTCCATCACCGGGTCCGTCCGTGCCGGCATGGAAGTCGCCCGTGCCGCCGCCGGGGACCTCAAGCGCACCCACCTGGAGCTCGGCGGCAAGGCACCCGTGATCGTGTTCGACGACGCCGACATCCCCTCGGCGGTGGCCGGGATCGTCGCCGCCGGGTTCTTCAACGCCGGACAGGACTGCACCGCCGCCAGCCGGCTGCTCGTGCAACAGGGCATCCACGACGAGTTCGTCGCCGCGCTCGCAGCAGAGGCACGCGTCAACGCGAGAACCGGGTCGGACGGTCACTACGGTCCCGTCAACAACGCGAACCAGCTCGCGCACGTGCAGTCGTTCCTGGACACGCTGCCCGACCACGCGACGATCGAGCTCGGCGGCGCACGACAGGGTGACCGCGGGTACTTCCACGAGGCCACGATCGTCGCCGGCCTGCGCCAGGACGACCGTGCCGTGCAGCAGGAGATCTTCGGCCCCGTGCAGACCGTGCAGCGGTTTTCGACGGAACAGCAGGCCCTGACGTGGGCGAACGGCGTCGAGTACGGCCTGGCGAGTTCGGTGTGGACGACCGACCACGCGCGTGCCATGCGCTTCGCCCGCGACCTGGACTTCGGCTGCGTGTGGATCAACACGCACATCCCGATCGTCGCCGAGATGCCGCACGGCGGGTTCAAGCACAGCGGGTACGGCAAGGACCTGTCCCAGTACGGCTTCGACGACTACACCCGCATCAAGCACGTCATGTCCTACATCGGCTGAGGCCGACCACCCTCTGGAGGCACCATGGCAATGACCGGAACGTTCGCCGAATCGGGAGCCGATCTCCGGCTCGACCAGATCACGAAGTCCTTCCCCGGCCACACCGCGGTGGACAGCCTCGACCTGACGGTGCCCGCCGGCTCGTTCTTCGCGTTGCTCGGACCGTCGGGCTGCGGCAAGACGACGACCCTGCGGCTCGTCGCCGGGCTCGAGGAACCCACGAGCGGCACCATCACCATCGGCGGTCAGGACGTCACCGACACGAAGCCGTACCAGCGGCCCGTCAACACGGTGTTCCAGAACTACGCGCTGTTCCCGCACATGAGCGTGCTCGACAACGTCGCGTTCGGGCTGAAGCGCCGCCGGATCCCGGACCCGATGACGAAGGCCACGGAAGCGCTGCGGCTCGTCGAGCTCGAGGGGTCGGCGTCGAAGCGGCCCGCCCAGCTCTCCGGCGGCATGCAGCAGCGCGTCGCCCTGGCCCGCGCGATCGTGAACCGGCCGGCGCTGCTGCTGCTCGACGAGCCCCTCGGCGCCCTCGACCTGAAGCTCCGCCACCAGATGCAGCTCGAGCTGAAGACGATCCAGGCCGAGGTCGGGCTCACGTTCCTGCACGTCACCCACGACCAGGAAGAGGCGATGACGATGGCCGACACGGTCGCCGTCATGAACGGCGGCCGGATCGAGCAGATGGGCAGCCCGCAGGACCTGTACGAGCTGCCGCGCACCGCGTTCGTCGCGAACTTCCTCGGCCAGTCGAACCTGCTCGAGGGCGAGGTCCGCGGCACCGACGCCGGCCTGCTCGTCGTCGCCACCGCGGCCGGCTCCATCGCGGTGCCGGCCGACCGAGCCGTCGCCACGACCGGTCGCGTCGTCGTCGGCGTCCGGCCCGAGAAGCTCAAGATCCGCACCGCCGAACCGACCCCCGAGGCCGGACGGAACATCCTCGGCCCCGGTCGGGTCGTGGACGTCTCGTTCTCCGGCGTCAGCACCCAGTACCTGGTCGACGTGCCGGGCGCCGGGCGCGTCTCGGTGTTCGCGCAGAACTCGAAGGGCGGGCCGCGGATCGCGACCGGCACCGAGGTCTGGCTCACGTGGGGCGTCGACCACGGTTTCGGTCTGGAGGCGCACCCCGCGTCCGACGCGACCGTCACCACCCAGGACGACCCGGGCCTCCAGGCCGTCCCCGCCACGGCAGGATCGCTCGCGTGACCGGCGCGGTGTCCGGTCCGGACCTGCTGCGCGGGCTGACGTCGGCCCGCGTCAGCCGACGCGGCCTGCTGGCCGGCGGCGGGGCCGCCGCGCTGGCCGCCCTGCTCACCGGTTGCAGCATCAAGGGCTCCGCGGCCGCCGGCGCCGAGGACACCGTCGACTGGGCAGCGTTCTGGAAGGACGCGAAGGCGACCGGCACCCTGAACTTCGCGAACTGGCCGCTGTACATCGACTCCGACCACGGCAAGTCCGAGTCCCTGGCGCTGTTCAAGAAGGAGACCGGCATCGCGGTCGACTACCAGGCGGTGATCCAGGACAACGCGACCTTCTACGCGACCGTCTCACCGATCCTGCGGGCGCACGGTGCGACCGGCTACGACCTCGTCGTCATGACGAACGGGTTCGAGCTGACCCAGATGATCAAGAACGGGTTCGTGTGCGAGCTCGACCACTCGCGGCTGCCGAACTTCGCCGCGAACGCCTCGGACTCCGTCAAGGACCCCATCTACGACCCGGGCAACAAGCACTCCGTCGTGTGGCAGACCGGGTTCACCGGGCTCGCCTACAACCCGAAGTACACCGGGCGGAAGATCACCTCGCTCAAGGACCTGCAGGACCCGGCGTTCAAGGGCCGCATCGGGCTGATGAGCGACAACACCGAACTCGGGTCGCTCGGACTGCTCGCGCTCGGCATCGACCCGGAGACCTCGACGCCCGCCGACTGGCGGAAGGCCCAGGCCTGGCTGCGCGAACTGCGGCCGAGCGTCACCGGCTTCTACGACCAGAGCTACATCAACCGGTTGGAGAACGGCGACACCTGGATCACCCAGGCGTGGTCGGGCGACGTGTTCCAGGCGCAGCAGTCCGGGTTCCCCGACCTGGAGTTCGTCACGCCGGAAGAGGGGCAGATGACCTGGCACGACAACATGCTCATCCCACGGCAGGCCGCGAACCCGGTGTCGGCGCTCGAGTGGATGAACTTCTACTACACGCCGAAGGTCGCCGGGATCGTCGAGGACTGGGTCAACTACGTCTGCCCGGTGCCCGCTGCCGAGGACTACGTACGGGACGAACTCGACGACGCCACCGTGGCGGACAGCCCGCTCGTGTTCCCCTCTGCCGACGTGCTGGAGCAGTCGCACGAGTTCCGGGTGTTCAAGAACTACGACGAGTACTCGGAGTGGAACGGCATCTTCAACGCGGTGGTGCAGTCGTGAGCGCGGTCGGAGTGGCGCCGGGGGGCGGTCCCGGTGGTCCCGGTGGTTCCGCCGGTCCGTCCGGTTCCGTGCCGGTGCGGCGGGGACGCCGTCGGAGCACACCGTTCTTCCTGGCGCTCGTCGGCACCGCGTACCTCTGCGTGTTCTTCGTCATCCCGCTGGTGTCCGGGCTGATCGTCTCGCTCATGACCGGCAACCCGGACGACGGCTACACGTTCACCTGGAACTTCGGGATCTACGGCTCGCTGTTCGTCGATCCGCAGGTGCCCTACCTGACGTTCCTGCTCCGGTCGCTCTGGTACGGCGCCGCCGCCACGATCGCCTGCATCGTCGTCGGGTACCCGGTGGCGTACTTCATCGCGTTCCGGGTGTCGCCGCGGTGGAAGAACCCGCTGCTCATGCTGGTGTTCATCAGCTTCCTGGTGTCGTTCATCATCCGGACCGACATGTGGGCGTTCGTGCTCGCGTCGCAGGGGCCGGTCGTCACGACGCTGCAGGCGCTCGGGTTGGCCGGCAAGGACTTCCACATCCTCGGTACCGGGGGCGCGGTGATCTTCGGCGACGCCTACAACGACCTGGCCTTCATGGTCCTGCCGATCTACGCCGCCCTCGAGCGCATCGACCCACGACTCGGCGAGGCCGCGAACGACCTGTACGCCGGCAAGTTCCGGGCGTTCTGGCACACCACGCTGCCGCTGTCCCGCTCGGGCATCTTCGCCGGGGTACTGCTCGTCTTCATCGACAGCGTCGGCGACCCGGTGAACTCGGCCCTGCTCGGCGGCACGAACACGTACACGATCGGTCAGGCGATCCAGGACGCCTACTCCGGCAACCAGCAGTACAACGTCGCCGCGGCCCTGTCGACCGTGCTCATGGTCGTGCTCGGCATCATCCTGTTCATCTACGCCCGCGTCTCCGGCACCGACGACCTCGAGGACCTCGTATGACCGCCGTCGCACCGTCCCGTTCCGCCGCCGCTCCGGCCTCGCCCGTGACCGGTTCCGTCGCCGGCCGTCCGCGTCGTCACGGCGTGAACCGTCGTGGGCCCTGGCTCGCCATCGTGTACTGGGTGACGATCGCGATCACCCTGGTGCCGATCGTCTACATGATCGTGTACTCGTTCAACGACGCCCCCACCAACCGGCTGTCGTTCGCCTGGAACGGTTTCACGACCTACTGGTACGCGAACCTGGTGAACGTGTCCGGGCTCGGGGCCGCGTTCGTCACCTCGGTGCTCGTCGCGTTCCTCGCCGCGATCATCTCCGTCGCGATCGGGCTGCCCCTCGCGCTGGCCCTGGAGCGGTACCGGTTCCCGGGTCGCGGCGTCGTGAACACCGTCGTGTTCGCCGACATCGCGGCGCCGTCGATCGTCGTCGGTTCCGCGTCGCTCTCCTTCTTCCTGTCGGTGGGGCTCGGCACCGGGTTCCTGACCGTGCTCATCACGCACGTGGCGTTCGACGTCGCCTACGTGGTCGTGGTGCTGCGGGCCCGGATCGCGGGGACCTCGCGGGCGCTCGAGGAGGCCGCGGGTGACCTCGGGGCGACACCGTTCCAGGCCTTCCGGCTCGTCACCCTGCCGCTGCTGGCGCCGGGCATGCTCGCCGCCGGGTTGCTGGCGCTGGCGATGTCGATCGACGACTACGTGATCACCTCGTTCGTCGCCGGGCCCGCGGTGACCTTCCCGCTGTTCGTCTACGGCGCCGCGAAGGCCGGGATGCCGCCGCAGGTGCTGTGCTTCGGGACGCTCGTGTTCGCGGTGGGGCTGCTCGTCGCGCTGCTGAACGGGGCGCTGAACCGGCGGTTGGCTCGGACGCGGGGGTAGGGGCCGGCGCGCGCGGTGCGGGATGCGCGGGCTGGTGCGGGGTTGCGCGCGTGGTGCGCGCTTGTGGCGGCGCACGGTGCGTGGAACCTCGCACGGGGTGAAGAGGTGCGCACGGGAGGCGCGTGGCGGGCTGGCGCCGTGCCTCCCGTCCGCCTGTGCGGGGCGTCCAAAGCACGGTGCGGGGTGCGTGGGCTGGTGCGCGGTTGGCCGCGTGGTGCGTGCTTGTAGCGGCGCACGGTGCGTGGAACCTCGCACGGGGTGAAGAGGTGCGCACGGTGCGGACGGGAGGCGCGTGGTGGGCTGGCGCCGTGCCTCCCGCCTGTGCGGGGCGTCCAAAGCACGGTGCGGGTTGCGTGGGCTGGTGCGCGGTTGCGCGCGTGGTGCGTGCTTGTAGCGGCGCACGGTGCGTGGAACGTCGCACGGGGTGGCGCGCCTCGCACGGTGCGGGCAGGAGTTCAGTGCTCGTGACGCTCGGTGGACGTGCGTGTTACGGGCACGAGTCGGGCGGTGTGCGCAGCGGGCCGGTGCGGGGTTGGCGCGGGGCGCACGGTGCGGGTTGCGCGGACTGGTGCGGGGTTGCACGCGTGGTGCGTGCTTGTAGCGGCGCACGGTGCGTGGAACCTCGCACGGGGTGACGCGCCTCGCACGGTGCGGGCGGGAGTTCAGTGCTCGTGACGCTCGGTGGACGTGCGTGTTACGGGCACGAGTCGGGCGGTGTGCCGCGGTGCGCGCCACAGCCGCCGCGCGTAGGTTCCAGCCATGAGTGCAGAGCTGACGCTCGGCGCCGAGGAAGAGCTGCACCTCATCGACCTCGAGTCCGGCCGACTTTCCGCGAAGGCCCCGCGCCTTCTGCCCAAACTGCCCACCGACCGCTTCGGCGCCGAGCTGCAGCGCACGACGATCGAGACGAACACCCCGGTGGTGCGGACCCTCGACGACCTGCGGCGGGTGATCGTCGACCTGCGCAGCGAGCTCAGCGCCGCGATCGCTCCGGCCGGGGTCACCATCGCCGCCGTCGGCACCGCGCCGAGGTCGGAGTACGCCGACTTCGAGCTGAGCTCCGGCGGTCGGTACGGCCGGATGCAGGAGCAGTACCGGATGCTCGTCGACGAACAGCTCATCTGCGGCCTGCAGGTGCACGTCGGGGTGAGCGACCGCGACCTGGCGGTGCTGATCGCCCAGCGGGTGGCGCCGGTGCTCCCGGTGCTGCTCGCCCTGAGCGCGTCGAGCCCGTTCTGGAACGGGCAGGACACCGGGTACGCCTCGTTCCGGAGCATCATCTGGCAGCGGTGGCCGTCGGCCGGCAGCTTCGGTCCGGTGGAGGACGCCGCCGAGTACGACCGGGTACTCGACGACCTGATCGCCTCGGGCGTGATCGCCGACAAGAAGATGGCCTACTTCGACGTGCGGCCGTCGTCGCACGCACCGACGCTCGAACTCCGGGTCTGCGACGCGACCCCGGTGGTGGACGACGCCGTGCTCATCGCCGGACTCTTCCGCGCCGCGGTGCGCAAGGCCGAGAAGTCGGTCGTGTCCGGCGCCGAGTGGCACCCGCGCAGTGAACCCCTGCACCGTGCAGCGATGTGGCAGGCCGCCCGCTCCGGGTTGAGCGGGGAACTCGTCGGCCTCGGGCAGCACCCAGAACGGCTGCCCGCCGAGGTCGCGGTGCGCCAGCTCGTGTCCCGGCTGCGTCCGGAGCTCGAGGAGCTCGGCGACTGGGGCACGGTGACGGAGCTCCTCGACGCGACCCTGGCACGTGGCAACTCCACCGACCGGCAGCGCACCGCCTACGCCGAGCGCGGGGAGATGGACGACGTCGTCGCCCTGGTGGTGGAGGACACCGCGGGGCTCCCGTCCGGACGCGACGAGGACCCGGTGGTCCCGATCCCCGGGTACCGCGTCCGCGCCGGCGACGAGGCGGTCGGCCCCGGGGCGCGCCCTCGTCCGGCGTTCCGTGACCTGGCGGCGTTCTTCGACGGCTGGGACGCCGAGACCGCGATCGAGCGCTGCACCGCCCGCGACGTCTGGACCCGCGAGCACCACGTCGGCTTCGTGGTGGACGGCGGGGCGCAGGAGTTCGGCTGCGACCTGGTGCCCCGGACGATCAGCGCGTACGAGTGGTCGCAGCTCGAGCGTGGCCTGGGGCAGCGTGCCCGCGCGATCGAGCTGTTCCTGCGTGACGCGTACGGCGACCGGCGGATCGTGGCCGACGGCGTGCTGGACGCGGAGCACTTCGTCGGCGCGAAGGGCTGGGACCCGGATGCCACCCGGCTGCCGGCGACCGCCGTCCGTGCGCCGGTGCTCGGGTTCGACCTGGTGCGCAACGAGTTCGGCGGCTGGCGGGTGCTCGAGGACAACGTCCGCTCGCCCTCAGGCGTCGCGTACGGCATCGCCCTGCGCGAGCTGATGGACGACGTCGTGCCGGACGCCCCGCGCCCGGCACACCTGCGCGACCCGCACGGCGTGATCGACCGGCTGCGCCGGACCCTCTGCGCGAACACCACCGCGGTGACGGGCGCGACCGACCCCGTGATCGCGCTGGTCAGCGACGGCCCCGCCGCCGGCGCGTGGTTCGAGCACCGCAGGCTGGCCGACGGGGCCGGATTGCGCCTCCTGGCCGGGTCGGACCTGGACGTCCGTGACGGACGCGTGGTCGACGCGACGACGGGTGACGTGCTCGACGGGCTGTACCTGCGGATCGACCGCGACGTCAGCGTGCTGACGGCGGAGCACGCTCCGGACCTCGGTGCGCGGATCCTCGACGCGGCGGAGGCAGGACGCGTCTACCTGGCGAACGCGCCGGGCAACGCGCTCGTCGACGACAAGGCGATGTACGTCACCGTGCCGGACCTGATCTGGTACTACCTGGACGAGAAACCCCTGCTGGCATCGGTGCCGACGTACCGCACGAGCATCGAGGTCGAACGGCTGTCGGTCCTGGACCGCGTCGGGGAACTCGTCACGAAGCCGGTCGACGGCGAGGGTGGACGTGGGGTCCTGATCGGACCGAGCGCGAGCGCCCCCGAGGTGGCCGAGCGACGGCGCGAGATCGCCGCGGACCCCGCCGGGTGGGTGGGGCAGGAGGTGGTGCAGCTGTCCTCGCACCCGACGATCGGACCCGCCGGGCTCGACCCGCGGCACGTGGACCTGCGGGCCTTCGTCTACGCGACGGGGACCGGACCGGACGACGTGCACCTGGCCGACGTGGCCCTGACGCGCGTCGCGCCCGAAGGCAGCATGGTCGTCAACTCGTCGCAGGGCGGCGGCGCGAAGGACACGTGGATCGTCGGGAACGCCCCGGCGGACACCGACTCCGGCCCGGCGGACACCGAGGGAGAGCGCTGA
This sequence comes from Curtobacterium sp. MCLR17_044, assembly GCF_003234435.1. Taxonomy (NCBI): domain Bacteria; kingdom Bacillati; phylum Actinomycetota; class Actinomycetes; order Micrococcales; family Microbacteriaceae; genus Curtobacterium; species Curtobacterium sp. MCLR17_044. The sequence goes on along the minus strand of NZ_QKTC01000001.1, from coordinate 119,328 downwards.
TGTGTGGACTCGCGGGTGAGATCCGGTTCGACGGCCGAGCGCCGGACGTCGGGGCGGTCGCCCGGATGACCGGCTGCATGACGCACCGCGGCCCGGACGGCGACGGCCTGTGGGCTCGCGGCCCGGTCGCCCTGGGGCACCGACGGCTGTCCATCGTCGACCTGTCCACCGCGGGCGCGCAGCCGATGGTGCTGGCCGAGGCGGGGCTGACGATCGCCTACAACGGGATGGTCTACAACTACCGGCAGCTCCGCGACGAGCTGCACGGCAAGGGGCACCGGTTCGCGTCGACGTCGGACACCGAGGTCATCGCCCTGGCGTACGCCGAGTGGGGCACCGCGTTCGTCGACCACCTGATCGGGATGTTCGCCATCGCCATCTGGGAGCACGGCAGCGGCCGGCTGGTGCTGGCGCGGGACCGGCTCGGCATCAAGCCGCTCTACGTCGCACCCGTCCCGGGCGGCCTCCGGTTCGCGAGCTCCCTGCCGGCGATCCTGGCCGGAGACGGCGGGGTGGATGGCGGGTCGGGCGTCGACACGTCCATCGACCCCGTCGCCTTCGCCTCGTACATGAGCTTCCACTCCATCGTCCCCGCACCCCGCACGATCCTGGCCGGCGTCGGCAAGCTCCCGCCCGCGACCGTCCGCGTGATCGACCCCGACGGCACCACGCACGACACCGTCTACTGGGAGCCGCGCTTCGAGCGTGACCCCGCCAGGGCCGACTGGTCCGAGCGGGACTGGGAGCAGGCGTTCATCGGCTCGCTCCGCACCGCCGTCGAGCGCCGGATGGTCGCCGACGTCCCGGTCGGGGTGCTGCTCTCCGGCGGGATCGACTCGTCGCTCGTGGTCGGGCTGCTCGCCGAGGCCGGGCAGCAGGACCTCGCCACGTTCAGCATCGGGTTCGAGGCAGCCGGCGGTGAGTCCGGCGACGAGTTCGAGTACTCCGACCAGGTCGCGAAGCACTTCGGCACCGACCACCACCGCATCCACATCCCCTCGTCGCGGCTGCTCGACGGCATCGACGGTGCGGTCGCCGCCATGAGCGAGCCGATGGTCAGCCACGACTGCGTCGCCTTCTACCTGCTGTCGCAGGAGGTCTCGCAGCACGTCAAGGTGGTGCAGTCCGGCCAGGGTGCCGACGAGGTGCTCGCCGGCTACGACTGGTACCCGCCACTCGCCGACGTGCCGCGCGACCAGGCCGCCGAGGCATACCGCTCCGTGTTCATGGACCGCCGGTGGCCGGCGCTGCAGGGCCTGCTCGGGGAGCGGTGGAAGAGCGACGACGACACCCCGTCGGCCTTCGTGGACCGTCAGTTCGCACGGCCGGGCGCGGAGACGAGCGTGGATGCCGCGCTCCGCAGCGACACCACGATCATGCTCGTCGACGACCCGGTGAAGCGCGTCGACAACATGACGATGGCGTGGGGGCTCGAGGCACGCGTGCCGTTCCTGGACCACGAGTTCGTCGAGCTCGCCGCCGCGATCCCGCCGTCGATGAAGCTCACCGACGGCGGCAAGGGCGTGATGAAGCGCGCCTCGCGCGGGATCGTCCCCGACGCCGTCATCGACCGCAGCAAGGGCTCGTTCCCGGTCCCCGCCATCCGGCAACTCGAGGGCCCGTACCTGGAGCGCGTCCGCGACGCGCTGCACGCACCCGAGGCGCGGGAACGCGGGCTCTTCGACCCCGCCACCGTCGAGGGGATGCTGCAGGACCCGAACAGCACCAGGACCGCGATCGGCGCGAACGCGCTCTGGCAGCTCGGCCTGATCGAGATGTGGCTGCAGCAGCAGGGGGTGCGGTGATCGTGGGTTCCGTCCGGACTGGAGGCGCGCAGGGCGTCGCGTCGTCGGCCAGCGTCGAGCCGTCGGTCACCACCAGGGTCGCGGCCGACCTGGGTGCGCGGCTCACCGCCGCCTGGGGATCGTGGGGGCCGACCATGACCCGGAACGCCCGGCGCGTGGCGTTCGTGAGCGACCGGCACGGCACCCCCGAGGTCTTCGTGCAGGACGTCGTCGTCGACCGCGAGCTGCCGGAACCGGTGCGGATCGCGCTCTCCGACGACCCCGTGATCCGGGTGTCGTGGTCGTCCGACGGGGAGTGGCTCGCCGTCGCCATCGCGACCGACGGTGGCGTGAAGCAACAGGTCTGGGTGGTGCGGCCGGACGGCTCCGACGCCGCGCAGATCGCCGGCTCGCGGTACCAGCACGCCGAACTCGGACCGTGGAGCCGCAGCGGACACCGGGTCGTCATCACCCTGCCCTCGACCGAGCCCGAGCAGCCGGCCCGTGCGTACCTGGTCGACCCGGTCACCGGGGACCGCGACGACCTGGCCGTGGGGGAGCTCATCCACATCCTCGACCTGTCGGTGGAGGAACGGCTCGTCGTGCTGAGCGACGGGCAGCGCGGCCAGGAGTTCGTCGTCGTGGTCGACCGGCTGACCGACGAGAGCCATGCCCTGTTCGCCGACGACCCCGACGGGTCCGCCGAGATCGCGTTCCTGCGGCCCTCGCCCGCGAGCGAGACCAGTCCGCTCGTCGCCTACGTCGCCACCGAGGCCGGACTGCCCCGCCGCGGACTCGTCGCGCAGCCGGTCGGCCCGCACGGCTGGCGCGGCACGCCCCGGCGGATCGTCGAGCGCGACGACGCCGAGCTCGAGTACCTGGACGCCGACGACGCCGGCCGCACGCTGCTGCTCGTCTGGAACGTCGACGGTCGCAGCGAACTCGACCTCATCAACACGCACGACGCCTCGCGTACCCCCGTTCCGGACCTGCCCGGTTACGTCGTCACCGACCCCGTGCTCAGCCGCGACGGCCGGAGCGTGTTGCTCGCCGTCGAGGGGCCGACCCGGCCGCGCGAACTGTGGCGGCTCGACACGAACGCGCTGACCTGGAGCCGGGTCACCGACGTGCCGGTGCTGCCCGACGTGCAGCTGGTCGAGCCGACGCTCGAGCGGTTCGCCGCCCGCGACGGACTGGAGCTGACGGGCTGGCTGTACCGGGCCGTGGAGCCGACCGCGTCGTCGGCGGATGCCGATGGCGTGACGCAGGACGTTCCTCCCGGCCCGCGCGCAGCGCTCGTCCACCTGCACGGCGGACCGGAGTCGCAGGAACGACCCACTTTCTCGCCGCAGCACCAGGCGCTCGCCGCCGCCGGGGTGACCGTGTTCGCGCCGAACATCCGCGGGTCCTCCGGGTACGGCCACGAGTTCGTGCACGCCGACGACCTGGCGCTGCGGTGGAACGCGCTCGCCGACGTCGTCGACTGCGCGCGGTTCCTGGTGACCAACGGGTACGCCGATCGCTCCCGCGTCGCCGTCGAGGGGCGCTCCTACGGCGGGTACGCGACCCTCGCGTCGTTGGCGTTCACGCCCGAGGTGTTCGCTGCCGGGGTCGCGGTGTGCGGGATGAGCGACTTCGCGACCTTCTACCGGGACACCGAACCGTGGATCGCGGCTGCTGCCGCCACGAAGTACGGCCACCCCGTCGAGGACGAGGCCCTGCTCGCAGCACTGTCGCCGATGCGCGCGATCGATGACGTCACGGCGCCGCTGCTCGTCGTGCACGGGGAGCTCGACACGAACGTGCCGATCGGTGAGGCGCACCAGGTCGTCGCGGCGTTGCGGGAGCGGTCGCACGACGTGGAGTACCTGGAGCTCGAGGGCGAGGGACACGAGTACCGGCGGGCGTCGTCGCAGGCGCTGCTCGTGCGGCGGATGGTGGAGTTCGTGGCGGCGCGGCTGGGGTGAGGCGGGGCGGGGCTGGTGCTCGTGCTCGCGCTCGCGCTCGCGCAGGTTCTCCGTGGTGCGAGGTTGCACGCCCGGTGCGAGGTTGTTTCCTCGCACCGGGTGGTCAACTTCGCACCGTGCCGTCACCGGGTGCAACGATGCGTCGGCGGCGCTCGCCGCGGGCGGAGAATGGTGGGATGACGACGACTGCGCCGACCTCGACCGCGCTGCCCCGACCCGGAGAGGTCCTCGTGGCCTCGGCAGCGGACGTCGAGCTGGTCGTCCACCGTGCCACGAACCACTACGCCTCCGGGGTCGTCGCGGACACCGCCGGGTGGGCGGACGGCGATCGCCGCCGGATCGAGGACCTCGGGTTCCGCGGCGGAGACTCCCGCGGCGAAGCGCTCCGGACCCTCGACCTGGCCATCGCAGACGACGGCACCCCGACGCGCATGCTCGACGCACCCGCCATGGCCGCCCTGAACAGCCACCACGCGCGGTTCGCCGAGCGGCGTGGCGACGTCGTCCGCTACCAGACCGACGTGTCGGTGTGGACGGGGATCCCCGAGCAGCCCACCGCGCAGGACTGGGAGGACGTCCGGGCGCTGCTCGGGTCGGGCGGGATGCTCGGCGTCGGTGCCGCCGCCGTCCTGCCCGTGGGGTGGGAGCTCGTCGAGGGTGCCGGTGGCGTGCAGCTGACCGGTGAGGCGATCGAGGGTGCACCGGACGACGAAGCCGTCGTGTTGACGCCCGACGACGTGCCGGAGATGACCGCCCTGGTGGAGCGGACGAAGCCGGGGCCGTTCCTGCCGCGCACGATCGAGCTCGGCACGTACCTGGGCATCCGGCGGGACGGGCGGCTCGTCGCCATGGCGGGGGAGCGCCTGCACCCGCCGGGGTGGACCGAGATCAGCGCGGTGTGCACGGACGAGGCGTACCGGGGGCAGGGGTTCGGTCGGCGACTCGTGCTCGCCGTCGCGCACGGGATCCGCGAGCGGGGCGAGACCGCGCTGATGCACGCGGCCGCCGGGAACACCGGTGCGATCGGGCTGTACCAGCACCTCGGCTTCCGACTGCGCGACCGTGGGGCGCCGCGGTTCGTGCGGGTGCCGTGAGCGGCGTCCGGGCCTGACGGGTCAGAACGCGGCGAGGGCGCGGCGGAGCATGTCGTGGCCCTGGGCCTCGAAGCCCTCGTCGCCGACCGCGTAGGCCCAGGTCGCGGTGCCCACTGCTTCGCGGAGTTGCAGCCAGCGCCACGCGTCCGGAGTGCGCGGATCGTCCCCGTACCCGGCGAAGAACGCCGCTTCGAGGGCGCCATCGTGCTGCCAGTGCAGCACCGCGAGGCGGGTGAGGTCGAAGGACGCGGGGCGCCAGCCGAAGCGGCCGAAGTCGATGACGCGCAGCCTGCGGTGGTGGTCGTTGCGGTCGTCGCGGGCGTCGTCGTCCACGATCCAGTTGCGCGGGTGGAAGTCGCCGTGGGTCGGGACGAGGGACTGCGTCGTGTGGTCGGTCGGGAGTGCGCGCAGTGCTGCTCGCGCGCGGGCGACCACGTCGTCGGGGATCCGGTGCGGGGCGTCGAGCGCGGCCAGTGCCTTCGCCTGCTCGTGCTGCAGGAACGTCGGGTCGTGGCGGGTGTCCTGGTCGTGCAGCCGTCGGAGCACTGCCCCGGCCTGACGGTGGACGTCGGTGTCGTGCTCGTCCGGGGTCCCGAGGGCGAGGTGCCCGGGGACGCGTTCGAGCACGAGGACGCGGTGTTCCTCGTTCGCGGCGACGAGGGCACCGGCGTCCCCGCTGGCTCGGAGTGCGGCGGTGGCGGTGCGGTGTGCTTCGAGCTCGCGGGGGAAGTGGGTGTTGGTCGGGCCGGAGGCCTTCACGGTGAAGCCGTCGTCGCCAGCGCGGACGTGCAGGACCCTCGTGTCGAGGAGCCCCCAGGAGTCATCGGCCACGACGACGGCATCGGGGAGCGTCTGCTGCACGAACGCGATCTGGTCGTCGTCGAGTCCGGTGGCCCCCCAGTGCATGGCGGCACGTTACCGTCCTGCTCCGACCACTGGAACCCCTCGTCCACGTCTCGGTAGCCGATCCGCTGCCGGACGCCGCATGTCGACGTTCGGCGTGCCGGTTCGTCCTACGCTGGCGCTGTGGACGAGTGGTGGGATCTTGTTGACGCGGCCGGGGTGCCGACGGGTGGGACGTTCCGGCGCGGTGACGCGGGTTGGCCGGGTGGGGCGTTCCATCTGGTGGTCACGGTGTGCGTCTACCGAGCCGACGGAACCGTCCTGCTCACGCAGCGGGCTCCGACGAAGGAGTTCGCCTTCGGGTGGGAGTTCCCCGGTGGGAGCGCGTTCGCAGGCGAGACTGGTCCTGCAGCTGCGTGCCGAGAGCTGCTCGAGGAGACCAACGTCACAGTCGAGCCCGAGGCGCTGCGCCGCGTCGGCCGCTTCACCGAGGAGACGGCGCTCGTGGACCTCTTCGTCGTGCAGGAGCCGAGTGATTCAGCGGTGCGAGCGGATCCGACCGAGGTGATGGATTGGCGCTGGGTCTCCCTGTCGGAGGTCACCGCGCTTCGCCAGAGTGGGGTGATGGCAGAACCATGGGGGCCGCGGCTGGATGCGCTGTGGCCAGCGGCGATGGCATCGATCCTCGCTGCCCCCATGGCACTCTGATGACATCCGAGAGACGGACCAGAACAGGAGCCCGATGGCGTCCCGCATCCAACGCGCACCGCTCGGCGACCGCGGCGCGCTGTGGAACCTCGTCCTCATCTGGGTCGTCATCGTCGTCGGCCTGCTCGCCGCGATCGGCTGCGTCGGCTACATCCTGGACGAGAGCCTCATCTCGTACAGCACTTGCGCCGCCCGCACCGTTTCCTGCGGGGATGCCGGCTGGTACAGCAGCATGGGCCTCACCTTCTTCGGCGGTTTCGCGGCAGTCATCACCGGCGGAGCGTTCGGCATCCGCCGCCACCACCGCGCCGGCGGCGTCTGGTACCCCCTCGCCGGCCTCGGCGGCGCCCTCCTGCTGACCGCGGTCGCCGTCGTCATCCTCAAGGCGGCGACGAACACGTAGATCGCTGCACCTTGCCGTCGTGGCAATCAGGATCGAACGGCCGCAGTCCCCGTTTCAGTGAGCCATCGGCACAGCGGACCAAATTGTGCTCTCCGACGCTGGGCTCGCTCTCGGCGACGCACTAACCACCGGCTGGACAGGAAAGATCACAAGCCTTGTCGTTGGGTTCGGGGACGGGGCAAGCTTGGGACTCACCGCACAGCTCACCGACGCGATTGCGCCCACTGGCGCATGCCAGGTGCGTTCAAACACCGGGTGGTACACGACCGGAACAGTCCTCGGGACCGTCGCAACGACCGTAGCAAGCGCCGGTAGCACCGGACCAGCAGTCAGACCCGTCGTGTCTAACCCCAAGCTCGCGAACATCATCGAAAACCAATTCAAGGGAGGCGACAGCTATAAGCGCATCGGTGACGGCACGACGGCGACAGCCATTCGATGGGAACGCGCAACCGGAAAGCTAGTCGGTGGGAAAAACCACATGATCAAGGGAAAGCAGGACAGTAACGGACTCCGAAACCTGCTCAAGGGCAAGTCAGGACCCCTCTCCGAACACGATCGCGAAGTGGCACAGGCGCTCTTGGACGATCTGCAGAACGCAATGGGAGGCTAAGCCTTGACACCGACCGAATGGGGCGAACAGTTCGTGACTAAGCACCCTGAATACAAGCACCTGTTCGACGACCCGGTCAATTGGGATGACAACCAGAATCTCATGGAGCACTTGTTCCTAGGCGACGTTGTCTTCCAGATCTCCGCCGCATACCGGCTCGATCCCACGGACCCACGCATCCAAAAGACACTTGACGATTTAGATATCGATTATGCGCGCGGCAAGGAATGGTTGCAGAATGCGATAGCTGTATCATTCGTCGAAAGTCTCGGTCGGCGGTCCCCTATCGTCGAAATCCTCGGGCCGGAGCTGCGCCAAGTTGCTCGGGAGATGTTGCACGTGAAGTAGGCGTCTGATAGTGCGGTTCCGTTGTTCAGCTACGTTTTTGGCGCGTGTTTTCCTGAGGCCTTAGCCGTTTACCCGTTGACACAAGAGCGCCATATGGCGCGCAGGGAGAGGCAATCGAGCAAGTCCGGCAACGACATGAGCGCGATGCCGCGACCACATCGAAGAAGGTGACGGCCGTGGGCAGCCTGGCTCGGCCCCCTCCCACCGAGCCCCGAGTCGTGGATTCTCTAGGATCGACCCATGTCCACGACCATGCCCGGCTTCGGGACGGAGCGCATCACGCAGCTCGGCCTGCGCGACCGCGTCTACGACCGGGTGCTCGAGGTCCTGATGGGCCATGACGTCGAACCGGGCATGCGACTGTCGATCGACGGACTGGCCCGCTCCCTCGGGGTGTCCCCGACCCCGGTGCGCGAAGCCCTGGTGCAACTCGAACGCACCGGCCTCGTCACCCGTGAAGCGAACAAGGGCTACCGGATCTCCCCGCCCCTGGCCGGCGACCAGCTCGAGGCCCTGTTCGACGCCCGGCTCATCGTGGAGAGCGGTGCCGTCGAGCTCGCGGCCCGCGGCGACGTCGACGGCCTGCGCGAGCGACTGGCGGCAGCGCTCGACGCGCAGGCTGCGGTGGCCGCCGAGGTCGCGTCCGTCGGTGTTGCGCACGCGCCGGAAGAGCTGATGGCCCGCTTCTTCCGCAGCGACTGGCAGTTCCACCAGCTGATCTTCGACGCGACACGGAACCCGTTCCTCGAGGAGATGTCCGAGATCATCACGACGCGCGTGCACCGCATGCGGCAGATCGTCGAGGGTGGTGGGGACGACACGGATCGTGCGGTCCACGAGCACCGGGCCATCCTGGAGGCGCTGGCTGCGGACCCGACGTCGGCCGTCGCCGCGATGCGGCTCCACATCGACGCCGTCCGGTTGCGTTCGCGCGCCGACGCGTCCCACACCAGCTGAGGCAGAGGGGTTGCGTTTCGGCGTCGTGCGAGTATCTTTCCTATAGGAAAGAGGTTCATCGCCGAACCACCACGACATGCAAGGGAGCATTCCGTGACCACTCCACAGGACTGGGTCGACCAGGATTGGGACCCCACCACCTGGACGTCGGAGACCTGGCCGATCGCCGCGTGCCTGCACGGGTTCGCGCAGGTCACCCGCGACGGGACGGCCTTCCACGACGCCCCCGCCGAGGTGTGGGACGAGGTGTTCGGGCAGATCGAGGCCGTCGGCTTCTCGCTCGCCGAACTCGCCGACAGCCACATCCGGCCCGCTGACCTCGAACCCTCGCGCCGCGACGAGCTGTTCGCCGTCGCGAAGGCGCACGGCATCGGGATCCCGTCGGTGCACCTGCAGCGCAAGAGCGTCATCCAGCCCGGGCACGAGGACGAGAACCTCGCGTACGCCCACCGCACCATCGACGCGGCGGCCGAGTGGGGCATGCAGGTCTTCTCGACCGGGCTGCACCAGCCGTTCACCGACGCCCAGAAGCGGGCGCTGTGGTTCTGGACGGCGCCGGGCCCGAAGGACCCCGACGACCCCGAGGTCTGGAAGGCCGCGGTCAAGCGACTGCGGGAGCTCGGCGAGCACGCTGCGAGTGTCGGGCTGCCGATGGCGCTCGAGCTGTACGAGGACACGTACCTCGGCACTGCCGACAGCGCGGTCCGCCTGATCGAGGAGATCGGGCTCGACAACGTCGGGCTGAACGCGGACGTCGCGAACCTCATCCGTCTGCACCGTCCGGTCGAGGACTGGCGGGAGCTGTTCGCGAAGACCATGCCGCACACGAACTACCTGCACGTGAAGAACTACACCCGTGACGAGGCCGGCGACGGCAGCTGGGCGACGAGCGCGCCGAGCACGATGGAGACGGGCCTCATCAACTACCGCCAGGTCCTGCGCGACGCCGTCGCCGACGGGTTCCGCGGGATCGTCATGACCGAGCAGTACGGCGGGGACAGCCTCGGCGTCTGCGCCACCAACCAGCAGTACATCCGATCCGTCCTCGCGACGACGAAGCTCGACGCGACGGCGACCCCGACTGCAGCAACCAGCACCGAAGGAGCAATCCGATGAGCACCCTCGACATCGCCGTCGTCGGGTCCGGCTACATGGGCGGCGGGATCGCCCAGGTCCTCGCCCTCGCCGGCCACACCGTCCGGATCGCCGACGTCTCGGCCGAGATCGCCCAGCAGAACCTGGAGCGACTGCTCGGCGAGACCGCACAGTTCGTCGCCGACGGACTGTTCCCCGAGGACGCCGTCGAACGGGTCCGCGCACACCTGAGCGCTGCCGAGTCGATCGAGGCCGCCGTCGCCGACGCCGACTTCATCGAGGAGGCCGTGCCCGAGAAGCTCGAGATCAAGCACGCCACGCTCCGCCGCATCAGCGAGGCCGCCCGCCCCGACGCCGTGATCGGCTCGAACACCTCGACGATCCTGATCGAGTCGCTGGCCGAGGCGGTCGTGGGCCCGGAGCGGTTCCTCGGGGTGCACTTCTCGAACCCGGCGCCGTTCATCCCCGGCGTCGAGCTCATCCCGCACCCGACCACGAACGAGCACGCGATCGAGGTCGGCGAGACCGTCGTCGCCGCGACCGGCAAGCAGTCGGCGCGGGTGAAGGACTCGACGGGGTTCGTCCTGAACCGCCTGCAGTACGCGCTGTTCGAGGAGGCCACGAAGATCGCCGACGAGGGCATCGCGAGCCCCGACGACATCGACACCATCGTGCGGACCACGTTCGGGTTCCGCCTGCCGTTCTTCGGCCCGTTCGCGATCGCCGACATGGCCGGACTCGACGTCTACGCGTTCTGCTTCGAGTCGCTGCAGACCCGCTGGCCGGAGCGCTTCGCCACCCCGCCGTCGCTGCAGCAGCACGTCGACGCCGGTGAGCTCGGCACGAAGTCGGGCGCCGGGTACCTCGAGGTCCCCGCCGACCGCACGCCCGAGCTCGTGGCCTACCGGAACAAGGCGTACGTCGCGATGCAGAAACTCCTCGACGAGCTCGGCCCGGCACCGATCCACTGAGGCGGGAGGGACACCATGAGCGACCAGAACCAGTCAGCCGGCCAGCACCGCGACCGCACCGTCGTCCTCACCGGGGCTGCCTCACCGCGGGGCATCGGCCGCGCCACCGCCCACCACCTGGCCGAGGCCGGGTGGGACGTCGGGATCATCGACCTCGACCAGGCGGCGAGCGAGCAGGTCGCCGCCGAGATCCGCGAACAGCACGGCGTGCGGGCCGTCGGTGTCGGTGCGAACGTCGCCGACGAGTCCGCCGTCCGTGCGGCCTTCGACACGATCGAGGCCGAGCTCCAGCCGATCACCGCGCTGGTGAACCTGGCCGGGGTCTCCTCCGCGCACGCCTACCTCGACCTGCCCCAGGGGGAGTGGCACCGGGTGCTGTCGATCAACCTCGACGGTGTGCACTTCGCCAGCCTGCGGGCGGCGGAGTCGATGGTGCGGTCCGGCTACGGGCGCATCGTGAACCTGTCGTCCGTCTCCGCCCAGCGCGGCGGCGGCACCTTCAGCAAGACCCCGTACACGGTGGCGAAGGCCGGCGTGATCGGCCTGACCCGTGGCCTGGCGCGCGAGCTCGGCCCGCGCGGCGTCACCGTCAACGCGATCGCCCCCGGTCCGATCGACACCGACATCATGGGCGGCACCCTGTCCGAGGAGCGGAAGACCGAGATGGCCGCCGACGGCGTGCTGCCGCGCATCGGCACCCCGCGGGACATCGCCGCGGCCGTCGCGTACCTGATCAGCGAGGACGCCGGGTTCGTCACGGGCCAGACGCTCAACGTCGACGGCGGCCTGTACATGCACTAGGGCCAGCCGCCCACGGAACGCGCGCCGACCGGGCGACGCGATCCGTGCCTCCCGTCCGGACGACCGAACCGACCGCCGGACGCCAGAACGACCGCACCGTGCTCGCAAAGGAGCGAACCCGTGTCACTACCCCCTGCCCCCGCGCTCGGGTCGACGAACGACCCCGGCCTGAAGTCCGCCATCGGCAAGGCGACGAAGCACCTCATGCCGATGCTCGTCATCCTGTACTTCGTCGCGTTCCTCGACCGCACGAACGTCGGCTTCGCCGAAGAGGCCCTGCGCGTCGACCGCGGCATCTCCGACGCCGCCTTCGCCCTGGGCGCCGGCATCTTCTTCATCGGCTACGCGATCTTCGAGATCCCGTCGAACCTGCTGCTCAAGCGGTTCGGTGCGCGCTTCTGGCTCGCCCGCATCGCCGTCACGTGGGGCATCGTCGCCGCACTGTTCGCCTTCACGACGAACGACACGATGTTCATCATCCTGCGGTTCATCCTGGGTGTGACCGAGGCCGGGCTGTTCCCGGGCGTGATCATGTACCTGTCCGAGTGGTTCCCGAACAAGGTGCGCGTGCGCATGTTCGCGATCTTCTACCTGGCGCAGCCGTTCTCGCAGATGATCGGCGCCCCGCTGTCCGGCGGCCTCATCAGCGTCGGTGACCAGGTCACCCCGTTCCACGGCTGGCAGGTCATGTTCGCCGGCGAGGGGATCCTCGCGGTGCTGGCGGGCATCGCGGCCCTGGTGTTCCTGACGAACAGTCCGCAGCAGGCGAAGTGGCTCGAACCGGGCGAGAAGGCGTCGCTCACCGCGGCCATGGAGCGCGAGGACACCGCCCGCAGCGAGGACGGCCCGAAGGGCATCTGGCGCGCGATGGCGAGCGGGCGCGTCTGGTACTTCACGATCATCTACTTCTGCCTGCAGGTCGCCGTGTACGGCACGACGTTCTACCTGCCGCAGCAGGTGTCCTCGCTGCTCGGGCAGGACGTCGGCTGGCAGGTCGGTCTGGTGTCCGCGATCCCGTGGCTCGTCGGGCTCGTCGCCTGCTACCTGATCGGGTCGCGTGCGGACTCCGTCGGACGCCGTCGTCGCTGGGGCACCCTGTTCTACGTCACGACCGGTCTGTCGATCCTCGGCTCGGCGTGGGCGGGTGCGAACGGGCAGCCGGTGCTCGGCATCCTGTTCATCACCCTGGCCGTCGCGAGCTTCCTGGCCGTCGGCCCCATCACCTGGGCGTACCCGACGGCGTTCCTGACCGGTGCCGCAGCCGCCGCGGGCATCGGCCTGATCAACTCGCTCGGCAACCTCGGCGGGTTCGTCGCCCCGATCATGCGCACCGCGATCAACGAGGTGGTGCCCACCGACAGCGGTGCGTTCGGCATCGTCTCGCTCGGCGTCCTGGCGTTCGTCGCCGCGGTGATGATCTTCTGCACCAAGTTCTTCCGCGGGGCCAAGGCCGACGAGCTGCTCGACACCTCGCACGTCCGCACCACCGACCCGAAGGGCAGCAAGCGATGACCAGACTGTTCAACGACCCGGCGGACTTCGCCGACGAGGCGACCGACGGCTTCGTCGCCGCGACCGAGCGGTGGGTGCGGAAGGTGCACGGCGGCGTCGCCCGCGCCACCACGAGCCCCGACGGCACGGTCGCGGTCGTGATCGGTGGCGGCTCGGGGCACTACCCCGCGTTCGGCGGACTGGTCGGACACGGACTGGCCGCCGGTGCCGCGATGGGCAACCTGTTCGCCAGCCCCAGCGCCCAGCAGGTCACCGGGGTCGCGAAGGCCGCGGAGCACGGGGGCGGTGTGCTGCTCAGCTACGGCAACTACGCCGGTGACGTCCTGAACTTCGACGCCGCGGCGCGCACGCTCGAGGCCGACGGCATCCCGGTCCGGACGGTCCGCGTCACCGACGACGTGACGAGCGCCCCGGCCGACGAGCGCGCGAAGCGCCGCGGCATCGCGGGTGACCTCTGCGTCTTCAAGGTCGCCGGCGCCGCCGCAGAGCGCGGGGACGACCTCGACACGGTCACCGCCGTCGCCGAACGGGCGAACGACCGGACGCGCAGCTTCGGCGTCGCGTTCTCCGGGTGCTCCCTGCCCGGTGCCGAGGAACCCCTGTTCACGGTGCCCGAGGGCCGGATGGCGGTCGGCATGGGCATCCACGGCGAGCGTGGCATCGACGAGACGGACGTGCCGTCGGCCGACGGTCTGGCCGAGCTGCTGGTGTCCCGGCTGCTCGACGAACTGCCCGACGGCGTGACGCTCGAGGGCCAGCGGGTGGTCCCGATCCTGAACGGCCTGGGCTCGGTCAAGTACGAGGAGCTCTTCGTCGTCTACCGCTCGGTGCAGCGGCGCCTGGCGGACGCCGACGTCGTCATCGTGGAGCCCGAGGTCGGCGAACTCGTCACGAGCTTCGACATGGCCGGGGTCTCCCTGACGCTCTTCTGGCTCGACGACGAGCTCGAGGAACTCTGGGCAGCACCCGCGGACACGCCCGCCTACCGCAAGGGCGGTGCGGTCGCCGAACAGCGCGTCGACCCGTCCACCGTGGCGGCGGACGCCGAGGGCGTCGGCATCGGCCAGGCGACCGACGAGTCCCGTGCGGTCGCCGAGCAGGTCGCCGCCGGGTTCGCGGCGGTCCGAGCCGTCCTCGACCAGCACGCCGACGAACTCGGGCGCATCGACGCGGTCGCGGGTGACGGCGACCACGGCATCGGGATGCAGCGCGGATCGCACGCCGCCGACGTCGCAGCCGCCGACGCGGTCAGCCGCGGTGCCGGTGCCGGCACCGTCCTGCTGGTCGCCGCGGATGCCTGGTCCGACAAGGCCGGCGGCACGTCCGGTGCGATCTGGGGTGCCGCCCTGGAGGCACTGGGTCGCGTGGTCGGGGACGACTCGCGTCCGTCGGGTGCCACCGTCGCGCAGGGGGTCCGCGCGGCCACCGAGGCCGTGCTCGCGTTCGGCGCCACCGTCGGTGACAAGACGATGGTGGACGCCCTGGTGCCGTTCGACGAGGTGCTCCGCACCCGGCTCGACGCCGGGACGGCGCTCGCCGAGGCCTGGGGCGACGCCGTCCGTGCCGCTCGCGAAGCCGCCGACGCCACGGAGTCGCTGGTGCCGAGGATGGGCCGGGCGCGCACCCATGCCGACCAGGCCGTCGGCACCGCGGACCCCGGCGCGCTGTCGTTCGCCCTCGTCGTGGAGACGGTCGCCCCGTGATCACCGTCGGGGTGTCGCTGAAGACGTACTTCTCGCATGCCCGGACGCTGTCGTGGGCGGCCGAGGTCGGCGACATCGCCCGGCGACACCCCGCGGTGCGCTCGGGTGCGGCGACGCTGTTCGTGGCGCCGACGTTCCCGGCGCTGGTGCCCGTCCGCGACGTGCTCTCCGGGTCGGGAGTGCTCCTCGCCGCGCAGGACCTGTCGTGGGCCGACGCGGGCGCGTTCACCGGCGAGGTCTCCGGCGCCGAACTGCGGGAGATCGGTGTCGACCTGGTCGAGATCGGGCACGCCGAACGGCGCTCCCTGTTCCACGAGGACGACGCGACGATCGCGGGGAAGGTGCACGCGGCCTTCCGCAACCACCTGCGTCCGCTGGTCTGCGTCGGGGAGCCGGACCGGGCCTCCGATCCGACCGAGGCCGTGGCGGCGGTGACCGCGCAGCTCGACCGGGCCGTCTCGACCGCCGTCGCGGAGGGTCTCGCCGGACCCCTGACCGTCGCCTACGAGCCGGTGTGGGCGATCGGCGCACCGGCACCCGCACCGGACGACCACATCGTGGCGGTGCTCGCCGGGATCGAGCAGCACCTCGGCACCCGGCCCGAGCTGCACGGCAGCACCGTCCTCTACGGGGGCAGTGCCGGACCGGGCCTGCTCACCCGGGGGCAGGGCCGGATCGGCGGGCTGTTCCTCGGACGGTTCGCGCACGACCCCGCGGCGGTCGAGGCGATCCTCGACGAGGTCGCGGCGCTCAGCTGAGCTGGTCGCGCACCGGCCGTGGGGCGCGACCGAGCAGCTCGCCGAGCAGCGGATCGGTGCCGGCGAACAGGCCCCGCTCGGCGGCCTGGTACATGCCGAGCAGGAACCCGACCATGTGCGGGTCCTGCCCCGCGGCCAGCGCACGGGCACGCCACTCGTCCTCGCCCAGGGCCTCGAACCCGATCGTCCGACCGGACACCTCGGACGCCTGCCGAGCCAGGTCGGCGAAGGTCGGCGCGTCCGGAGCGGTGAGCGTCACCGGCCCGTCGAACGGCTGATCGGCGAGCAGGATCGCGGCGGCTGCCTCGGCGGCGTCCTCGCGGGCGGTCCACGACACCGGGCCGTCGACGGGGACGGACACCGTGCCGGTCTCCTGCCACGGGCCCGTCATCCAGGCGGCGCTGTGCGCGTAGAAGCCGTTCCGCAGGCTCGTCCACGGCAGCCCGGAGTCGCGGAGCAGGTCCTCGGTGGCGGCGTGGTGCGCGGCGGGCACGAAGGGCGAACCGTGCGCGGCGCCCTGGTGGCTCGTGTACAGGACCCGGCCGACGCCGGCGTCCACGGCTGCGTCGACCGCGGCACGGTGCAGCGCGACGGCGTCGGCGGCCGGGTCGCTCGACGAGACGAGCAGGAGCTGGTCGGCGTCCGCGAAGGCCGCCGGCAGGGTCTCCGGTTCGGCGTAGTCGCCGCGGCGGACCTCGACGCCGCGGTCGGCGAACCGCTGTGCTCGGGCCGGCTCACGGGTCACCACCGCCAGGTCGGACGGCGCGAGGTGCTCGAGCAGGTGGTCGGCGGTCGCGCCGTTGAGGGCTCCGGTGGCCCCGGTGATGACGATCATGACTTCTCCGTATCGGTGGAAACAGCGCTCTGGTAGCGCCGGTAACACAGTGATAGCACAGATCCGTTATCGTTGTTCCGTGATCGAGCAGGGAAGCCAGCGCGACGAGACGCGTGCGCGCATCGTCGAGGTCGCCGGCACCATGCTGCGCGAACGCGGTGCCGCGGCGGTGACCACGCGGGCGGTCGCGGACGGCGCAGGCGTCCAGGCACCGACCATCTACCGGCTGTTCGGCGACAAGGACGGTCTGCTCGAAGCGGTCGCCGAGCACGCGATGGCGATGTTCTCGGCGATGAAGGCCGACGCTGTCCGGGCTGCTCGTGACGAGGCGACCGACCCCGTCGAGGACCTGCGCACCGGGTGGTCGATGACGATCGGCTTCGGGCTGGCGAACCCCGACCTGTTCGTGCTGTTGAGCGACCCGGAGCGCGGCCGTCGGTCGGCAGCCGCCCGCGCCGGTACCGCGCTGCTCGCCGAACGCATCCAGCGGGTGGCCGAGGCCGGACGACTGGCCGTGCCGGAACACCGCGCGGTCGAGCTCGTGCACGCGGCCGGCACCGGTGCGGTGCTCGCGATCCTGGCCGCTCCGGCGGACGAGCGGGACCCGTCACTCGCCGATGACGTCCTCGACGCGGTGCTCGGGCGGATCCTCGTACCGAGCGGGCCGACCAGGGACGACGGCGGCGCGGCCCCGGGTGGTCGCGGTCGGGGGACTGACGCCGTGACGAGCGCCGCGATCACGCTCCGTGCCGCAGCGCCCCGGCTCGATCGACTGTCGGCAGCCGAGCGGACGATGCTCGCGGAGTGGCTCGACCGGATCGCCGCGGACTAGCCCTCGCGGGTGCCCGCCAGCCCGTGGTCGTGGGCGTAGACGACGAGCTGCACCCGGTCGCGCAGCGACAACTTGCCGAGGATGCTCGAGATCTGGGTCTTCACCGTCGACTCGGTGACGTACTCCTTCGTGGCGATCTCGGCGTTCGACAGGCCGCGGGACGCCCACCCGAACACGACGCGCTCCCGCTCGGTCAGGGTGGCGAACTCCGGCGGCTGGGGTGCGGGGGCCCGGGCGACGTCGGTGCCGAACAGCTGCGCGAGGTCGTTCGGGGCGATGACCGAGCTGCCCTCGTGCACGGCCCGCACCGCGGCGAACAGGAACGGCGGCGTGGTGTCCTTGAGCAGGAACCCGCTGGCGCCGAGCCGGATCGCGGTCGCCGCTGCCGGGTCGAGCCCGAAGGTGGTGAGCACGACGACGCGGGGCAGTGGGCCCGGGACGGCGCCGGAGTAGAGCTGTCGGACGGTCTCCACGCCGTCCATGCCGGCCATCCGCATGTCGAGCAGCACCACGTCGGGGCGCACCTCGGGGATGAGTGCGAGCGCTTCGGCCCCGTCGGAGGCCTCGCCGACCACGCGCATGTCGTCCTGGGCGTCGAGCACCACCCGGAGCCCGGCGCGGAACAGCGCCTGGTCGTCGGTGAGCAGGATCCTGATCGGTTCGGTCATCGGACGGGTCCCCCTTGGACGTCGAACGGGATGCGGGCGCGTGCCGTGAACACGTCGTCCAGCACGGCGGCGTCGAACGACCCACCGAGGGCGCCGAGGCGCGAGTCCATGCCGTCGATCCCGCGGCCCGAGCCGGCGGTGGTGCCGTCTCCGGCGACGTTCTCGACCTCGAGCACCAGGTCGGCGTTCCGCCAGGTCTCCCGCACGACGACCGGGTTGCCGGGGGCGCCGTGGCGCAGGGCGTTCGTGAGCATCTCCTGCAGCACGCGGCGGGCAGCGGTGCCGGTGTCCGGGCGCAGGGCCAGGGGGACCCCGCGCACCGTGCGGTCGACGTCGACCCCGGCGTCGCGGATGCCCTGCACGATCTCCTCGAGCGAACCCGGGCCGGTCGCCTCGGCGGAGCCGTCGATGTGCCCGAGGACCTGTCGGACCTCGACCAGGGAGCTGCGGGCGGTGCTCGCGATGGTGGCGCTGACCGCTCGGATGCGCGCCTCGTCGTCGAGGAACGGCACCGAGTCGGCCTGCGCGATGATGACCGCGAGCGAGTGGCCGACGACGTCGTGCACGTCGCGGGCGATGTCCGCGCGGATGCGCTCGGACTCGGCGACGTCGATCGCGCGGGTGGCGGTGGCCTCGGCCTCGGTGGCGACGGCTTCGGCACGTGATGCTGCGGCCTCGGCGTCGGCACGGCGCTCCGACTCGCGGTCGCGCGAGCGGAAGGCCCGGACGGCGACCCCGCCCGCCCAGACCCCGAGCAGCGCGGTCACCGGGGCGGCCATCGCCAGGAACGCCTGGTCGCGCGGGCCGTTGATGAGCACGAGGAACCGGAAGCCGGTCGACGCCAGGTAGACCGTCGCACCCGCTCCGGCGACGACCGCGAGCACGCCCGAGACGACGACCTCGGTGCGGGTGCCGACGACCGCGGCGGTGCCGATCACGACGAACAGCGCGAGGTCCACCAGCGACGGGCGCTCGCCGCCGCCGACCTGGATCACCCCGAGGACGACCACCATGGCCATCGCGGCGGACGGGGAGATGCGACGCAGGGCGATCGCCACCGAGGCCGACAGGACCGCGGCGAGGCTCGCGTGCTCGAGCTCGAGGTCGATGGGCAGCAGGAAGACGAACGCCGCCAGGACCGCCCAGGCCACGTCGATGACGATCGACCGGGTGGCGAGCGGCCGGAGGAACCTGCCCCGTTCGGTCACGAGAGCGATCCTCCCATGCCGTACCGGCGTCACGCGGGCGGGGCCATGGCCATCAGTGCGATGACGGTGGCGACCACGATCGCCGCGCAGAGCAGCAGGGTGGCGATCGTGTGCTTGGTCGAGGTCTGCATGCTCCCAAGCCTGCGCAACCGGACGGCCGAGGGCATCGGGCGGTCGACCGAAGGGCCTCGTCCTGCCGGGTGAAGCCGACGGTTGACCCGGATCCGTGGAACGGCGCATCCGGGACACCCTCTGCGTGATCCGGCCACCTTGGACGGCCGCTCAGTGCCCCCGGCGAACCATCGGCCGTGCAATCGCTCGATCGAGACGAAGGAGCACGATTTGTACTTCCACAAGCAGGAACTCCAGTTCAAGGCAACGCCCGACAAGCCCGACGCGATCTACGCCCGCAAGCTGCAGGAGGTGCTCGGTGGCCAGTACGGAGAGATCTCCGTCGCGCTGCAGTACCAGTTCCAGGCGTGGAACATGCACATCCCCGGCAAGTACCGCGACATGGTGTTCGGCATCGGCGCCGAGGAGATGGGCCACGTCGAGATGCTCGCGACGATGATCGCGCAGCTGCTCGAGAAGTCCCCGCTCGGCATCACCGAGGACGCGCTGCAGGACGACCCCACGGTCGCCGCGATCGTTGGTGGCACCGACGTCCAGCACGCGATCGTCGCCGGTGCGGGCGCCCGCCCGGTGGACAGCAACGGCAACCCCTGGCAGGGCTCGTACATCACCGCCAGCGGCAACCTGCTCGCCGACTTCACGGCGAACGAGAACGCCGAGATGCAGGGTCGTGTGCAGGCCGCCCGGCTCTACCACATGACCGACGACCACGGCGTGCGGGACCTGCTGTCGTTCCTCATCGCCCGCGACACCATGCACCAGAACATGTGGGCGACCGCTGCCGCCGAGCTGCGCGAGAAGGGCGTCGAGGGCTTCCCCGTGCCGAGCAACTTCCCGCAGTCGAAGGAGAACCAGGAGGTCAACTACCAGTACCTCAACTTCTCCGACGGTGCCGAGGCGAAGAACGGCCCCTGGGCGAGCGGCCCCTCGTTCGACGGCAAGGGCGAGTACTCGTACCACGACGGCCCGACCACCTCGGTCCCGATGCCCCCGCCCACGCACCCCGACGTCCGGCTCTACGGCACCACCGAGCTGCCGAACGTCGTCGAGAAGACGGCCGGCCTGGTGCAGGACAAGCTGAACAAGGAGTAGTCCCGACGGTCGCCCACGCGACCGACGGATGACAGGAGGCCCGGCGCACGACGTGCACCGGGCCTCCTGTCCGTCAGGTGGTCACCGCACCGACGGGGCGGACCCGCCCACGGTCATCAGCGCCCCCGTCTCGGGTTCTTCGTCGCGGGGTGCCTCGAAGATGCCCGAGTAGGCGCGGACCGCGCTCCACCCCGCGATCAGCAGGGCCGTGCCGAGGACCGCCGCGACCCAGGGCGCCAGGAGCGACTGCTCGAACAGCCGGGGCGCGGCGACCCAGGTCAGGAACGCGCCGGTCAGGCTGCCAGTCGCCCCGAGGAGCACGGCGGTGCGCCGGTCCAGACTCGTCAGCGCGAGCGCCGCGGTGACGACGAGGACCGCGACCACCGCGTTCAGCAGGACGGACGTCATCGCTCAGCTCCTCACTCGGCGGCGCCGGAACCGGCGGCACCGGAGCCGACCGCGAGCTGCTCGGACGCGCCACCGACGGTGACGGCGATCTTGCGCGGCTTCGCGGACTCCTTGACGGGGATCGTGACGCTCAGCACGCCGTTGTCGTACCCGGCGGTGATGCGCTCGGCGTCCAGGCCGTCGCCGAGCGTCAGCTGCCGGACGAACGTGCCGGGCTGGCGCTCACGGGTGAGCCACTGCGAGCCCTCGGGCGCGCCCAGGGTGCGCTCGGCGCGGATGGTCAGGACGGAGCCGTCCACGTCGATGTCGACGGAGCCCGGGTCGATGCCGGGCAGGTCGACGTCGAGGACGTAGTGGTCCCCGGTGCGGTACAGGTCCATCGGCATCGAGCGCGGGCCGGCGGCGGTGCCGAGGAGCGAACCCGCGAGTCGGTCGAGCTCGCGGAACGGATCGAAGTTCATCGTCATCGAAATCAACTCCTTCGTGGTTCTCGTTGAGTCCCCTCGACTCAACTGCCACCGTTTTAGCACTCGACCCTGGTGAGTGCCAAGAGATCGCTCGGAGGACGCCGAGAACTCAGCCGAGCAGGGGCTCGAGCCGCGCGACCGCCGTCCGCAGGTGCACCAGGGCCTGGCCAGGAGACTCCACCCGGGCCGCGGGCGCGGACAACGTCAGCCCCGCCACGAGCTCACCGCGCTCGCCGCGGACGGGCAGTGCCAAGCACCCGAAGCCCCGCACGAAGGCACCGACCTGCGACGCCGAGGCGCCGCCGGCTGCGTGCAGCCGCCCCATCGCGCTCGACCCGGGTGCCGATCGCAGGGCGGTCGCGTCGAGGAGCGGGAAGTCCGGGTCGACGTCGACGTCGCAGATCCCGTCGGCGTCGTACCGGGCCAGGTGCACCCCGGCGCGGACCGCCGAGCGCACGTCGGACAGAACGGACCGGACGGCGCGGGGGAGTGGTGGGACCGACTGGGCCGCGGCCGGGGCGACACCGGCGAGCTCCGAGACCTTGTGTCCCAGCGCGAAGCCCCGCAGGTCCGGCAGCCGTACCAGGTACTCGTCCTCCACGAGCAGCGTGATGAGCCGGTAGGTGGTCGCCCGCGGCATCCCGAGCGCGTCCGAGATCTGCTGGGCGGTGACGCCGGGCCCGGCGTGCGCGACCGCCTCGAGCACCGCGAGGGCGTTCTGGATCGCCTTCGGCTGCCGCGCGCGGAGACCGGGTTCGCTCACCGCACCCCCGTCCCGGGGCCGGGTCCGGCGGACGACCGGGAGGCGCCCAGCAGGTCCGCTTCGACCGGCACGTCGTACACCGCCCGGCTCCGACCCCGTCGCCAGGGTCGCCGACGGGTCGCCACCAGGAACGCGACGACGACCGCGGTGACGGCCCCGACGGCGAGGACGACGGCCGGCCACCGGGGCGATGCGGCCTCGACCCCGACGTAGGTGAGCAGCACGGCGGTGAGCAGGACACCGGTCGTCACCGCGGTGGTCGCCACCCCGGTCGTCAGCTCGCCGATGCGGCGCAGGAACACCGGAGCCGCGAAGCACGTCATCGCGTACGCCGTCAGGTACCCGAGTGCCGCGACGACGAGTTCGGCCTCCATCAGGGACCAGGTCGGGATGCCGGTGAGGAGCCCGAGGACGGGCAGCGCGGTCAGCACCGAGCACGCCAGCACGCCTGCGACGAAGGGTGTCCGGAACCGGGGCGACGCCCGCCCGAGCGCTGCGGGCAGCACCCCTTCACGGCCCATCGCGAACAGCACCCGGACGAGCGCCGTCGTCGAGGCGATCGCGCACGCGGCGAACGAGGCGGCGATCCCGAGGTCGAGCGCCCACCCGACCCACTGCATGCCGAAGGCCGTGGCGAGCTCGTTGACCGGCGAGGCGCTCGTGGCGAGGTCGGAGCCGATCGCGGCGAACCCGGTCTGCTGGGCGGCAGCGCTCACGACGTAGAGCGCGCCCGCGACCAGGACGGTCCACGAGATCGCGCGGGGGATCGCCTGGAACGGACGTCGGGCCTCCACGCCGAGCACCGACGCGCTCTCGAACCCGACGAAGGCGGTGACCGCGAGCGCCGTGCCCACCGCGAAGGGTGCCGGTGCGGTCGGACCGAGCGCGAGGGCGGACGTGTCGACGGGGTGCAGCCGTGCGACCAGGGCGACGATCAGCACGACGATGACGGCGACGGACAGGGTCTCGACGAGCAGGGTGAGGCGCGTCGACAACCGGACCCCGAGGGCGATGACGGCGAACACCGCGGCGCCCATGACGGTGACCACCACGACCGTGACCAGGGAGCCGGTGCCTGCCGTCGGGACGAACCGGGACAGCAGGTAGTCGAGGTAGTAGCCGCTGCCGGTGAGCGAGAACATCGCGATGAACCCGTAGCCGAGCAGCAGTGCGGCGCCCGCGACCACACCGGCCGCCGGCCCCAGGCCGAGTGAGACGTAGGTGTAGAGCGAGCCGGTGCCCGCCACGCGTCGGACGAACTGGTTCACGGTGCGTCCGACCAGGAACGACAGCGCCATCGCGGCGAGCAGGGACCACGTCGCGCCCTGCCCGGCGACGGTCGCGACGAGCACCGGGATCGTGGTGGCCGCCGCCGACGGTGCGACCGCCGACACCGACTGCGCCAGCACGTCGACCGGGCCGACGCTCCGCCGGGACAGCCCGTCGACGGGGGAGCGCGTGCCGACGCCCGGCACCCGGGGCGGGTCGGCGATGGCACGGTCGAGCGCGGTCATGCGGCAACGGTACGGGCGCTGCGTTGCCCCGGTGTCTCGGTCGTGTTTCGCGGTGGTCTCGGGCAAATGAGACGCCTCGTCCGGGCCGTCCCATTCGGGTGCGTGCGGGTTTCACACCCGTGGAACGGGGGCGCAACGGCAGCGCGGGACCGTGGTCCCACCCCGACCCAGTCACCCGAACCGGAAGGCCACGATGTCCAGCATCACGAAGGACCCCGCGTCACTCGGAGCCGTACCCGCACCGCAACGGACCATGCGCGGCTCGCTCGGCGTCACCGCGATCGTGTTCATGGTCGTCGCGGCCGCCGCCCCGCTCACCGTCGTCGGCGGTGCGGCCCCGCTGGGCATGCTGCTCGGCAACGGCGTCGGGTTCCCGTCGCTCTACGCCGCGTCCGCCGTGATCCTGCTGCTGTTCTCGGTGGGGCTGGCGGCGATGACCCGGCACCTGCCACGACCCGGCGCCTTCTTCACGTTCGTGGGGCACGGGCTCGGTCGTCCGGCCGGTGCGGGAGCGGCCACCCTGGCGCTGCTGACCTACACCACGATCCAGGTCAGCGTGCACGGCTACATCGGGTACCTGCTCGGGGTGACCGTCACGGGCCTCGGTGGGCCGGACATCCCCTGGTACGTGTGGTCCCTGGTCGTCGTGGCGCTCGTCGGGGTGCTGGGTTACCGGCACATCGACCTGTCGAGCAAGGTCCTCGGCGTCCTGCTCGTCGGCGAGGTCGGGATCGTGCTCGTCCTGGTCGCCGCGATCGTGTTCCGCGGCGGTGCCGACGGGCTCTCGTTCGCGCCGTTCGAACCGACCCACGTCATGTCCGGCTCACCCGGCGTCGGCCTCATGTTCGCCATCGCGGCGTTCATCGGGTTCGAGGCCACCGCGATCTTCCGCGACGAGGCGAAGGACCCGGAGCGCACGATCCCACGGGCCACCTACACCGCCGTCATCGGCATCGGGGTGTTCTACACGCTGGCGTCGTGGGGACTCGTGATGGCCTGGGGTCCGGACGGCGTGCTCGCCGAGGCCGCGAAGGACCCGGGCGCGCTCATCCTCACCACGGCGGCGCAGTACATCGGCACCGCGGGCGAGGCCGTCATGAACGTGCTGCTGCTCACGAGCATGTTCGCCTGCGTCCTGTCCTTCCACAACGTCATCACCCGGTACCAGCACTCGATGGCGAACGCCTCGCTCCTGCCCGGTCGTCTCGGCACGGTGCACCGCAAGCACGAGTCGCCGCACACCTCGAGCGTCGTGCAGACCGTCACCGCGGCCGTGCTCATGGTCCTGTTCGCCGTCCTCGGCCTCGACCCGGTCCTGCAGGTCTTCAGCTGGTTCGCCGGCGTCGCCACCCTGGGCGTGGCGATCCTGATGGCCGCGACGAGCCTCGCCGTCATCGTGTACTTCCGCCGGAACCGCGCCGACCGCCGCATCTGGAACACCGTCATCGCCCCGGTCCTGGGGTTCGTCGGGCTCGTCGCCTCGGCCGTCCTGATCTGGGCGAACTTCCCGACGCTCGTCGGTGACGTCGACGGTTCCGGAGCGAGCGTCTTCGGTGTCGTCAGCACCGTGCTCACCGGCCTCGTCGTGGTCGTGCCCGCCGTCGGCGTGCTGCAGGCCGTGGTGCTGCGCCGGCGCGACCGCCGCCGCTACGACCAGATGCTCGACCGTCTCGCCAGCGACGGCTGACCGACCCACCCGACCCGCGCCTCCAGACCGAACCGAAGGAACCACCAGCATGACCCTCACCGATCCCGTCACCGCCACCACCCACCCGCTCGCGAACCTGAGCCCCGACGAGTTCACCGCCGTCCGCGACGTCGTCACGGCGCAGCCGGACTGGACCGACACCACGCGCTTCGTCTACGTCGGCCTCGACGAGCCGCACAAGCAGCAGGTCCTGGCCTGGCAGGCCGGCGACGGTCCCCTGCCGGACCGCCGTGCCCGCGTGATGCTCCTCGACATGGCGACCGGACGCTCCACCGACGGCGTCGTCTCGATCACCGACCGGATCGTCCTGTCCACCGACGTGCTCGACGGGTCCCGTGGACAGCTGCCCGTCCTCATCGAGGAGTTCGACGCCGTCGGCGAGATCGCGAACGCGGACGAGCGCTGGGTCGCCGCCCTGGCGAAGCGCGGCCTGACGCCGGACGAGGTGAAGTGCGTCCCGCTGTCGGCCGGGTACTACGACTACCCCGAGGAGGAGGGGCGCCGGATCCTCCGCGTGCTCGCCTTCCGCCAGGACCACCCCGCCGACCACGTCTGGGCGCACCCCGTGGACGGCCTGTCCGTGTACGTCGACGCCGCCAACCGCGCGGTGACCCGCATCGTGGACGTCGCGGAGATGCCCGTACCCGCCACGTCCGGCAACTTCGACGACCCGGCGGTGCAGGGCGAACCGCTCGACCTCAAGCCGATCGTCATCACGCAGCCCGAGGGGCCGTCGTTCTCGGTCGACGGCGAGTTCGTCGAGTGGGCGAACTGGCGGTTCCAGGTCGGGTTCGACGCCCGCGAGGGGCTCGTGCTCCGGCAGCTGTCGTGGCAGGACGGTGCGCGGCTGCGGCCGATCGTCTACCGGGCCTCGATCGACGAGATGCTCGTGCCCTACGGTGACCCGTCGCCGGTGCGGTTCTGGCAGAACTACTTCGACACCGGCGAGTACCTGTTCGGACGCTTCACCAACTCGCTCGAGCTCGGCTGCGACTGCGTCGGCGAGATCAAGTACTTCGACGCCGTCCTGGCCGACGAGCTCGGCAACCCGCAGACCATCCGCAACGGCATCTGCATGCACGAGGAGGACTTCGGCACGCTGTGGAAGCACGGGGACATCTACACCGGGTCGCAGGAGGTCCGGCGCTCCCGTCGGCTGGTGATCTCGTTCTTCACCACCGTCGGCAACTACGACTACGGGTTCTACTGGTACCTGTACCTCGACGGCACGATCGAGTGCGAGGCGAAGCTCACCGGTGTCCTCTTCACCTCGTCGTACCCGGGTCGGACGGAGTCCGGTGCGGACTACCCGTACGCCTCCGAGGTCGCGCCCGGCCTCGGCGCCCCGTACCACCAGCACCTGTTCTCGGCACGGCTGGACATGATGGTCGACGGGCTGTCGAACGCGGTGGACGAGGTCGACGCCGTCCGGGTCCCGGTCGGCCCGGGCAACGAGCACGGCAACGCGTTCACGAAGTCGGTCACCCGGCTGTCGTCCGAGTCGACCTCCGGCCGTCTCGCCGACGCGTCGAAGGCCCGGACCTGGTTCATCTCGAACACCGAGGAGCGCAACCACCTCGACCGCCCGACCGGGTACGTGCTGTACCCGCAGGACGCCCCGGTGCTGCTCGCGGACGACTCGTCGTCGGTGGCCGCCCGCGCCGAGTTCGCACGGAAGCACCTGTACGTGACGCAGTACGACCCGGCCGAGCGTTTCGCCGCCGGTGACTTCGTGCACCAGAACCCCGGCGGGGACGGCCTCGCCCGGTACGTGCAGGGTGACCGTGCGCTCGACGGCGAGGACATCGTGCTGTGGCACACCTTCGGCCCCACGCACTTCCCCCGGCCCGAGGACTGGCCCGTCATGCCCGTCGACTACGCCAAGTTCACGCTCAAGCCGTACGGGTTCTTCCCGCGGAACCCGGCCCTGAACGTGCCGGCGTCGATCGGGGCGGCGGCCGGGTCGCACTGCTCGCACCACGTCTCCGGCGCCGTCGAGGCCGCACACGACGCAGCCGAGCACCAGCACGACCACGGGCACGACCACGGGGTCGGGCACTGACGTGACCGACCTGCTCGGGCTCGCGGCCATCGTGCCGGCGTCGGCCGGGGCCTGCTGCACGGTCGGGGCGTGGCGCCCCGGCCGTGCGGTCGACGTGGTCGCCGCGGTCGCGATGGTGGCGGCGATGGTCGACGGGGCGTTCGGACCCCGGGTCCTGCCGGGTGTCCTGTGGTTCCTGGTGCTGGCGTTCCTCGCCGTGGTGGTCGCCGGGGTGCACCGGTTGCAGTCCACGTCCGCCTGGAGGCGCGGGTCGGCTCAGCCGCCGGGCGCGGCTTCCGCACACGGCCGGTACGGGCGACTGCACGCTGCCCTGGGCCTGCTCGTGATGGGTGCGATGGGTGTCGGCATGGCGCACGACGCCGGCGCCGCGGGGATGCACCAGCACCTCGGGGTGGTCGCGGTGACGTGGCAGGTGGTGCTCGGCGGGTTGACCCTCGGGTACCTGGTGCTCACCGTCCACCTGCTCCGTGACGGCGTCCGGCGACGTTCGCGTCCGCTGCCGCTGGTCGAGACCCTGGCGATGGGGGTCGCGGTCGCGGTGATGTCCGCGGCGATGGTCTGAGGCGCGTGCCGCGTGCCGCGTGCCGCCGAACCGTTCGGCGCGCAAAACGTACACAGCGCGAATGGTTCGTTGAACTGACCGTTCACTTTGTGAAAGAGTTCAGCCGTCCGCAGGGGACACACGGCAAGCAAGAAGGGCGGGACACGACATGCACAGCACGTACTCCGGGATGCCTCGGACGGCACGGATCGGTGGCAGCCACACCCGCGTCGGTCTCACCGACCCGGCGATCATCGACGCCTACGTCGAGCGTCGCATCCAGGACCCCTCGCTGCTCGCCGGTCGTTCCGAACCGTCCTACGCGGACTTCTTCAGCACGCCTGCCGTTTAGCAAGGAGCGCATGACCCCATGCCGTTGACCGTCGTCCGTCGAGAGCACGTCCACCTCTACGCCCGCGAACCCGAGTCCGGGGTCGCGAAGACCGCCGTCGACGCGCTGCTCCGCCTGCAGCACGCCGAGGACCAGCAGATCGAGTCCGCCCGCATCGAGAGCGGCCTGTCGAAGAACGAGTTCCTCGCCGTCCGGTACATGCTCCAGGCACACCGGGACGGCCGCACCATGGGCCCGAAGGACCTCGCCGTGATGCTCGCCGTCTCGAACGCCTCGGTCACCAAGATCGTCGACGGGCTCGTGCAGAAGGGCCTGCTGTCGCGTACGGCGCACCCCACCGACCGTCGTGCGCAGGTGCTCGCCCCGACCGACCAGGCCGCCGAGAAGATCGACGCCTCGTACGCGCGCTTCCACGCGGCCGTCGTCGAGGTGCTCGAGCAACTCCCCGACGCGGACAACGCCGTCCTCGCCGACTCGCTCACGAAGATCGTCGACGCGCTCGCCGCGGGCACGCCCGCGCCGGTCGACGAGTACACGGTCGACGACCAGGACTGACGCGAGCGCGCCCGGCTGACGCGACCCGGCGGGTGCGACGCGACCCCGATACGGACTGGAGGCCCGTGGTGCGCCCGCCACGGGCCTCCAGTCCGGACGGTGGCGAGAAAACCTTCCAGCGGTAAGTTGGGTGCATGACCCACCCCGCGGACGACGCCGACGCGGCCCAGCCGCGCCGCGGCGGGTACCGCAAGGGTGCCGAGCGGCGCACGCAGATCCTGGACGAGATGATCCGCATGGTCGCGGAGCAGGGGGTCGACGCATCGTCGCTCCGCTCGGTGGCCGAGGCCCTCGGGATCACGCACGCGGCACTGCGCCACTACTTCCCGAGCCGTGACGAACTGCTGCTCGCCGTCTACCGGGAGCACGAGGTCCGCGAGCAGGGCGCGCCCGACCGGATGAAGTCGGCGATCGGCGACATGCGCGAGAGCGCATCGCGCAACCGGGCCGTGCCGGGGCTGGTGCAGCTGTACACGACCCTCGCGGCCGACGCCGTGCAGGAGGGCCACCCGGCCACGCGCGACTTCATGCGCGAACGCTTCGCCCGGCTGCGTGCTGAACTCGCCGAACTGATCGAGGCGGACCAGGCGAGCGGCCGGATCCGCGCCGACCTGGACCCGGTCGACCTGGCGAGCCTGAGCATCGCGGCATCCGACGGACTGCAGGTCCAGTGGCTGCTCGACCCCGACGCCGTCGACGGCGAGCGGGTGCTGCGGCTGCTCGAGCAGCTCGTCCCGCCGGTGCGCTGAGCGGCCAGGGGTACGCCCAGACCGCCGGTGGCACAGCGACCGGCCGGTAGAAGGGCAGCATGACCACTTCCACGCGCACACCGCTCGGCGTCACTCTCGTCGACGGGGGCGCCAACGTCGCCCTGTTCTCGAGCACCGCCGAGCGGGTCGAGTTCTGCACCTTCGACGACGACGGCACCGAGCACCGCACCGAGCTCCGCAACCGCACCGGCTACACCTTCCACGACGTCGTCCCCGGCGTGACCGTCGGCACCCGCTACGGCTTCCGCGTGCACGGCGCGTGGGACCCGGCGAACGGCCTGCGCCACAACGGCGCGAAGCTCCTGCTCGACCCCTACGCCACCGCGATCGACGGCGAGTACGAGTGGGGCCAGGCGCTCTTCGGTCACGACATGAACGAGCCCGAGCAGATCGACGAGACCGACTCGGCCAGCGCGATGCCCAAGTCCGTCGTCGCCGACCGGTCCTTCGACTGGGACGGTGACACCCTGCTGCGGACCCCGCTCGCCGACACCGTCGTGTACGAGGTGCACGTCAAGGGCTTCACGAAGCAGCACCCGGACGTCCCCGAGGAGATCCGCGGCACCTACGCCGGCATGGCCCACCCGGCGGCGATCAAGCACCTCACCGACCTCGGCGTCACCGCGGTGGAGCTGCTGCCGACGCACCAGTTCGTGCAGGACTCGACGCTCCTCGACAAGGGCCTCCGCAACTACTGGGGCTACAACAGCATCGGCTTCTTCGCGCCGCACGACGAGTACTCGTCCTCCGGCACCGCCGGGCAGCAGGTCGCCGAGTTCAAGGAGATGGTGAAGGCCCTGCACGCCGCCGGGCTCGAGGTCATCATGGACGTCGTCTACAACCACACCGCCGAGGGCAACCACATGGGCCCGACGCTGTCGTTCAAGGGGATCGACAACCAGTCGTACTACCGGCTGGTCGAGGGTGACGAGGCGAACTACTTCGACACCACCGGCACCGGCAACAGCCTGAACGTCGGGCACCCGGCGGCCCTCGGACTCATCATGGACTCGCTCCGGTACTGGGTCGAGGAGATGCACGTCGACGGCTTCCGGTTCGACCTGGCCACGACGCTCACCCGCCAGGACGGCGAGGCCGAGAAGCACTCCGCGTTCCTCGACATCATCCACCAGGACCCCGTGCTGCGCGAGGTCAAGATGATCGCCGAGCCGTGGGACACCGCCGGCTACCAGGTCGGCGGGTTCCCGGCCGACTGGTCCGAGTGGAACGGCAAGTACCGCGACGACCTGCGTGCCTTCTGGCGCGGCGACGAGGGCGCCCTCGGCGACGCTGTGCAGCGGGTCCTGGGCAGCCCGGACGTCTACGAGGGCTCGCGGCGCTCCCCGCTGTGCTCGATCGACTTCGTGACCGCCCACGACGGTTTCACCCTGGCCGACCTGACGATGTACGCCGACAAGCACAACGAGGCGAACGGCGAGGACAACAACGACGGCGAGAGCGACAACACCTCGTTCAACGGCGGCATCGAGGGCCCGACCGTTGACGGCGCGGTGAACGACTACCGCGACCGGCAGCGCCGCAACTTCCTCGGCACCCTGCTGCTCTCCGCCGGCGTGCCGATGATCCTGGGTGGCGACGAGCTCGCCCGCTCACAGGGCGGCAACAACAACGCGTACTGCCAGGACGACGAGATCTCGTGGTTCGACTGGGCCGCCGCCGACCAGGACCTGCTCGCCTTCACCACGGCGGCCATCGCGTTCCGTCGGCAGCACCAGGCGCTGCGTCCGGAGTGGTTCCGCACCGCGCCGGGTGACTCGGAGTCGACGGTGACCGTGCTCCGTGCCGACGCCGCCGGGTTCGAGGACGGCGACTGGGCGGACGGCGGCAACCGGGCCGTGACGCTCGTGCTGCACCAGGGCGACGACACCGTGGCCGTGCTGCTGAACGCGTCGGACACCACGGTCGAGTTCACGCTGCCGGAGCGTCCGGGTGGGGGCAACTGGTCCCTCGGGCTGTCGAGCGACCCCGACCAGGCCGTGGTGGGCGACGCGGCGACGCTGCTCGTGCGCGACGCGTCCTTCACCGCGCTGGTCTGACCGGCGCGGGCTCGCGCGGGGGCGTCGTTCGCGTCGCTCGTGTCGTGGTCTTCGCTTGGTGAGCAGCAATGGTCGGGTCCCCGTTCGGGACCCGACCATTGCTGCTCACGAAGTGGTGCGCGTGGTGCTCGCGGCGCTCCTAGGCGTTCGCGCCCGCGGTCAGCACGGCTGCCGCGGGGTCGAAGTCCTCGGGCAGCGGCGGGATCGCGTCCACGGTCGACGTGATGTCGACGGCGGAACCCGACTCGGCCGCGTCACGGATGCCGAGCAGCACGTCGAGCACGTGCAGCGCGACGGCGCCGGAGGCACGCTCGGGGCGGTCCTCGGCGATGGCGCGGGCGAGCTCGACGACACCGGTGCCACGACCCCAGGTGGAGCCGACGGCCTCGAGCGTCTCGGGCTCGTCCTGCCCGTAGCGCCAGAGCTGCGACGAGCCCTCGAACGTGTTCGGGTCCGGCAGCGAGATCGTGCCGAGCGTGCCGTTGATCTCGACGAAGCCCATGCGCGGCAGGGCGTGCTGGAACGAGAACGTCGACTGGGCGGACTGCCCGCCGGCGAACTCGATCAGGGCCGCGTGGTGCGTCGGGACCTCGACCGGGAACGTCTCGCCGGCGCGGGGGCCGGACGCGATCGTGCGACGGTCGAGCGACTTCGACGAGACGGCCTGCACGCGCGAGGCGGTGCCGAACGCGTGCACCAGGGTCGTCACGTAGTAGGGGCCCATGTCGAACAGGGGGCCGGCACCGGTGGCGAACAGGAAGTCCGGGTTCGGGTGCCACGCCTCGGGTCCGGGGACGTGGAACAGGGTCGTCGCGGACAGCGGCTCGCCGATGTCACCGCGGGCGATGGCCCGGAGCGCCGTCTGGATGCCCGCGCCGAGCACGGTGTCCGGAGCGGTCGCGACGCGCAGGCCCTTGGCCTTCGCCGACTCGAGCACCGCGGCGGCCGACGCGTGGTCGGTCGCGATCGGCTTCTCGCTCCAGACGTGCTTGCCGGCGTCGATGATCTGCTGGTCGACCTCGGCGTGCGCGGCCGGGATCGTCAGGTTGATCACGATCGAGATGTCGTCGCGGGCGAGGAGTTCCTCGACCGATCCCGACGAGGCGACGCCGTACGCAGCCGCCTGCTCAGCGGCACGCTCGAGCAGCACGTCGGCGACGAAGCGGACCTCGACGTCGGCGAACTTGGTCAGGTTCTCGAGGTACTGGGTGGAGATGTTGCCGGCACCGATGATGCCGATCCCGACACGGCTCACTTGTCGTTGTCCTTGAGCCAGGTGAGGGACTCGGTGATGCCCTCGAAGACGTCGCCCTTGTACGCGTCGAACTCGACCACGCGGATCGCCTGCGGTGCGGCGGCGAGGATGGCGGTCACGTCGACGTCGCCCTGACCGGCCGGCGTCTGGTTCTCGAAGGCGCGCTGCAGTGCCTCGGGCACGATGAGGGCGCTCTCGGACGAGGGCAGCGCGGTGCGGATGTCTCCGTCGACCTTGCCGTCCTTGACGTGGATCGCGACGACGCGGTCGCCCAGGCCCTTGAGCACGGCGGGGGCGTCGGCGCCACCGACGGTCGCCCAGAAGGTGTCGACCTCGAGGACGGTCTCCGGCGACAGCTGCGACACGAACAGGTCGTAGACGGTGCGGCCGTCGACCTTGTTCGTGAACTCCCACTGGTGGTTGTGGTACCCGAACTGCAGGCCACGGCCGGCGGCCTCGGCGGTCAGCTCGTTGACGCGCTCGGCGATCTTCGCGACGTCGTCGGCGGTCTGCCAGCGGTCGGTCGGGATGAACGGGTCGATGACGGTGCGGATGCCGAGGCGCTCGGCGGCGTCCCAGATCGGCGCGGTGTCCTCGGCGTCGATCACGGCGACGTGGCCGGACGGAGCCTTGAGGCCGGTGGCCGCGAACGCACGCTCGAGGTCGGTGGCGCGCTCGACGAACGCGTAGGGCTCGACGTTCTCGTACCCGATCTCGGCGACACGGGCGATGGCCTTGTCGAGGTCTTCGGCGATGGCGTCGCGCAGCGAGTACAGCTGCACAGAAGTGGTGGGCATTGCAGAGGCTCCTTCGATCCTGTCTGGGTGTCGCGGCCCGTCGAGGAGCGATGCTCCGCGGCGAGATCGATGACGACGCTACCCCAAAAACCACCCGGTGTGTAGTTTTTGCTGCCCCGTGTGACGACCCCGGTGTTGCGGACAACACGTGTCGATGTATGCTCGCGTCGGAAAACCTTGTCAGATAAGGTTTTCATCGACTCAAGGAGGCGTCATGAGCACACCCGAACCCGGCAGCCCGGCACTGCTCAACCCGGAAGAGGGCATCACCCAGCCCGTCAGCACGGTGAAGGTGGGCATCGGCTACCAGATCGCCCTGTTCCTCGGGCAGTTCGGCCTCTTCGTCGCGCTCATGGCGCCCGTCTACGTGAGCATGCAGCTCAAGGCGCAGGCCCTGGTCGGCGACGACGCTGCGAACGTCATCGGCTCGGTGCTGCCGATCGGCGCGTTCGGTGCGCTCATCATGAACCCCCTCGCGGGTGCCCTGTCCGACCGCACCCGCACGCGCTGGGGCCGTCGTCGCCCCTGGCTGCTCAGCGGTGTCGTGGTCTTCGCGATCGCCCTCGCGTGGATCGCCTACTCGCCCGACGTCCTCAACCTGACGCTGGCCTGGCTGCTCGCCCAGCTCGCCGCGAACGCCACGCTCGCCACCCTCCTCGCGAGCTTCGCCGACAACGTGCCGCAGCTGCAGCGCGGCCGGTCCTCGAGCATCATCGCGCTCGCGCAGAACATCGCCGTGCTCGCCGGCACCTACCTGTCGGTCTTCTTCGTCGCGAACCTGCCCGTGCTGTTCATCGCGCCGGGCATCCTGGCGATCATCCTGGTCGCCGTGTACGCCGTCGTCGCGCGGGACGACCTGCCCACCTACAAGCTCAAGAAGTTCACGTTCCTGAACCTCATCGCGTCGTTCTGGACGAACCCGGTCAAGAACCCGGACTTCGCGTTCGCGTGGTGGTCGCGCTTCCTCATCATCTTCGCGACCTTCATGTTCACGACGTACCGCCTGCTCTACATGGAGCAGCACCTCGGCATCGAGAGCGCGAAGGAGGCGACGGCCGCCGTCGCCTTCGGTGTCCTGCTCTACACGATCGCGCTGCTGGTCAGTGCGGCGCTGTCCGGCTGGGCCTCGGACAAGCTCGGTCGCCGCAAGGTGTTCGTCGGTGGCTCCACGGCGATGTTCGCGGTCGGACTCATCGTGTTGGCGCACGCCGACACCGTCAACGGCTTCTACGTCGCCGAGGTCATCATGGGCTTCGCGTACGGCATCTACTCCGCGATCGACACCGCACTCGTCGTCGACGTCCTGCCGAACGCGGACCGTCCCGGCAAGGACCTCGGCGTCATCAACATCGCCAACGCGCTGCCGCAGTCGCTCGCCCCGGCCGTCGCCCTGTTCTTCCTGAAGATCGGGTCCGGGGACGCCGCCGACAACTACACGCTCATGTGCTGGGCCGCCGGCGCGATCGCCATCATCGGCGCACTCGTCGTGATCCCCATCAAGCGGGTGCGGTAGCGCCCGTCGCGCACCGCGACCAGAAGACGGTGTGGAGGCCCGTGGCGACGCCGCCACGGGCCTCCCGTCTGTCTGCCTGGTTGCGTCAGCCGGCCCCGATAGCGTGACCCACATGCTCGCCGCCGCCCCAGCCCCGTTCGACACCCCCGCAGGCCGCATCGTCGGGGCGGTCGACGGCGACGTGGTGCGGGCGCTCGGGATCCCGTACGCGCAGGCCGAACGGTTCGCCCCGCCGCAGCCGATGCCACCGTTCCAGGGTGAGCTACACGCGTCGACCCCGTCGCCGGTGGCACCGCAGCCGCACGAGGAGTTCGTCGACCTGCTGCTCAACCCGATCCAGGGCATCGAGGTCGACGAGCACTGCCAGCGACTCTCGATCACGCTGCCCGCCGACGTGCGGCCGGACGAGCAGCTGCCCGTGATGGTCTGGATCCACGGCGGCTCGTACGTCATCGGCGGCGGCGACCTGCCGATCTACGACGCCCGCGACCTGGTGACCGAGCAGCGCGTGATCGTGGTGTCGGTCACGTTCCGGCTCGGCGTGCTCGGATTCCTCGGTGACGGCGAGACGATCCCGGCGAACCTCGGGCTGCTCGACCTGGTCGAGTCGCTGCGCTGGGTGCGCGCGAACATCGCTTCCTTCGGCGGCGACCCCGACCTGGTCACCGTCTTCGGGCAGTCGGCCGGCGGGGACGCAGCTGCGCACCTGATGATCAGTGCCGGCGCCGAAGGGCTCTTCCGCCGCGCGATCATCCAGAGCGCGCCGCTCGGGCTGTCCCGCCGTCGGGCACGGATGAACCGCGCGATGGTCCGGGCGGTCGGCAGCGTGCACGCCGACACCCCGCTCGAGGACCTGCTCGACCGTCAGGCGCTCGGCACCCGGGCCGCAGCGCCCTACGGGCTCGCCGCCGGCATGCCCTTCGGCACCCAGTACGGGTTCGCGCCGCTGCCCGCCGAGCGTGACCTCGACGCCGCGTGGAGCCGGGTCGCCCCCGACGTCGACGTCCTGATCGGGTCCGGTTCGGACGAGGCCGGCATGTACGTGCCGCTCGTGCCCGGCCTGCGTCGGGTCACCCGGTCGCGGGTGCTGCGGTCGGCCCTGCGGTGGTGGGTCGTCCGTCCGCTGTCCGACGTCATCTACGGGCGCGACGCTCGACGGTTCACCGAGCGGCACCGACGCGCCGGCGGCCGGGCGACCTCCTACCGACTGCACCGCGGTGTCACGAGCGCCCCGACCGGAGCCGTGCACATGAGCGACCTGCCGCTGCTGCTCGGTGGCCGTGAGGCCTGGGCCGGCACCCGGTTCGTCCCCGAACGCGACTGGCCCGAGGTCGAGCGCCGCGGCCGGGCCTTCCGGGCGATCTGGGCCGACTTCGCCCGCACCGGCGAGGTCCGCGCCCCCGATGACGAGACGCTGACGTTCGACCGCGGCTGACCGGGAGCCGGCGACGGTGGCTGCGCCCCCTGAACTGGCGGTCGCGGGCCGCTGAGCGGCCCCGCACAATCGTCAGCATGCCCACGACCGATGTCGACCTCCGCGCACGCATCGTCGCCGGGGCGATCAGTGCCTACCGAGCCGGGGACTTCCACCGTGTCGGGCCCGACGAGGTCGCCGAGCACGCCGGTGTCACGGCCGACGAGTTCCACCGGGCGTACCCGATGTGGGAACTCTTGGTGGTCGCGGTCATGGACAAGTGGAACAACGGCAGCCGACGCGAGCTCTGGCCGATCGCGGAGCGGGACGGCACGGTCGCCTACCTGCGAGCCCGGCTCGCTGCGGGCGTGGAGGATCCGGCCCTCGTGCGCCTCCGGGTCGCCGTGCTCAGCGCCGCTTCGAACCCCGACCACCCCGCCGCCGGATGGTTCCGCACGCAGTACACGCGGGCGTTCGAGGACGTCACCCTCGCCCTGGTCCGTGACGTCGTCGCTGGCAGAGAACCCCGCGGCGCATCGCCCCGGCACGCAGCCGAGCAGCTCATGGCGCTGTACGAGGGGCTCCAGCTGCAGTCCGTGATCCGCGACGATGGGGAACCGCTCAGCGCCTTCGACCGGGCGGTCGCCCGGATGCGGGTCGGCTGGGCAGCGGCACGCGTCGACGCCTGATCCGGGTCGGGCGCGCACGTCGGACGGCCGGTAGGCCCATGGCGGCGGCGACTCGCGCCACCCGGCCCGCGGAGTGGTCGCGACACACCGCGCGTGCTGCGTCGCGTGGTCACGTTCCGTCGTTTGCGGGCGGCGGGGCCGACGGTCTGTGACCGCTCGGCGTGCGGGCCGCGGGGGGTCGTGACCGGTGGCGGGCTGGTGGAGCGTCCGCACCACCCCGGTCCACGGCCTGGAGGCCCGGCGCGGCTGGCAGACGTCGGTGCACCCACCTGGCATGGTCGGCCCATGGAGTACACGGACTACGACACCCGGCTCGCCGCCTACGGCGTGATCACGGACGGTGACCGCGTGCTCCTGGCGAAGCTGCGTCACCCCGACGCGGGCACGTGGACGTTACCGGGCGGCGGGGTCGAGTTCGACGAGACCGTCGAGCAGGCCGTCGTGCGCGAGATCCGCGAGGAGACCGGGTACGAGGCCCAGGTCGGCGCCCTGCTCGGGGTCAGACACCACATCGTCCCCGCAGAGCGCCGCATCCACGCCAACGGCCGGCCGATGAAGGCCGTGCAGGTGGTGTTCCGGGCGACCATCACCGGGGGAGCCCTGCGGCACGAGCTCGACGGCTCGACCGACGAGTCGCGGTGGATCCCCGTCGCCGAGCTCCCGCACCACCGCCACGGCCTGCTCGTGCCGATCGCCCTCGGCTGGGCGGGCGCCCTGTCCCGCTGACCGCTTCACCCGGCGGTCAGGACGGCGAACTGCGGCGGGACGTCAGCCGGTTGCTGCGCCGCCGACGCGGCCTGCTCGTTCATCGCTCACCGAGCAGGAACGAGATGCTGTCCAGCCAGTCCTGTGCGAGGTACTCGTCGATGAACAGGTCGCGCCACTGCTCGGTCGGCGCGAACTCCCGCTCGTCCAGGTTCCACTCTGCGCGGACTCGTTCGCGCTCGGCGAGGAGCCCCTCGCGGGTCCAATGCCGTCCCAGCACCTTCGTCATGGCCGTCCTCTCGTCGGTGAGAGGACGGTAGGACGATCAGCAGCGCCGAAGCGAGCTTTCGGAATACAACATGTTCACTCCTCGATGACGCTGAGGACGTTTCCCGACGGGTCGGTGAACCAGGCGATGAGCGGCCCGCCCTTCCGGTTCACACCCCGGTCGTCGGTCATCCCCTCGTACTGCAGGAACACGACGCCCTTGGTGGTGAGCTCGTCGACCGCGGCGTCGATGTCCGGCACCGGGAAGTTCAGCACCGTGAAGGCCGCCGGTTCGTGACCCGGGCCCTTCGGGTAGACGAGCACCTGGTGTCCACCGCCGAGCTGCAGGAAGAGCATGCCGTGGTCCTCGGTGACCTCGACCCCCAGGACGTCCTCGTAGAACGCCTTCGCCTCGGGCACGTCGCGCACCGAGAACCCGCTGAACGCCTTCGTCGCATCGACCATGCGGCAAGTGAACCACCGCGGCCCGGCGTCGGTGCGCTCTGCGAGGATGAAGCCGTGAGCGACTCCGGCACGACCGTCGACCAGGCCGTCGAGCGCGCCGTCGAACTGGCCCGTTCGAGCAAGCGCACGGTGCTCGGGATCGCCGGAGCACCGGGCGCCGGCAAGTCCACGCTCGCCCGTCGCATCGTCACCGCCGTCGACGACCGCCTGGGTGCAGGCACCGCTGTGCAGGTCCCGATGGACGGCTTCCACCTGTCGAACGCGGCGCTCGACGCCCTCGGCCGGCACGACCGCAAGGGCGCGGCGGACACCTTCGACGCCGACGGGTACGTCGCGCTCGTCCGCCGACTCGTCGCCGCCGACGAGGACGTGGTGTGGGCGCCGGACTTCGACCGTCGCGTGGACGAACCCGTGGCCGGCAGCATCGCGGTGCCCCGCGCAGCCCGACTCGTGGTGTCCGAGGGCAACTACCTGCTCGACGACACCGCACCGTGGTCGGCGCTGCCGGCGCTCTTCACCGAGACCTGGTTCTGCGCCGTCGCCGACGACGTGCGGCTCGACCGCCTGGTCGGCCGGCACATGCGGCACGGCCGCGACCACGACGCCGCCCGCGCGTGGGCGGTGGAGGTGGACGGCGTGAACGCCGCGAGGGTCGCGCCCACGGTGATCCGGGCCTCCAGGACGGTGTGGACGTGACCACCGACCGACGCGACCGTCGACGACCACCAGGCGACCCCGACAACGACGTGACCCCGACGACGACCACGCGACACCGACACGAGGAGCGACCATGACCATCGCCATCACCGGAGCGACCGGCAACATCGGGGGCGCCGTGAGCGCGGCGCTCGCCGCGGACGCCGTGCCGTTCCGGATGCTCGTGCGCGACGCCTCCCGTGCGCCGGAACTTCCGGGCACCGAGGTCGCCGTCGCGACCTTCGCCGACGCCGACGCGAGCCGGACCGCGCTGCAGGGCGTCGAGGTGCTGCTCATGGTCTCGGCGGCCGAGGCCCAGGACCGCCTCGACCAGCACCGGGCGTTCGTCGCCGCGGCCGCCGACGCGGGCGTGCGGCACGTCGTCTACACGTCGTTCCTCGGCGCGGCTCCCGATGCGACCTTCACGCTCGGACGCGACCACTGGGCGACGGAGCAGGCGATCCGCGAGAGCGGGATGGCCTTCACGTTCCTGCGCGACAGCTTCTACCTGGACTTCGTCGAGGACCTGGTCGGTGAGGACGGCGTGATCCGCGGACCGGCCGGCGACGGCGCCATGGCCGCGGTGGCCCGTGCCGACGTCGCCCGCGTCGCGACCGCGGTGCTGCACGACCCGGACGCGCACCGCGACCAGACCTACGAGCTGACCGGCCCCGAGGCGATCACCCTGGCCCAGGCGGCGGCGATCGTGTCCGAGGTCCGCGGCCGCACGGTCAGCTACCACCCGGAGACCCTCGACGAGGCGTACGCATCACGTGCGCAGTGGAACCCGGAGCCGTGGCAGGCCGACGCCTGGGTGAGCACCTACACGGCCATCGCCGAGGGGGCGCTCGCGCACGTGTCCGGCGACGTCGAACGCATCACCGGGCGTCCGCCGATGTCCCTGCGCGAGGTGCTCGCCGCGAGCTGACCCGTGGTGCCGGTGCGCACCGGGTCCGATCGACGGGCCGGGCAGCCCGCAGTGCCACACGGTCCAGGCGATGCCGTCCGCCCGGCGCGGCTGCATCGGCAGGCGTGCGTGCCGGGTGCCGCTGGTGAGTGCTCGGCAGCCCCCGGCCAGTGCGGCGTGCAGGACCGGGTCGGTGGGGGGCGCGTGGGCCTCGACGACGAGGACGCGCAAGCCGTCGGCGATCCTCCGGCGGATCTGGTGCGTCGTGAAGACGGGCACGGTGCCCGAGAACCCGCCGTCCGTCAGCACGGGGAGTCCGGTCGCGTCGATCACGGGTGCGGAGATGTGCCAGGTGTCCGTCATGAAGAGCGGTTCGTCGTGCCGGTACCCCTCCAGGCGTCGCGCGGTCGCGACGAGCCGGCTGAGGGCACGCGGGTAGGGCGTCGACCCGCCCCACGGGTCCGGGCGCGACACGTGGAAGACGTCCGGGCTGCCGGCCGGGATCGGCCAGCGTGCGGGCCACGGCCCGACCGACGCGTCGACGCCGCTGCCGTCGCGGGTCGCGTCGAGCGCCTGCAGTGAGAACGCGGCGGGTCCGGCGACGAGCGCGAGCCCGGCTGCCAGCGCGATGACCGTCCGGGAGGCCCGGTGCCGGTCCGGCCCGCGCGTCGCCTCCCAGCGGGGTCGCCGCCACACCGCCACCAGCGTCGCGACGACGGCGACCGTCGAGACGGCGATCGCGGGCACGGCGAGCACGCTCGGCATCGCGGTGCCCCGCGCGAGGAACACCACCCAGCCGAGCTGCGTCGCGGCGAGGACGACCGGGAGCGCCCGGAGCCCTCGAGACTGCGCCCGGACGAGCCCGACCGCACCGCGCCACCCGAGGGCTGCGAGCAGGGCGAGCTGCACGCCGATCGCGGCGACGTAGGCGGTGTGCGGCACGGCGGCCACCGAGAGCACGGCCGCCGCGGTGCCGAACCAGACCACCAGGACGGCCAGGGTGGCAGCTCCGGCGCGGGTGTCGAAGGCGTGCCCGAACGGGGAGCCGAGGGTGCCGGGTCGCTCCGCACGGCGGCGGACGAGCACCACGGCCGCGACCACCACGCCGAACACCGCCGCCGGCAGGAGCCAGGCCACCTGTGACGCCAGGTGCGGTCCGAGCAGCTTGCCGAACCCGGCCGGACCACCGCGCCAGGTGTGCGGACCGAACGGCACCGTGAACGACCGGACGGACCCGGGCACCGCGCCGGGCAGGAACCGGTCGATGCCGTTGTACCCGAACACCATCGCGAGCG
The DNA here is from genome assembly GCF_003234435.1 of Curtobacterium sp. MCLR17_044. NCBI lineage: Bacteria > Bacillati > Actinomycetota > Actinomycetes > Micrococcales > Microbacteriaceae > Curtobacterium > Curtobacterium sp. MCLR17_044. The sequence continues at coordinate 77,804 of NZ_QKTC01000001.1, read as the reverse complement.
GACTGTCGTCGGTGGAGCCGTCCGCCCACGGCCGCGAAACCGACGGGGTGACCGCCAGCGCGGTGACCCACGACAGCGAGGCCACGACCGCGACGATCCCGAGCACCCCGGCGCGGATCACCCGGGTGCCGAAGCGGAAGGGACGGCCGTCGTGCCGGGCCGAGGCCAGCAGGGTGCCGAGCAGCAGTGCCGGCAGGACGAACCACGCCTGCACCATCTTCGCCTGGAACCCGACGCCGACCGCCAGGCCCGCGGCGACGAGCGGCCACCAGCGCCCGGTCAGTGCCGCGTGCTGCCAGCACAGCAGGGCGACGGCCAGCGCGGCGGTGACCATGCCGTCCTCCATCGGGTGCGCGAACATCGACACGAAGACCGGCGTCGACCCCGCTGCTGCGGCAGCGACGAGGCCCGTCCCGACGCCGGCCCAGCGGAGTCCGACCAGGGAGCAGGCCCACAGGGTGACGAGCCCCTCGACGACCTGCGGGAACGCGAGCGCGGCGGTGGAGTGCCCGAACAGCCGGATGCTCAGCGCCTGCGGGACGGCGAAGCCGCTGAGCTTGTCGAGCGTCACCGTCGCGGAGGGGTCGAATGCGCCCGAGAACAGCGCTGGCCACGACTCGGACATCGACCGCGCCGACGCCTGGTAGAAGCTGAAGTCCCCGCCACGGCCCAGGTTCCAGGCGAGCAGCACGGTCGTGCCGCCCACGATCACGAGCAGGGTGAGCCGTGCTGCGAGCGGCTGGTCCCGCCACCGGGCGGGTCGTCGGATGTCCACTCTCCGGACCTTGGCCGTCCGGGATGACGACCGGCCGGGACCGTGCCGCCAGCTGGCCGCGAAGCCGGTCCGCGCGCTGAGGGCTCGTGCGGGTGCGGCCCCCGTCGGTCAGCGCCTCGGGGGTCGAGCCGGAGCGGGGTCTCAGCCGGCGTTCGGGTTCGGGGTCAGGACACCCGTCGCGCGGCGAACGTCCCGACGACGCCGAGGGTGAGCACCGCGACGAGCACGACGAGCAGCGGCGCCGTCCAGTTCCCCGTCGCACCGTGCAGCGCGCCGGCGACGAGCGGCCCGGCCGACCCGAGCAGGTACCCGCCGCCCTGCACGAACGCGGACATCCGCCGGGCGTCGGCGTCGCTCGAGACGATCCGCACGATGACGATGAAGATCACGGTGATGCCGCCGCCCTGGGCTGCACCGCCGAGCACCGACCACAGCAACCAGAGCTGCGGGGCGAACAGCAGCCCGAGCGGCATCGCCAGCCACAGCGTGCCGACCAGGGCGATGATCGCCGCCGGACGCCACCGGGTCGCGAGCAGCGGGACACCGAGCGCCCCGACGACGGCCAGGATCTGGAACACCGACGAGCTCGCGCCCGACGATGCCTTCGAGAAGCCGATCTCGTCGTGCAGCAGCGTCGGGATCCACGCGGTGAGGGCGTAGTACGAGAACGCCTGACCACCGAAGGCGAGCGTCAGGCCCCAGGTGATGAGCCGTCGTGCCGGTCGGATGGGCTCGGCGGCGGCGACCCGTGCGGCCTCGGCGGCACGGGCGGTCCGGATCGCCCCGGTGTCGAGCACCTGGTCGATCGGGCCGGTGACCGGCAGTGGTTCGTCCCGCTCGGAGGGCAGCGGGCGTCGCCAGGCGGCACGAGCACCGACCGTGTAGGTCCAGGCCGCGGCGGCGATGAGTGCGAAGACCGCCCAGATCGCGATGGCGACCGGCCACCCCCACAGGGCGGCCAGGGGAGCGGTGCCGAGCGACGTGATCATCGACCCGACGTTCAGCGCCGACGTGTACACGCCGGTGACCAGGCCGACGCGCTCCGGCGAGGTGTCCCGCCGGATGACCACCGGGATCACCACGTTGCCGATCGTGATGCCGATGCCGATGACCGCGGTGCCGATCAGCAGCGCCGCCGACGAGGGCATCGAGCGCACGACGGTGCCGGCGAGCACGATGACGAGCGACAGGGACACCGCGCGCTCGGGGTCGGCCTTCGCGATGACCCAGCTGGCGAACGGCGTCGCGAGGGCGAAGCACAGCACCGGGATCGTCGTCAGCAGCCCGGCGATCGTCGCGGTCAGACCGAGGTCGGCGCGGACGTCCCCGATGACCGGGGCGGTCGCGACGATCGGGCCGCGGAAGTTCAGGGCGATCAGGACGATGGCCGCCGGCAGCAGCCAGGCGGCACCGCGGAGGCCCCGCCGGACGACGTCGTCGCTCATGCGGACGGCGTCGCGGACGGCAGCAGGATCGGCAGCAGGTCGAGCGGGGTGGCGGCGCGGGCGATGGTGCCCTCGGCCTCGTCGGGGGAGCCGTAACCCCACTCGGCGAAGACGACCGGGACACCGTGCACGGTCGCGCCCTCGACGTCGTGCTTCCGGTCGCCGATCAGCACCGGGCGGCTGGTGTCGAAGCCGTGGGCCTCGAGGCGTCGCAGTGCCTCTTCGACGACGTCGGCCTTGCTCGACCGGACCTCGTCGTCGCTCGCGCCCGTGATGATGTCGATGTCCTCGGTGAGCCCGTAGTGCTCGAGGATGTAGGTCGCCGGGGTCTCCGGCTTGCTCGTCGCCGTCGAGATCGGCAGCCCCGCCTGGTGCAGGGTGCGCAGCACGACGTCGATGTCCGGGAACATCGCGGAGTCGAGCGCCCCGTGCGAGAAGTAGTGCTCGCGGTAGACGGCGAGGGTGCGGTCGGCCAGTTCGTCGTCCATGCCCATCGCGATCCGGAACGTGTCCATGATCGGCGGGCCCACGAACGACATCAGGGTGTCGTGGTCCGGCACCGGGACGCCGACGGTGCGGAAGGTGTGCGTCAGGCTCTCGAGGATGCCCGGCGCGGAGTCGCTGATGGTGCCGTCGAGGTCGAACAGGATGGCGGAGAACGGGCTGGTCATGTCCTGTCCACCCTAGCCGGGCCGTGGCGGCGACCATCCGGGATCCGTCGGCGGCGGGGCGGGGGTGGGCCGTGCCTCCAGGCCGGACGGCCCGACGCGGGTCAGAACAGGCGGGTGTGGCCGCCCTCGATGCCGCGCATCGCGTCGTAGTCGAGCACGAGGACGCGGATGCCGCGGTCCTCGGCGAGGGTGCGTGCCTGCGGTGCCACCGTCTGCGCCGCCAGCACGCCCTGCACCGGACGCAGGTGCGGGTCGCGGTTCATGAGCTCGAGGTACCGGGTGAGCTGCTCGACCGCGTCGATGTTGGCGTTGCGCTTCATCTCGACCGCGACGCTCGCCCCTGCGTCGTCACGAGCAAGAATGTCGACCGGCCCGATCGCCGTCATGTACTCGCGGCGGACTAGGGTGTGGCCGTCACCGAGCAACTCGATCTGCTCGGCCAGGAGCTGCTGCAGGTGCGCCTCGACCCCGTCCTTCACCAGGCCCGGGTCGACGCCCAGGTCGTGGGTCTCGTCGGACACCACCTCGTACAGGGAGACGATGAGCTTGTCCTGCGTCTTCTTCTGCGTCACCGTCCACACCTGCGTGATGCCGGCGACCGACTGTTCCTCGTCCGGCTCGGTGATCTCGATCGAGCAGGGCGGGCTCATCCAGTTCAGCGGCTTGTAGCTGCCGCCGTCGGAGTGCACGAGCAGGGAGCCGTCCGCCTTCAGCATGAGCAGGCGGGTCGCGAGCGGCAGGTGGGCTGAGAGCCGGCCCGCGTAGTCGACGGAGCACCGGGCGATGACGAGACGCACCCCGGAAGCCTAACCGGCGTCGTGTGGTCGGCCGGACGAGGCGCGCTGCCTGTGCAGCGCGCACGGATTCACATGCCCGTAACGACGTTCTGCACATGTACCGCAATCCGATGCCGTCCTACCGTGGCTGACACCCCGATCGGCCCACGCCGACACCCCTCCCCGAGGAGCCACGATGGCCAGCGAGACAGCAGTGTCAGCACCACGAACCCCCCGTTCCGAGTCGGTCGCCGTCGACGACTACTCGCTCAGCCGAGTCCCGATGTCCGCGCGCTACGGCTGGTTCCAGGTCGCCGTGCAGCGCTTCGGGCAGATCTCGGCCCTGTCCCAGTTCCTGCTCGGTGCGACGCTCGGCTTCGGCATGAGCTTCTGGGACGCCTTCTGGGCGATCACCCTGGGCGCCGTGATCCTGGAGATCGTCTCGGTGCTCGTCGGCGTCATCGGCGTCAAGGAGGGCCTCAACACCTCGGTCATCGCCCGCTGGACCGGGTTCGGCAAGGCCGGCTCGGCGCTGGTCGGGCTCGCGATCGGGCTGAGCCTGATCGGTTGGTTCGGCATCCAGTCGGGCGTCTCGGCGGCCGGCCTCGTCTCGATCCTGCCGATCCTGCCCGCCTGGGCGTGGTCGCTCGTGTTCGGGCTGCTCGTCACCGCGATCGTGCTGCGCGGGTTCCACTCGATGCAGTGGCTGGCGAACGTGACCGTGCCGCTGTTCCTGGTGCTCGTCGGCTGGGCGGTCATCGTCGAGCTGAGCCGCCACTCGATCGCCGAGCTCGCTGCGCGTGCCCCGGCTGGTCCGGAGCTGAGCTTCGTCGCCGGCACCACCCTGGTGGCGGGTGGGTTCATCGTCGGTGCGGTGATCACGCCGGACATGACGCGCTTCAACCGCTCGGTCGGCGACGTCGTGAAGCAGACGCTGCTCGGCGTGACGCTCGGCGAGTACGTCATCGGCCTGGCCGGTGTCCTGCTCGCACACGCCGTCGGCTCCGCGGACATCACCCGCGTGATCACGTCGAGCGTCGGCTGGGTCGGCATCCTCGTGATCCTGCTCGGCACGTTCAAGATCAACGACTGGAACATCTACAGCTCGAGCCTCGGCGTCACGAACTTCATCGATGCGGTGTTCGGCAAGCAGGTGAACCGCGGGCTCGTGACGCTCGTGATGGGCGTCGTCGGCTCGGTGCTCGCCGCCGTCGGGTTCCTCGGGGCCCTGACACCGTTCCTGTCCGTGCTCGGGGTCGTCTTCCCGCCCATCGCCGGGATCATGGTGGCGGAGTACTTCGTCGTGAAGCGCTGGCGCCGCGAGCTGAGCGACGCCGAGAACATCCCGGCGACCTCGCCCACCTGGGTGCCGGCCACCCTGGTCATCTGGGCGGTCGCCTCGCTCATCGGGTACTTCGTCGCCGTCGGCATCCCGTCGATCAACTCCGTGGTCATCGCCTTCGTGCTCTACGTGGTCGCCGGCAAGGTCGGGCTGATCCGCGGCGTCGGAGTCAGTCGGACCGAGGCCGCGCCGGCTGCCACCGAGGCCCCGGTCGCCGAAGCACCGGCCACCCCCGCCGCCTGACCCGGGCGCTCCCCGAACGGCCGGTCGCGTCGCCGCACCCCTGATCCGCGCGACGGCGCGGCCGGTCCCCACTCCACGAACCAGTACCCCCCCCCGCGAAGACCCCGCGAACACACCGCACCCGCACCACCGCACCCGCACCCGCACCACCGAAGGGAACCCCCATGCGCATCGGCATCGACGTCGGCGGCACCAACACGGACGCCGTCCTGATGGACGGCAGCACCGTCCGTGCGGCGGTCAAGCGGTCCACCACCCCTGACGTCACCTCGGGCATCGTCGCCGCGCTCGACGGCCTGCGCGAGCAGCACGCCTTCGGCCCCACGGACATCGACGGCGTGATGATCGGCACCACCCACTTCATCAACGCCCTGGTCGAGGCACGCGGCCTCGCCCCGACCGCCGCGGTCCGCCTGGGCCTGCCGGCGACGGCGTCGCTGCCGCCCTTCACGGACTGGCCCGGGCACCTGGTGTCGGCCGTGCACGCGCAGCCGTTCCTGGCCCACGGCGGCCACGAGTTCGACGGCCGCGTCATCTCGGAGCTCGACCCCGAGGAACTCAAGCGGCACTCCGGTGCCATCGCCGCCGCGGGCATCCGCTCCGTCGCGATCTCGTCGGTGTTCTCCCCGATCAACGACGAGTTCGAGCAGCGCGCGCAGGAGATCATGGCCGCCGAGCTCGGGCCGGACGTGGCGTTCTCGCTGTCGTCCGAGATCGGTCGCATCGGCCTGCTCGAGCGCGAGAACGCGACGATCATCAACGCGGCGCTCCGTGAGCTCGCCGACCGCATCGTCGACGGCCTGTCCGGGTCGGTCACGGGCAGCGGCATCGACGCACCGCTCTTCCTGAGCCAGAACGACGGCACGCTGATGGACGTCGAGTACGCCCGCCGCTACCCGGTCGCGACGTTCGCCTCCGGCCCGACGAACTCGATGCGTGGCGCAGCGGTGCTGTCCGGCTTCGACACCTGCGCGGTCGTCGACGTCGGCGGCACGACGAGCGACGTCGGCGTCCTGACCGCGGGCTTCCCGCGCGAGGCCACCGGCGAGGTCGCCGTCGCCGGCATCCGCACGAACTTCCGGATGCCCGACGTCCTGTCCGTCGGCATCGGCGGCGGCTCCCGCATCCGCGAGGACGGCAGCGTCGTCGGGCCGGACTCCGTCGGGTACCGCCTGACCGAGGAGGGCCTGGTCTTCGGCGGCACCACCCTGACCGCCACCGACGTGGCCGTCCGCGGTGGCCGTGGCGCGATCGGGGACCCGTCGCTCGTCGCCGGTGTGCCGGCCGAGGTCGCCGCCCGCGCGCTCGACGTCATCGCGGAGCGCGTCGCCGACATCGTCGAGCGGATGCGCACCTCGTCCGACCCGCTGCCCGTCGTGGCGGTCGGCGGCGGCTCGGTGCTGCTGCCGGACAGCCTGCCCGGACTCGGCACCGTGCACCGCCCGGAGCACTACTCGGTGGCCAACGCCATCGGTGCGGCGATCGCGCAGGTCAGCGGCGAGGTCGACAAGGTCTACGCGATCAGCGACGGCCGCCGGTCCGCCGTGGTCGACGAGGCCCGGCAAGAGGCGGTCGACCGTGCCATCGCGGCCGGCGCCGACCCCGGCTCGGTGGACATCGTCGACTTCGACGAGGTCCCGATCCCGTACCTGCCGGGCAACGCGACGCGGATCCGCGCCAAGGCGGTCGGCGACCTGGCACTCGGGGCGCTGGTCCGATGAGCGCCACGCAAGCCGCGCCGCGCACCGCCGCGCCCACAGCACCCCTCCTCACCGCCATCGGCGCCGACTGCTCCGCCCTCGCCCGCGGCGCCGCGATCCTCGGCACCGGCGGCGGCGGTGACCCCTACATCGGTCGCCTGCTCGCCGAGGCCGCCGTCCGCGCCCACGGCCCGGTCGAGATCGTCCAGGTCGAGGACCTGCCCGACGACGCCGTGGTGCTCTCGGTCGCGATGATCGGCGCTCCCACGGTGATGGTCGAGAAGCTGCCGTCGGCCGGCCAGTTCGCCGAGGCCATCCGAAGCCTGTCGGCGTTCCTCAACGTGACCCCGACCCACCTGGCCTGCATCGAGGTCGGGGGCGTGAACTCGACGACACCGATCGTCGCCGCGGCCGAGCTCGGCCTGCCCCTGGTCGACGGCGACGGCATGGGCCGCGCCTTCCCCGAGGTGCAGATGGTGCTGCCGACCCTGTCCGGGGTCAGCGCGACACCGATGGCCCTGGCCGACGAGAAGGGCAACACCGTCGTCTTCGACACGGTCGACAACCGGTGGGCGGAACGGCTCGCCCGCACGGCGACGGTCGAGATGGGCTGCTCCGCGATCACGGCGCAGTACGCCATGTCCGGCGCGCAGGTGAAGGAGTCGTTCGTCCGCGGCAGCCTGTCGCTGAGCGTCCGGCTCGGCGAGACGCTGGTCCGCGCACGCAGCGAGAACGCCGACCCCGTCACGGCGGTGACCGAGGTGCTCGGCGGCACGGTCGTGTTCGAGGGCAAGGTCGCCGACATCGAGCGCAAGACCGTCACCGGGTTCGCCCGTGGCACGGCCAGCATCGCCGGTTCCGGCAGCGACACCGGCCTGGAGGCGGTGCTCCGGTTCCAGAACGAGCACCTGCTGGTCGAGGTGGCCGGCCAGGTCCGCACCACGGCTCCCGACCTCATCATCACCCTGGACGCCGAGACCGGCGAGCCGATCACCACCGAGGCCCTGCGCTTCGGCGCCCGCATCCGGATCGTCACGGCACCGGCCGACGAGCGCTGGCACTCCCCGGAGGGCCTGCGCCTGGCCGGCCCGCGGTACTTCGGCTACGACACCCCCGCGGTCCGCCACGACGGCACCACGAGCGCGGGCGAGACGAACACGGGAGCGCACCGATGAGCTGGATCCTCGACGTCGACGACCTGCCCGACCTGGCCCGCGGCGCCGCGCTGCTCGGCACCGGCGGCGGGGGCGACCCGACCATCGGGATGCTCCTGGTCCGTGCCGCGATCGAACAGCACGGCCCCGTCACGATCCTCGACCCGTCCGAGGTGCCCGACGACGCCCTCGTCATCCCCACGGCGCAGATGGGCGCACCGACCGTGGTGCTCGAACGCATCCCCGCCGGACCGGAACCCCTCGGCGCCCTCCGTCGGCTCGAAGCCCACCTGGGCCGGACGGCGACCGCGACGATGCCCATCGAGTGCGGCGGCATCAACTCGATGATCCCGCTGCTCGTCGGTGCCACCGGCGGCCTGCCCGTCGTCGACGCGGACGGCATGGGCCGTGCCTTCCCCGAGCTGCAGATGGAGACGTTCTCGGTCTACGGGGTCCCCGGCAGTCCGCTCGCGATCAGCGACGAGAACGGCCACGGCGTCATCATCGAGACCGGCACGGACAACAAGAAGATGGAGTGGCTCGCCCGCGGGGTCACCATCCGGCTCGGCGGCGTCGCCTACATCGCCGAGTACGCCATGTCCGGCCGCCAGGTGAAGGAGACCGCCGTCCCGCGCACGCTCTCCCTGGCACTCGCCGTCGGTCGGGCCATCCGGGTCGCCCGCGAAGCCCACCGCGACCCCATCGACGCGCTCGCCGAGGCCCTCGGCACGACGATCTACATGCACCTGCGCGAGCTGTTCGACGGCAAGGTCGTCGACGTCGAGCGCCGCACGGTCGACGGGTTCGCCCGCGGGCGCGCCACCGTGCAGGGGACCGACGGCTCCGAGCTCGAACTCCGGTTCCAGAACGAGAACCTCGTCGCCCGGCGTGACGGGCAGCTCGTCGCCGTCGTGCCCGACCTGATCTGCGTCCTCGACGCCGAGACCGCCGAGCCGATCACCACCGAACGCCTGCGGTTCGGGCAGCGCGTCCGGGTGATCGGCATCTCGACTCCCGACCTGATGCGGACCCCGGAGGCGCTCGCCGTGTTCGGGCCGTCGTGCTTCGGGCTCGACGAATCGTTCGTCCCGGTCGAGGACCTGCACGAGCACGTCCGACCGGCCGCCCCGGCGGTCGGCTGACGAACGGCCGCGCGCCGACCCCGGCGCCCGGCCCACGCACCCGACCTCGGGCCCTGGCCCCGGGCTCCGCCCCCGGGACGCGACCACGGCAGCAGAATGGACCCATGGACCAGGGTGAGCGGCGGGGCGGCGGTGTGGCGTGCCTCCAGGCCGACGACGCGACCGTCTTCGGACGCGGCACCGCCCTGCTCGGCTGCGGCGGTGGCGGCCGCGTCGACCACATGGTCAGCGCGCTCCGCTTCGCGCTCGGCGACCACAGCGTGCCGGTCGTCGACCTCGACGACCCCGCGCTCGGATCGGTGGTGGCCGTCGGGCTGATCGGGTCGACCACCGTGCTCGAGGAGAAGATGCCGAGCGGCGAGGAGCTGCCGGCCGCGCTCGCGGCGGTCGAACGCTGGACGGGCGTCCGTGCCGACGCCGTCGTCGCCGCGCAGATCGGCGGCGTGACCGGACCGGCCGCGGCCCTCAGCGCACACGCCGCCGGACTGCCGCTCGTCGACGCGGACCTGGTCGGCCGCGCGGTCCCGCGCATCGACCAGCTGTCGGTCTTCGTCGGCCCGACCACGACGGTCACGGCCGCCGCGGCCACCACGAGCGGCCTGCGGATCGTCGTCGACGCCCGGCACCCCCACGACGTCGAGACGGTCTGGCGCGAGGCCGTCTCGCACAGCGGCGGCTGGGCGGCCTTCGCGATCGGCCCGGTCCCGGTGGCGCTGCTGCGCGAGCGGGCCGTCGTCGGCAGCGTGCAGCGCGCCCTCCGGATCGGACGTGCAGCGGGCGGCGCACGCGACGCGGCGGAACTCGCCGCGCTCATCGGCGGCCGCGTCGTCGCGCAGGGCCGGGTCATCGACGTCCAGCGCGAGGGGGACGCGCTCGCGTTCGTGCGCAGCAGCCTGGCCATCCGCGACGCCGGCACCGGCGCGGTCGCCCGGGTCGAGGCGGGCAGCGAGTACGTGCACTGCCTGGTCGACGGCCTGTCGGTCGCCAGCACGCCGAGCGTCATCACCGTCGTCGACGCGCGCTCGCTCGCGCCGGTGGCGACCGACCGCACGCGGGTCGGCAACGAGCTCGCGGTGCTCGTGCTGCCGTCGGCGCCGTGGTGGTGGGCGGACCCCGACCGCACCGCGCGCATGGGGCCGCGGGCGTTCGGCATCGACGCGGACGTCGTCCCCGAGGCCGTGGGCCAGGTGCTCGCGTGAACGCCGTCGGCGACCTGCTCCCGCTCCTGCCGCCCGGCACCCGCCTGCTCGTCGGCCCCGGCAGCACCGCGGTCCGGAGCGTCCGCGGGGTCGTGGGGACGCCCGACCAGGTCGGCCGGTCCCTGTCACAGGGCGACGACGTCGTCGTGCTGCTCACCCCGGTCGACCGCGCGGACGCACGCTTCGACGTGCTGCTGCGCCGGGCGTCCGCGGCCGGCACCATCCTGCTCGTCGTCGACGGGGCACTGGAACTCGGCCCCGGCAGCACGACGCTCGCCGACCGGCTCGGCGTCGCCGTGCTCGCCACCCCGGACCCGTGGGCGACCTCGGTCCGCCTGCACGAACTCATCGGCACCGGGATGGGTCCGGCGGCCCGGGCCGCCCTCGACGCCTCCCGCGTCGCGCTCGACGCCGGCCCCGAACTCGACGACCTGTTCGCCCGGCTCGACCGCTCGCTCGGCCACCCGGTGCGGTTCCTCGACGCCTCGGGCATGGCACTCCGCGGAGCCGCCGTCGACGACGCGGCCCGCGCGGTGCTCGTCCGCCGCGCCGGCACCAGCGACGTGCTGACCGCCGAGGGCGTCGACGAGACGCTCGTGGCGATCCCGGTCGGCACCGGCATCGGACCGCGCGCCTGGCTGGCCGTCGGCCTGCCCGTCCCGATCGCCGCCGAACAGCAGGTGGTCGCGAGTGCCCTGCAGGTGGCCGCCGTCGCCGTCGGGCACCGGCTGCTGCTCACCCGGCTCGACGACGAGCGCGACGCCCGCTACCGGATGGCGATGCTCGACGAACTCCGCGCGGCCGACGGAGCCCCGGCCCCGCAGCTCGTGCAGCGGACCATCGCCGCCGGGTGGCGGTTGGACGCCTGGCACGTCGGTGCGCGCGTGGTCGCGCGGCAGGGCGTCGACCTGGTCGCGCTCCGCCAGCAGGTCGACGCCGCGGTGCGCGCCGAGGGACTCGACGCGGTCGTCGTCGAACAGGCGGACGGCTGGGTGCTGTGGCTGTCGGAACCCGACGAACCCGGCCGGGAGGCAGTGGCCGACATCGCGGGTCGTCTGCGGCGCGCGCAGAACACGCTCCGCACCACTGTGGAGACCAACGTGGGCGTCGGCAGTCTGCAGGCGGGCCCTGCCGGGCTGGTCCGGACGCTCGGCGAGGCCGGCGACGCCGCCCGCCTGGCCGCCAGCCGTCCGGAGTCCGGGCACTTCGTGCACGTCGACCGGCTCGGGCTCGCGCAGCTGCTGCTCGCGTGGACGCAGACGGACACGTTCCTGCCGGCCTCGCGGCAGTTGCTCGCACCGCTCGAGCGCGGTGGCGGCGCGCTCCTGACGACGCTCGCCGCCTACCTGGACGCGGAGTCGTCGATCGCCGAGACCGCCGCGGTGCTCGGGGTCCACCGGAACACCGTGTCCGACCGCATCGCGCGGGTGGAGCGGCTGCTCGGGGTGGACCTGTCCGACCCGGAGACCCGCCTCGCCCTGCACCTGGCGACGCGGGCGCGGGCGGGCGACGGCGGCTGAGGGCTCGCTGCGTCAGCTGCGGTCGCTGGCTCGCTCGGTCTCGCTCGTCTTGTCGGTCTGGCTGGCCTTCTCGGTCTCGCGCTTCGTGGTCCCGCTCGTCTTGTCGGTCCCGCGGGCGGGCCGGGCGGCGGCACCGGTCTCGCGCGCTGCACCCGAGGCCAGGCCGGCCGCGATGATGAACACGAAGACGATCAGCAGCGCCCCGAGCAGGCCGATCTCCTCACCGAGGAACCCGATCAGCGGCGGCCCGGCCAGGAACGCCACGTAGCCGATCGTCGCGACGGCGCTGACCTTGGCGGCCGCGGTACGGGGGTCGTCGGCCGCGGCGGACATGCCCATCGGGAAGCCGAGGCTGGCACCGAGGCCCCAGAGCACGACGCCGACGATCGCGAGCGGCACGTTGTCGATGAAGATGAGCATGCCCAGGCCGACCACTGCGACGGCGGCGCTGATGCGCAGGATCGGCACGCGGCCGAACTTGTCGATCAGCGGGCTGCCGGCGACGCGGCCGGCCGTCATCGCGGCGAGGAACACCGTCAGAACGGCAGCACCACCGGCGTTGTCGAGCCCGTGGCCGTCGATCATCGCGAGGGGCAGCCAGTCGTTCGCGGACCCCTCGGCCAGCGCCATGCCGAGCACGATCACGCCGATGAGCAGTGTGGAGGGCTGTGCCCAGACCTGCCAGCGGGTGAGCGGGGTCGCGACCGGGCTGGTGTCGGTCGACACCGGCTGCTCGACGAGGTGCTCGTCCTGGAACTTCGCGACGGCGACGAGCATGGCGGCGCTCGTGATGACGACGAGCACGATGAAGTGCCACGACACCGGGATCTCGAGCTTCTCGGCCAGCGCGCCGAGGCCTGCACCCGCGAGCGTGCCGAGGCTGAACGCGGCGTGGAACAGCGGCATGATCGTGCGCCCGCCGGCCTTCTCGGCGGCGGCGCCGGAGACGTTCATCGACACGTCGCACAGGCCGTTGCCGAAGCCGAACGCGATGAGCGCGATCCAGATGGCGGCGAAGCCCCACCCGAGCGAGACCGCGACCCCGGCGAAGATCATCCCGACCGCCAGGCACGCCGCAGCCACCTGCACGCCCCGACGGGCACCGAGCTTCGCGACGATGTGCCCGGCGAAGGTCAGACCGCCGATCGAGCCGACGGCCATGCCGAGCACGAGCAGGCCCATCTCGAACGTGCTCGCCCCGAGGGAGTCGCGGACGCTCGGGATCCGGCCCAGCCACGTCGCGATGTCGAGCCCGGACAGGGTGAACACCACGAACACCGCGATGATCCAGGCCTTGGTGGTCGGGACGGTGCGGGTGGACGGCGTCGTCATGGTGGTTCCCATCGTGCTGCGGCGCGCTCGGTGCTGCGCGTTCTGGTGCGTGTCGGTGCTGGTCTTGCGGCTGTCGAATCGATTCGACTGCTTGTTCCGGCTACGCTAACGGGCGATGGACGAACCGGCAACAGGACCCGGCGCGTCGCCTTCCCGCGGCGGCGTCACCCGTTCGTCGCGCCCGACGCTCGCCGCGGTCGCCCGCGCTGCCGGGGTCGCGCCGTCGACGGCCTCGCTCGCCTTCAGCGGTCTCGGCCCGGTGTCCGAGGACGCCAAGGCCCGCGTGCTCGCCGCTGCCGCCGACCTCGGTTACGGCGGCCCCGATCCCCGTGCGCGTTCGCTGCGCCGCGGTCGTTCCGGCGTCATCGGCGTCGTGATGGACGAGCGTCTGAGCGACGCCTTCCGTGATCCGGTCAACGTCCTGACGCTCGACGGCATCGCCGAGGTCGCCGGTGCCGCAGGTGCTTCACTGTTGCTCGTCCGGAGTCCGCTCGACGACGAGCAGGGCGCCGGCCCGTTGGTCGATGCCCCGATGGACGCCGTCGTGCTCGTCGGGTGCAACGTCCGGATCGACCCGGCCGTCGCCGTGCTGCGCCGTCGGCAGATCCCCGTCGTCGCGATCGAGGCGGACGAGATCGAGGGTGCCGTCCCCGTGCAGCTCGACAACCGGGATGCTTCACGCCGTGCTGCCGAGTACCTGCAGGGGCTCGGCCACCGGGACGTGACCGTCGTGACCCTGCCCCTCGATGCCGCACGTCGCCGTGGCCCGATCGACGCGGCCCGGCAGGACGAGGGCATCGCCTTCACCACCCTCGAGCGACTGCGTGGTGTGCGCCAGGTCTACCCGGACGCCGTCGCGATCGAGGCCGCCGGCAGCTCGGTGGAGGAGGGGCGTCTCGCCGGCACGGAGCTCTTCGCTCCGGACGGCCCGCGCCCCACCGCCGTCATCGCGCAGAGTGACCTGATCGCCGTCGGGGTGATCTCGGCCGCACTCGATGCTGGACTCCGTGTCCCCGAGGACGTCAGTGTCGTCGGCTTCGACGGCATCACCGTGGACGACAGCCTGCTCCACCGCACCCCGATCCGGCACCTCACCACCCTGGTGCAGCCGTTCGTGCAGAAGGGCCAGGCCGCCGCCCGTGCCGCCCTGGCCATGCTCGAGGGTGCGGAGCCGCAACCGGCGTCGTTCACGTCGGAGTTGCGGGTGGGGGATACGACGGGGCCGCCGCCAGCTCCGTGCCCCGGCTGACGAAAGCACTGCGCCTGGCTGCGTGTGGCATCGGGTCTGGACCCTTGCACGCTTCTGTGGCGAAAGCGATGTGATGTGGCCCAGAACAACACTCGTCGGTGTTTCCGACGCCGTGGCGTTGAGGTATACCCCAGAGGAACGGCCGGAGCTGACCCGCAGGGTTCGTGCCGCGGAGGGCGGAAGCACTGAGGCAAGATGAGGTCGCGGTGGTCGCAGCCGTGTCGCTGACGCAAGAACGGGGTCCCACTCATGGAGGAGAACATCGACAGCCGACTAGGTAGTGCCGACAACACCGAACGTACTGCGGTGCTGCTGGGGGCGGGTGCCTCGAAAGACGCCGGACTTCCCCTCACCTCGGAACTTGCGGGCGCGATCGTTGACAAGGCGAATGAGGCTGGACATGGTCCTTCGCGAGGAAGACCGGACTGGGTTCGTGCGATTAATGCGGTCTACGCAGGCATGGTGGGGTATCAGGGTGCACGCGGAGAGAATCCGCGGTCCGCCGTTAATATTGAAACCCTGATATCTGCGGTTCGGTTGCTCCGTGATCGCGAGAATCACGAAGTGGCACCGTTTGTTGCGAGTTGGTCGGCGGCACTCAGCAACTTTGGTTCATCTAATCTCCCGACTCAATCGGGTAAAGCCATCTTAGACTCGGTCGGGAAGGCCTTGAGTTCGCGAATTGGATTCGAAGACCGAAACATCACCGAGGCTGTCGCTAGAATTGCTCGGGCGGCACTTCGCCCCGATCTTAAGGAGCCCTTCGAGCGGGCCGAGGAATTTATCCTCGCATCTCTAGTTGAACTGCTCGGTGCCCACGGAGACGTCTCCTACTTCGCTCCACTCCTTCAGCTAGCGCGGGAGCAGGTTGGGGGGGTCGATGTGATCACTCTGAACTATGACCTTACTGTAGAAACAGCTGCCGCAAACGAAAACATCTCTGTTAATCGCGGCGTCGAGGGGTGGCGCCCAGGCGAGTATCTCCAGTTCCTGCCAGTCGACGGCCAATTGAATCTCATGAAGCTTCACGGATCGTTGGACTGGCAACCATCGGTTTCCCCAGATGCACCTCACTCGCAGCTCTCACCACGCGGGATTCGTGTTGTCCCGCCCGAGGCATCTCCAGAGACGTGGGGGCATCAGCGCCGCGACCTGCCCTGGATTGTGGTTGGTGATCGGGAGAAGCTGGCAACCGACGGGCCAACACTTGTTCTCAATTTCGCTGCACGATCAGCGTTGCTCCGTGCCACGCATCTCGCTGTGGCGGGCTACTCCTTCAGCGATGTGCATATTAATGCGATGATCCGCGATTGGTTGGGTGGGGACTCGGCGCGCACGATGTCAATCCTCGATCCCCATTGGCCTCGGCAGCGTTTCTACGACACGAGTGAGGACTTCCGGTCCGCGCTGATGGCTGAGTATGGGAGACGATTCGACGGCCGAGGGCGTGGCATTTTGGCTCGAGTGCAGCCCGTTGAAGGGACCACTGGGGATCGACTTGGTGAGTTGCTTAGTTCACGGCCGAGTCTCGCGCCAGACCCCATCGTGACCGTTGCTGTCACACAAAATGAGGATTCCGTTCGATTTGACGTGACGTGGCTAGGACTGGCCCTCACCGAAGTTAGCCTGACGGTAAGGCCGCTGACTGAACCAGGCTCTAACTATGGATTCTCTGCAACTACGCCCCTTTTTGATGCGCTACCGATCCCAGCCGAGACGTCTTCTCGTGGGCTATGGGGTTCTGGAATGTCGCGGGAGTTCTGGGGGACGGGTGTCACGGTGACTGTCTACGCTCCTCCGGAGACGGTTTTACCCGTGGAGCTAGATATCGACGGCTCAACGATTGCCGGTGTGGAAGGATGGCGCGGAACGGTAGGGGCGGCCTAACCGAAAACAGACAGACTGGCTTTGGCATGCTGACATAAGGGCGTCATATCGGCTCGGTGCTGCGTTCGTTGTTCGCGGTGGCAGATGGGGCTCTGGAAACTGGTCCCGTAGCGGCGCAGCAGCGACCCCCTGACCGGCGGTGTCGAGGGAACTCGCCGCACCACGGCCACGGGCTCCCGCGTACGAAGCGTGTGCGGCCTAGTCGTCGGCGGCGGACAGTTCAGCCGTCATGCTCCACCCCTGACCTTCTGTCCACGACAGCGTGACCCAGCAGTCCTTCGCCCGCTTGTCGGCAGGGTGCACGAAGACGCCGACGATGGTCGTCATCACCGCATCGTTCGAGGTGACCTTCGCACCCGGTGTCAGGAGCGGCTCGCAGACCTTCCACGCCCTGACCGCGCCGGAACGCTGATCCTGTCCCACCGCCGACACGAAGCGGTGTTCGTCGTGCTCCTCGAGACCCTCGACCGCTGCTTGTCTCGCGGCGGTCTCCGAGGCGTCGGAGGGTTCGCCTCCGACATCGGTCGGGACGTTGTGTCCGGAGCAGCCGGCCAACGCGACCGCGGCGACGATCCCGATGCTCGTGAGCAGCGGGGTCCGCGAGTGTTTCCGTGCGAGCTTCATGCGACATTCCCTCCGGATTGTCGAGGCACGGCGCTGGTGCGCACCCCGAGCCCCACCACCGCAACCAGGTTCACTGCACTCCCCACCAAGAAGCCCGTGGTGCCACCCGCGACACCTGCAACGGGTCCGAGCACCGCCATGAGCCCAGCCCCGACGACGAACCCGGCGACCGAGGCAAGGGCGACCTGCCGTGAGCGTCCGGCGGCGAGCAGCAACGCCGCGGGCACGAGCCCGACGGTGAACACCCACACCGCGACCATCAGGTACCGCAGGTCCGCGACGGCAGCGGCGCCCTCGGCGGGGTAGACGATCGGCAGGAACCACCCGGCGAGCAGGGCGACCAGGCCGAAGACGACGGCGGAAGCAGCAGCGAACCCGACGACGAGCAGCAGGGCCCCGCGGGAGCGCAACGATCCACCATCGGTCCGGTGCGCGAACGCCGGCACGAGTACCTGCCCCAACGCCTGCCCGAGCATCGACGCCGGCGTCGCCAGGGTGAAGGCAGCGGCGTAGACACCGGCGTCGTGTGCCGAGGACGTCACCTGCGCCGAGATCATCGTCAACTGCAGCAACCCGTTCGAGGTCACCACCGCCAGCACGTTCCACGCTGCGAACCCGAGCACCCCGGCAGCGGGTTCGCGCGAAGCCGGCGCGAAGCCGTTGCCCCGCGGCCAGCACGCGATCGCGAACACCGTGTACCCGATGGCCAGGGGCAGCAGCACGAAGGGCTCGAGGCGGGCGACGCAGGCCACCACGAGCAGTCCGAGCGCCAGGACGCTCGTCACGGAGTCCCAGAGTGCGACCCGGGGTGCCCGGTCGTAGCCGAGCTGCGCGCCGCGGGCGTAGCAGTAGAGGCCGTAGCCGACGACGACCGCGGCACCACCGAGCACCATGCCGGGGCCGTTGCCCCAGGCCAGCGCGATCGGCACGGTGACCGCCGCGAGCACCACGCTCGACACCAGCATCGACACCCCGAGCAGCCGGTTCACCGCGGCGTCCGACCGCCGACGCCGCAGTGCGATCGCCAGGAACCGCGATGCGGTGTTGCCCGCGGCGTTCGGCCAGAGCAGCGCGACGAACACCGAGAGCGACAGCAGCGCCGTGGTCTGCCCGAGGGTCTCGGTGCCGAACACCCGCCCGACGACGACGGTCACGAGCAGCTTCGCGACACCCTGCACCCCGATGCCGACCGTGGCGAGCACGGCCGACGAAGCCACCGAAGACGACGGAGCCGCAGGAGAATCAGACCCGGAGGACGAAGCGGGCCCAGCCGGAGAAGACCCGCTCACCGCGCCAACGCCTGTTCCACCCAGCCGCGCCGGTGCGCCCGCACCCCGAGCGTCACCGCCCGGACCCCGATGTACCCGAGGGCGAAGGCCGCCCACAACCCCGCGAGCGTCCCGCCGGCCCACCAGAGCAGCGGCAGGTACACGACGAGGTTCAGGCCTCCGGCGATGGCGAGGTACCGCGCGTCCCCGGCACCGATCAGCACCCCGTCGAGCACGAAGACGTACCCGGCGACGGGCATGCCGACGGCGATGAGCGCCAGCACGACGGGCAGGGCGTCCCGCACCGCCTGCGAGTCCGAGAACACCGGCCCGAGCACCCCGCTCACGGCCAGGGTCAGCACCCCGAGCACCACTCCGCCGGCGATCCCGAGCAGCACGAGCCGTCGCGTCACCAGTCGCACCCGCTCCGGGTCACGCCCGCCGAGCCCGTGCCCGACGAGCGCCTGCCCGGCGATCGCCAGGGCGTCGAGCGCGAACGCCAGCGTCGAGAAGACGGTCAGCCCGACCTGCGTCGTCGCCAGTCCGGTGGTCCCCAGCCCGGCAGCGGCCCCGACGGTCGCGAGCATCGCGATCCGCAGCGACGCGGTCCGCAGGAACAGCCAGGCACCCGACCGCAGTGCTCGTGCGACGCCCGAGGCGCCGGGTCGCAGCGGCGCCCCCGACGACCGAGCGGCCCGCACCGCGATGCGCACGTAGACGACGGCCATCGCCCACTGCACGATGACGGTGCCGGCGGCGGATCCCTCGACGCCCCAGCCGGCGCCGTAGATCAGGGCGGCGTTGAGCAGCCCGTTCGCGACGAACCCGATGGTCGCGACGACGAGCGGGGTCTTCGTGTCCTGCAGCCCACGCAGCAGTCCGGTCGAGGCGGTGACGACCAGGATGCCGGGCAGCCCGATCAGCGAGATGGTCAGGTACGCGGTCGCGGCGGCCGACACCTCGGCCGAGGCGCCGAACAGGTCGACGAGCGGCCCGGCGAGCGGCCACCCGGCCAGCGCCAGCACCACCCCCAGCACGAGCGCGAGCCACATCCCGTCGATGCCCGCGTGCACGGCTCCGCGACGGTCGCCACCACCGAGCGCCCGCGCCACGGCCGGGGTCGTCGAGTACGCCAGGAACACCAGCAGCCCGGTCACCGTCGACAGCACGGCACTCGCGAGCCCGACGGCCGCCAGCGGCGTCGCCCCGAGGTGCCCGACGAGCGCGGTGTCGGTCAGCAGGAACAGCGGCTCGACCACGAGCGCTCCGAGGGCCGGCACCGCCAGCCGCACGATGTCGCGGTCGACCGCGCGCCGCTCAGCGGTCACAGCGGGTTGCGTCGGTCGGTGCACCGACCCATTCTGTCGGCGATGCGGAGTGCGCGCGTTTCGTGGCCCCGCCCGGATCCCGAGGCGCTTGGAAAGTGAGAATCCCTAACATGCCGCCGTGCGTTGTCGATAGGCCCATCCACATCGAAGGGAAGCACGGATGGCCGACAACAAGATGACGAAGTCCGCTGGGGAACACTGGGTGTGTTCGATGCTCGCTCGGCAGGGTTGGGGTGCCGCGCTGACGCGCGATGGGCTCGCGCGGACGGACATCCTCGCCGTGCACACCGAGGACCTCTCGCGCCCCGCGATCGAGGTGCAGGTCAAAGCGGCTCGAGCAGCCTCCAATGTGAACTACCCACTCGGCTTGAACTCGCAGCAGACGGCGCGCTCGGATCGAGAGTGGTTCGTCTTCGTGAGCCTGCCGGAACAGTCCGACTACGTCTCGGCGCCCCGTTCGTTCATCGTTCCCCGAGACCACGTTGCGGCTGCAGCCTTCATCGCGCACGAAGATTGGCGAACGGACCCCGACGCGGTTCCGGGAACCCGGAACGCGGGTGTTGACAAGTCTCGCGTGCACATCAGCGTGTGGAGCGGGTACGAGGCCCGGTGGGACCTGCTCGCCCAGCCGACCGCTGCTGTGCCGGTCATGTTGCCCGCGCGGTTCGAAGACCTCGCCTTCGGCGATCGCGTCGGACTCCCAGAGGGGCACCCTTGGCTCTTGAACCGTCCAGTTTGGGCGGACGCCTGATTCCGTCGGCGCACCTTTCGGAAGCATCGCCGCACCGATCGAGGCCAGGTCCGTCGTCGGACGGTTCGCTTGATACGTTCGCCACATGGAGAGCGTTCGACATGCTGAGCTGATCGCAGAACTTGAGGCGTCTCGTGCCGAGGAATGGGGTCAGCGGGCCCTGCTCGCATGCCTCCGAAAACTCCGCGACGGCGGCCCAACCGAGGCGGCAAGCGTCGTCGTGCACGACGCCTGGGCCACGGATGACGAGTTCCGCGTCGTCTACGACTCCCCGTGGCAAGGTCCTCGCGTCGGGATCATCCGCGACCGGTGGACGACGATCGACCGCACGGACGCCTACGCAACCGGCGACCAGTCGACTCCAGAGGAGTTCGGACAGGAGGTCGCGGACTTCAACATCGGCGAACCACTTGGCGCTTACCTCGACATCCTCGATTTCGACGCCGCTGGCCTGGGCTGGTGGGGCCACCTCCCGTTGCGCAGCCAACCATGATCACTCTGCACTCGCTCGACTGTCGGTGACGCTCGAGCGATCACCGGACCCTCCAGTCGAGGGGCAGATGGAGCGAAGAACGAGCCGCTCTCACCTAAGCTGCCGGCATGACGCTGAGCTTCGTCGCCCTCGACTTCGAAACGGCCAACTTCGACCGTGCATCGGTTTGTGCCGTTGGCCTCACCACGGTCATCGACGGGGCTGTCCATTCCACGACGTCCTGGTACGTCGAACCGCCCACTGGGCTGGACTTCACCAACACCTACCTCCACGGCATCGGGCCGGACGACGTCGACGGCGCCCCGACCTGGTCCGAGACCCTTGAGCGGCTGCGCACCGTGACGAACGGGCTTCCCGTCGTCGCCTACAGTCCCTTCGACAAGGGCGTCTACAACGCGGCCAACTCGCTGACAGGAGCACCCGACCCGCAACTGAACTTCCTCGATGCCCTCGCCGTGGTCCGGCACCACTGCAAACTGCCCAGTCACCGTCTTCCGCTGGTCGTCGAACACTTTGCTCTACCTGACTTCCATCACCACGAAGCCGGCGCTGACTCGCTCGCCTGCGCGCTGATCATCCTGCGCATCGCTGAGGAGCAGCAGATCGAGAGCGTCGACGAACTCTGGGCTGCCGTGCCAATCCGGTCGAAGGGCACCAACCGAGCTGGCCGTGTGTACCAGCGAAAGGCCGACCTTCCTCAACCGGCCGTCGAGGCTGACCCGGCCCACCCCCTGTTCGGAGAGGTGGTGTGCTTCTCTGGCGACCTCGACAGTTACACCCGCACCGAGGCGCAGACGCTCGTTGCTTCGTTCGGAGCCGTCGTCTCGGGCAACGTGACCAAGAAGACCACGTTGGTCGTGATGGGCGGCTTCGACCCCGCAACGCTCCGACCCGGAACCTCCCTCAGCGGGAAGGTCCAACGAGCGAAGGACCTCGCCGCCACGGGCCAGACCATCGAGATCGTCACGGAGCAGACGTTCCTCGAGATCGTCGCCGTCGCGTAGCCCGAGCTCCGGCGAACTTCCGGGAGATGGGATCGAGCAAGTTCCCGGTCTGGGTGATCAGAACCCGGTTCCCGATCGCGGCGCGCGCCGGGACGGACTGGAGGCCCGTGGCGGCGCCGCCACGGGCCTCCAGTCCGGTGGTCCCACGTCGTCAGGCCGGACGCGCGTTCCGGCCGACCACTCGCGTCAGTCGGCGCGCGGTTCCGCGGGGACGGCGCCGATGGCGGCGTGCGCGGGGTCGGCGGCCTCGGTCGAGGGCTCGTCGGTGCCGCGGGCCCGGCCGATGACGTCCATCACGTGGTAGACGACGATCGCGGCGATCGTGCCGACGATGATGCCGCCGAAGCTCGCCTGGCCGAAGCGGAACGTGAAGTCCGCGATGCCGATGATCAGGGCGATGCCGGCGGTCAGCTGGTTCTTCGGCTTCGAGAAGTCGACGCGGTTCTCGACCCAGATCCGGATGCCGATGATGCCGATCAGACCGTAGAGCGCGGTGGTGGCGCCGCCGAGCACGCCCGCGGGCACCGACGAGATGACGGCGCCGATCCTCGGCGACAGGCCGAGCAGGACGGCCGCGATCGCGGCGACCCAGTAGGCGGCGGTGGAGAAGACGCGGGTGGCGGCCATGACGCCGATGTTCTCGCCGTAGGTGGTGGTGGCGGAGCCGCCGCCGACGCCGGCCAGGACGGTCGAGATGCCGTCGGCGAAGAGCGCGCGACCGGTGAGCGGGGTGAGGTCACGGCCGGTCAGCTGCCCGACGCCCTTGACGTGGCCGACGTTCTCGGCGACCAGCGCCAGGACGACCGGCACGAACGCCAGGTAGATCGGGAGCTGGGACGGGTCGAACGCGGGAGCGGTGAAGTCCGGCAGACCGATCCACGGCTTGTCGCCGACCTTGGAGAAGTCGACCTGACCACCGATGAGCGCTGCGACGTACCCGACGAGCACGCCGATGACGATCGACAGTCGGCCGACCAGGCCCCTGAACAGGACGGTGACCAGGATGATCGTCGCGAGGGTGATGACCGCGATGACCGGGGCCGCCGTGAAGTTGTCCCGGGCCGACGGAGCCAGGTTGAAGCCGATCAGGGCGACGATCGCGCCGGAGACCACCGGGGGCATCAGCCGGTCGATCCACCCGGCGCCGGCCAGGTGCACGACGAGCCCGACGATCGCGAGCAGCGCGCCGACGACGATGATGCCGGACAGGGCGAGCGGGATGCCACCGATCTTGGTCGCCGCACCGATCGGGGCGATGAACGCGAACGACGAGCCGAGGTAGCTCGGCAGGCGGTTGCCCGTGATGAGCAGGAACAGGATCGTGCCGATGCCGCTGAACAGCAGCGTCGTCGACGGCGGGAACCCGGTGATCAGGGGCACCAGGAACGTGGCGCCGAACATCGCGACGACGTGCTGCACGCCGAGGCCGATCGTCCGGGGCCAGGTGAGCCGTTCGTCGGGTGCCACGATCGTCGTCGCGGAGACGGTCTTGCCGTCGCCGTGCAGCTTCCACGGAAGTCCCATGCGATGACCGTACCGGCAGCGATGCGCCGGTGACGACCCGGATCGACCTGCCCCATGGGGTCGGTGGCTATCGTGGACCGCATGACCGACGTCGCACGTGCCTCCGGCATCCACACTGACGAACTCGACCCCGCGGTGCGCCCCCAGGACGACCTGTACCGCCACGTGAACGGGACCTGGATCGAGGCGACGCCGATCCCCGACGACAAGGCCCGGTACGGCTCCTTCACGGTGCTGGCCGAAGCCGCCGAGATCGCCGTGCGCGACATCATCGAGCGCTCGCAGCAGGCCGCCCCCGGCACCGAGGAGCGCAAGGTCGGCGACCTCTTCACCTCGTTCACCGACGAAGCCCGGCTCGAGGAGCTCGGCACCGCACCGATCGAGCACCTGCTCGCCGAGATCACCGAGATCCAGTCCGTGCCCGAGGTCATCGCCGCCGTCGGCCGCTTCGAGCGCATCGGCCTGCCGAGCTTCCTGCAGCTCTTCGTCGACAACGACCCGGGCGACCCCGAGTCCTACGTCGTGTTCCTGGAGCAGTCCGGCCTCGGGCTGCCCGACGAGTCCTACTACCGCGAAGAGCGCTTCGCCGACATCCGCGAGAAGTACCGCGAGTTCGTCGCGGCGATGTTCCCGCTCGCCGGCCTCGACGACGGCGGTGCCCGCACCGAGCACGTCATCGCACTCGAGACGGCGCTCGCCGCCCAGCACTGGGACAACGTCACGACCCGCGACAGCCAGAAGACCTACAACAAGCTGCCCTGGGCCGAGGTCGCCGCGCTCGCGAAGGGCGTCGACCTGCAGACCTGGTGGCAGGCCATCGACGCCCCGGCCGGCGCCTTCGAGACCGTCGTGGTGCGCGAGCCCTCGTTCATCACCGGCCTGGCCGACCTGCTGAACGACCAGCCGCTCGAGGTCTGGAAGGACTGGCTGCGCTGGCAGGTCATCCGTGGGTCCGCGGCGTACCTGACGAGCGCGTTCTCGGCCACGAACTTCTCGTTCTACGGCACCGCACTCACCGGCGCGCCCAAGCAGCGCGACCGCTGGAAGCGCGGCGTCTCGCTGGTCGAGGGCGCGATGGGCGAGGCCGTCGGCCGCATCTACGTGCAGGAGCACTTCGACGAGACCTCGAAGGCCAAGATGGACGACCTCGTCGCCAACCTGGTCGAGGCGTACCGGCAGAGCATCACGGCGCTCGACTGGATGACCGACGAGACCCGTGCCCGTGCCCTCGACAAGCTCGACAAGTTCACGCCGAAGATCGGCTACCCGGTGAAGTGGCGCGACTACTCGGCGCTGCCCGTCCTCTCCGACGACCTGGTCGCGAACGTCCGCGCGGTCGCCTCGTTCCAGGTCGACCGCGAGCTCGGCAAGATCGGCAAGCCGATCGACCGCGACGAGTGGTTCATGACCCCGCAGACGATCAACGCGTACTACAACCCCGGCTTCAACGAGATCGTGTTCCCGGCCGCGATCCTGCAGTTCCCGTTCTTCGACGCAGACCGCGACGCCGCCGCGAACTACGGCGCGATCGGTGCCGTCATCGGGCACGAGATCGGCCACGGCTTCGACGACCAGGGGTCGCAGTACGACGGCGACGGCAAGCTCGAGAACTGGTGGACCGAGGCCGACCGCGCGGCGTTCGAGGAGCGCACGAAGGCCCTCATCGCCCAGTACGACTCCCTGGTGCCGACCGAGGTGCCCGACAGCCACGTGAACGGTGCCCTGACGATCGGCGAGAACATCGGTGACCTCGGTGGCCTGTCGATCGCGTGGAAGGCGTACCTGCTGTCCCTCGACGGCCAGGAGCCCCCGGTCATCGACGGACTCACCGGTGCCGAGCGTTTCTTCCTGAGCTGGGCCCAGGCCTGGCGCATGGCGATCCGCCCGGAAGAGGCGGCTCGTCTGCTGAGCATCGACCCGCACTCGCCCAACGAGTTCCGCTGCAACCAGGTCGTGCGGAACATCGACGTCTGGTACGACACCTTCGGCGTGACCGAGCAGGACGCGATGTACCTCGACCCCGCCGAGCGCGTCGCGATCTGGTGATGACGGAGCCGGACGCGGCCCGGTCATCGCGCCGCCGGCGACCGGACGACCGCCCAGCAGGTGGCGGCCGCGGTCGTGGGCGGCACAGCGGCCGGGCCGACGACCGCTTCACCGCCACCACCGAGGCCCTCGGCGCCCTCGCGCTCGAGGGCGCCGGGGTCAGTGCCTCGGTGATCGACACCTCGAGCGGCAAGGCCCTGCTCGCGATCGACGACACCCTGGTGCAGCCGGTCGCGAGCCTGGGCCGTGTGCTGCTGCTCATCGAGGTCGCCGCCCAGCTCGAGGACGGCCGCCTGCACGGCGACCGCCTGCAGCGCATGGCGCGCGACACCGCGACCGGTGCCGGCCTGTGGCAGTTCCTGCAGGAGCCCACGATGCAGGTGCCCGACCTGGCGACCCTGGTCGGGGCGACCGCCGACGCCTGGGCCATGAACGCTTTGCTGTCGACCGTCGGCATCGACGCCGTCCGGGAGCGCGCGGAGTCCCTGGGGATCGAGCGCACCGCGTTGATCGACCGGGTGCGGGACCGCCGCGGCCCGGACGACGCCCCCGACGCCTCCGTCGCACCGACCGGAGAGCTGTCGTGGGTGATGCGCGGACTGGCGCTCGGCGAGGTCGTCGACGAGGCGGTGTCGAACCGGGTGCTCGGCTGGTTGTCCCTGGCGAGTGACCTGAACCTGGTCGCCGGGTCCTTCGGGCTCGACCCCCTGGCACACCGTGCGCTCGACCACGGGCTGCAGGTCGTCGCGGTCACCGGGTCGAGCACGGGCGTGCGGGCGGAGGCGGGGATCCTGCGGGGGCCCGGGTCGTCGGTCAGCTACGCCGTGACCGTCACGTTCGACGATGCTTCGTTGCAGCGGCGGTTGGCCGTGGTCGAGGCGCTGCGGACCATGGGGACCGAGGTGCTCGAGGCGGTGCACGCGCCTGCGCGGCGCTGACGGCGTTCGATGCTGTTCGTGGCGGGTGCGGTGTCTCCGTGTCAGGACCGGGGGACGCAGACCGACTCGGCGCTCAGGCTCAGCCCGTCGACGGTGCCGCGGATGCTCGCCGTGGCGGGGTCCGCATCCGTTGACGTCGACCAGTAGTCCCGCCCCATCGCCCGGCCGCTGACCTCGAGGCCCTCCGACGTCCACAGCGCGGTCACGGCGTCGAACGGCTCCTGCGCGTCGTCGACGATCTGGAACACGGGCACGATGCTGAACGCCGTCGCGCGGGTGCCGGTCGCATCGGGTGACCAGGTCGATCCGGGCGGCGCGCACTGTTCGGTGCCCGTGGTCACGGTCGCCGGGACTCCGGCGGCCTCGGCCGAGCGCTCGAGGAACGCCCGGAGCGTCGCGGCCCGGTCGCTGACGTCGGCGGGCACCCACGGGGTCGGCGACGGGCCCGACGTCGGGGTGCCCGGGGCAGTGGCGTCCTGCGGCTTCTCGGCGTCGAGGGGGAGTCCGAGCCAGCCACTCGTCCCGTCGATGCCGACGGAGAACGCGGTGCGCGGAGCGCGGTGTGCGTCGGCGGCTTCGTCCTTCGTCCGGACGAGGACGTCGGCGACGGCACCGGTTCTGTCGCCGTAGATCGACAGGGAAGGCCGTTCGGGCTCGGGAGCCGCTCCGTGCTCGTCTGCGGGTGCCTGCGCAGCGTCGGCGTAGGTCGTGCCCGGTGAGTAGTACAGGCCCTCGACGTCGTGGTCACCGTCGCGGTCGAACCCGTCGATCGTGCGCAGGAGTGCTCGCCCGGGGTGCGTCGCCGTGATCCCCACCGAAACGTCACCACGGTCCAGCGAGGCCGGGTGGCCAACGACGATCGGACGGGCCTGCGCGACGGCGTCGGTGAAGCTGACGCCCGGCACGAGCCAGATCGTGGAACGTGACGGGGCCGCCGACAGCCGGTGCACGAAGGGCTCCGTGCGCAGCCGTCCGGCCAAGTCGACGACGTCGGGGTCCATCGGGTCGACTGCGACCGGCGCCGACGCCCGGCCGCGGGGCACGTCCACGGTCACCGACAGCGTCGTGCCGGTGACGCCCCGCGCTGCCGTGTGCCGGATCCGTTCGGCGACGGCGAGGTCCGTCGTGTCGGCCTGCACCTCGAGCGAGGTGATCCAGTTCTGCGGGTCGTCCTTCGCGTCGACCTGACGGATCTCGCCCTCGGCCGTGTCGACCCCGGGCAACCGCTCGATCCGGGTGATGAGCTTCGCGAGTGCCGATTCCGACCCAGCCGGCGGCGGTGGCGACGTGCACGCGGCGAGGGCGAGCACGACGCCGAGCGCGGTTGCGAGGGCTGCCGCTGAACGTGTCCGTGCGCGAGCCCCCATGCGTCCGAGTCTAGGAACGCCCTGCTGGCGCGTGGAATCGGTCGCGAGACCCATCCGCGCTCAGCGCAGGAGCACGAAGGAACGCAGCGGGTGCGGTTCGACGTCGTGGGCCTCCACGAAGCCTCGTGACTCGTAGAACGCTCGCTGCCCCGGCTCGTCGTCGGTGAGCAGGACCGTCTGGCGAACGCCGGCGTCCCGCTGCAGGACCGCGTCGAGCAGTGCACCACCGATGCCGGACCGGTGCGCGGACGGCAGGACGAGCACGTCCTGCACGTACACGATCGTCACCCCGTCGGAGACCGTGCGGACCAGGCCGAGCAGGTGCCCGTCGTCGTCGCGGGCCGTCAGCACGGTGTGGGAGCCGGCGATCGCCGCGGTCAGGGCTGCGGGGTCCTGCGTGTACGCGGTCCACCCGACGGCGTCGTACAGCGCCACCAGCTCATCGGTGCCCGGTCGTTCGTCGCTGATCGTGGTGGTCACGGTGCCCATCGTGCCCGAGCCGGACGCGTGATGCGGCCTCGGGATCGCACCGGGGCGACCGTCAGCGATCGGCGGAGTCCGCTCCGCCGGACTCGGCCTCGCGCATGGACGCGGTGATGTCGATCGATCGGGTGTCGGGGAGCGTGATGTCCTCGGGGCGGATGGGACGCACGCTCATGCCTCCTCGTGGTCGATCACGCGTCGGGCGCCGGCTTCGACGCCCATCGCGATGAGCAGGGTCATGAACCCGGCGAAGCGGACGACCTCGGAGACACCCATCAGGGCGGCCCACGCGGTGAGCTGCGGTGCGCGGGTGAGGGAGTGCCGTCGCGTCGTCGGTGCGGAACGGGGAGCGGTGATGATCGTCATGGGGTGCCTTCCGGTGGGATTGGTGCCAATCCTCCGGATCGGGACGCGGCGCCTCGTCGTCGTCGCGGATCGTCGAACCTACTGCGTCCGCAGTACGTGTCGGTGAGGTGGAAGCAGGAGACTCGGGGGATGACGAACGACGGTGATCTCGTGCTGCCACCGAACCCGTGGTGGCTCCGGTCGCCGGCGCTCCTGCCCGAGCTGGCCGCGGGCCTCGCCGTGGCCGGTGCGGCGGTGGAGATCGTCCGAGTCCTCGTCGCGGGTGCCGGGGTCTTCCCGTTGGTCGGTGTGCTGCTCGGCATCGCCGGTGTTGCCGTGGCTCGTCGGTACCCGTGGCCGGGGGTGCTGCTCACCGTGGTCGGCTGTGCGGTGGCAGCGGTGCAGGGGTGGGACCCGATCGTGGGGTGGACGATCGTGGTGTTCGCGCTGTTCTCCGTCACCCTCCGCGGTGCGGCCCCGTTCCGCATGGTCGTCGCGACCGCGCTGCCGCTCTACCTCGTGGTCGCGGTGGAGTCCGGCGCGGGGCTGGTCAGTACGGACGCGTTGGCGGCGGTCGCGGCGTGTGCGGCGGCCGGCGCCACGGGGGCCGCGGTCTGGGCACAGCTCCGGTACTGGTCGGCCCTGCGGGAGCAAGCCCGCGAGGCGATCGCGTCACGGGACCTCGAAGCGCGCCGACGCGTGGACGCCGAGCGACTCCGCATCGCCCGCGACCTGCACGACGTCGTCGGTCACCAGATCGCGGTGGCCAGCATGCACCTCGGGGCGGTCGAGGTCACCGTCGACCGCGACCCGGTGACGGCAGCACGCGCAGCAGGCGACGCGCGAGAGGCGTTGCGGATGGTCACCGCCGAGACGCAGCAGATCCTCGAGCTCCTCCGGTCACGGGATGCCGCTCCGGACCAGACGGTCGCCGGGCTGGGCTCGCTGCCCGCGTTGGTGTCGTCGTTCACGTCGATCGGGCTCGACGTCGTGGCTGACGTCGAGCTGCCGGACGAACCGGTCGCCCCCGTGGTCGAGGTCACCGTCTACCGCGTCGTGCAGGAGGCCCTGACCAACGCACACCGGTACGGGACCGGCCCGGTCACGATCACCGTCCGCGCCGAGCAGGGTCGACTCCACGTGGTCTCCGACAACCCACGCGCGCCGCGGACCAAGCAGACGCAGGGTTCGGGGTTCGGGCTCGTGGGCATGCGCGAACGCGTCGGGGCCGCAGGCGGGACACTGGACGTCGACGAGCGAACCGATCGGTTCGTCGTGCACGCCGTGCTGGCGCTGGACGGAAGGAAGCTGTCGTGACGACGATCCTGCTGGTCGACGACCAGGCGATGATCCGCGTCGGGCTCCGCACCATCCTCGAGGCGCACGACGACCTCACCGTCGTCGGCGAGGCCGGCGACGGCTTCGAGGCCCTGCGGTTCCTCGAGACGACGACGGTCGACGTCGTCCTGTTGGACGTGCGGATGCCGGGGATCGACGGCGTCGAGACCACACGCCGCCTCCGTGATCGGTTCTCCGCCGAGCAGCTCCGCATCGTCATCCTGACGACGTTCGAGCAGGACGAGATCGTGGTCTCGGCGCTCCGGGCCGGCGCGAACGGCTTCCTCGGCAAGACCGTCGGACCCCGCGAGCTCGTGGCGGGCATCAACGAGGTCGTCCTCGGTGGTGGAGCACTCTCCGCGGCTGCGCAGGCCGCGGTCATCGCGCAGGTCAGCTCCCAGTCCGACCGCGTCATCGACACCGATGCGCAGGAACGTCTCCGAGCGCTGACCCCGCGTGAACACGACGTGGTGGTGGCGATCGCCCGCGGTGGCGACAACGACCGGATCGGCCGGGAGATGTTCGTCTCGCCCTACACCGTGAAGACCCACGCCAACCGCGCGATGGCGAAGCTCGGCGTCCGTGATCGTGCGCAGCTGGTGTCCCTCGCCTACCGCGCCGGACTCGTCGACTGACCCGGACCTACTGCGGACGCAGTAGGTCCGTCGCTCCGACGGGACGACGGCCGGACGAAGCGTTGCTCGGAGCATTGAGGAGTACCCGCCGCGACGGTCTCCGCGTGGCTTCCTCTTCTTCTCTCCGGGAGCATCATGCCCAAGGTCCTCGCCGCGATCGGACGCTTCAGCGCCCGGCACCGGCTCATCATCGTCGCCGTCTGGTTGGTGCTCTTCGCGGGCCTCACCGCGGTCACCGCCGCCGGCATGGACACCAGTGCCACCGGCTCGGCCGGCAACAAGACCGCCGCCGCGAAGGCGCTCACCGTCGTCAACGAGAAGTTCGACCTCGGTTCCTCGTCGTCGGGCGACGCGAAGACGCTGCAGCTCGTCCTCCAGGCGCGAGACGGCGCGAAGGTGACCGACCAGGCCACCGCCGCCGAGGTGCAGGCAGTCCTCGCCGACGCGAAGCGCCTTCCGCACGTGCAGAGGGTCTCGGACCCGTTCGCCCAGCGGAACCCGATGGTCTCGAAGGACGGCACCACGGTCATCTCCACGCTGACCTTCTCCGGCGTCACCGAGGCGAACCAGGAGAAGACGTACGACACCGTCCTGGACTTCGCAGCCGACCACCGTGCTGCCTTCCACGCCGAGGTCGGCGGACACCTGTTCGGCGACACCTACGCCACCTTCGGTCCCGGCGAGGTCATCGGGATCCTGGTCGCGTTCCTGGTGCTGTTCCTGACGTTCGGTTCGCTCCTGGCCGCCGGAGCGAACATGCTCGTCGCGATCTCCGGGGTCGCCGTGGGGACGGTCGGTGTCCTCGCGTACTCCGCGATCAACCCGATCCAGGGGACCACCCTGACGCTCGCGACCATGCTCGGCCTCGCGGTCGGGATCGACTACACGCTGTTCATCCTCACCCGGTTCCGCTCGGAGCTCCGCGAGGGACGCAGCGTCGTCGACGCGGTCGCCCGGGCCACCGGCACCGCGGGCACCGCAGTCGTGTTCGCGGGCCTCACGGTCATCATCGCCCTCGTGGGTCTCGTCGTGACCGGCAACGAGGTCATCACCGTGATGGGCTTCGCCGGAGCGTTCAGCGTCCTGATCGCGGTGCTGATGGCCCTCACGCTGCTCCCCGTCATCCTGGGGACCCTCGGATTGCGCGCCCTGCCCCGGAAGCACCGGGAACTCCTCGCCGCCGGCCAGCCGATCCCGCAGCGTCCCGCGAACCGCAAGAACTTCCTCCGCGGGTGGGCCAGGTTCGTCACGGGGCGCCCGTGGCTCGCACTCTTCGGCGCCGTCGTCGTCCTCGGGCTCGTCGCCGCACCGGTCCTCGACATGAAGACGGCCTCCAACATCCCCGGTGGCTCCGACCCGACGTCGTCGGAGCGGAAGGCCTACGACCTGATCGTCGACGAGTTCGGCGGCATCCAGTCCCCGCTGCTCGTGCTCGTGCAGGGTGACGACGTCACCAGCAACCTCACCGCGGTCGAGGACGAGATCACGGGCCTCGACCACGTCGAAGCCGTCGTCCCCGGCCAGGTCACGAAGACCGACGACGCCGCACTCCTCACCGTCATCCCGACCGGCGGTCCGATCGCCGAGAGCACGAAGCAGCTCGTCACGGACATCCGCGACGAGACCACGGCGATCAGCGGCGTGCGCGTCGAGGTGACCGGCGAGACCGCGATCGGGCTCGACGACACCGCGCAGATGAACCGGGCACTGATCACCTACATCATCGTGATCGTCGCGCTGTCGTTCCTGCTCCTGATCGTGATGTTCCGATCCCTGCTCGTGCCCCTGTTCGCCACCCTCGGGTACCTGTTCTCCGTCGGGGCGGCGTTCGGCGCATCGGTCGCGATCTTCCAGTGGGGCTGGCTCGACCCGCTCATCGCCGCACCCCAGGGCGACCCGATGTTGAGCCTGCTGCCGATCATCCTGGTCGGGGTCCTGTTCGGGCTGGCGATGGACTACCAGGTGTTCCTCGTGTCCCGGATGAAGGAAGAACACTCCCGCGGGCTCAGCCCGAAGGACGCCGTGTTCTCCGGGTTCACCAAGTCCGGCACCGTCCTCGTCGCAGCAGCCACGATCATGGCCGTCGTCTTCGCCGGCTTCGCCACGAGCGAGATGGCCGTCGCTGCCTCGATCGCCGTCGGGCTGCTCGTCGGGGTCCTCGCAGACGCCTTCCTGGTGCGGATGATGATCATGCCGGCGCTCCTCACACTCTGCGGGGAAGCAGCCTGGTGGATGCCGAAGTGGATGCAGAAGGTCATCCCGAACCTGGACACCGAGGGCCACGGACTCGACCGGGCTCCCGAGCACGACCGGGGGACCGGGGCCATCCCGGTGCCGGTCAGCTAGTCGGTCAGCACGTCAAGACCGAAGAAGCCGTCCCGCTGAGATCGCAGCGGGACGGGTCCGTCCGTGGCGGCAGCAGCCCGTGCTCGGGACCCGCCGAGACCGCCCGGCTCACCGCTACGAGGTCGCCTGCCCCTCCGGTACGAACGCCTGCACGGACAGCAGCGAGGCATCAGCCGACGCACACGCCTGGTAGTCCGTGTCCTTCACGAACAGGGACTGCTTCGACCCGGGCGGGTACACGCGGAAGCCGTCCGGGGTCTTGGGCGAGCAGTCGCCCGCCGAGTAGTTCTCGGCCCGGACGATCTTCAGCGGTGCGACGGCGGTCTTGCCGGGAGCGAGTGTGACGGTCGGGTGCGGGGAACTCTTCTCCGCGACGGCCGCCGCTCCGATCTGCTTGCCGGTGCCACCCCCGACGAACGAGACGCCGGGCCACCCCTGCACGGTGCAGGTCGTCGACCCGGTGTTCTCGAGCACCAGGTGCACGATGACGCTGCCGGCGGCACCACCGCTGCCGGCCTCGATGCGTCCGGCGAGCGACGACACCGCGCACCGGTCGCCGGAAGACGAACCGGTGGACGGCCCAGAACCGGACCCGGACGACGGTGCCGCCGAGGCGGACTCCTCGGACGACTGCGGCGTGGACGCCGACGCGGACGGCGACGGCGCGGGTGCCGTGACGGTCTCGGTGGCGGCGGGCTGCCCGTCCGAGGCGCACCCCGCCAGTGTCCCGACGGCGACGAGCCCGGTCACGACGAGCAGGAACTTCGATCGGCTGCTGCGTTGCATGGTGCACAGGCAACCACCGAACGCCGCATCCGGTTCGGTCGGCGTCCAGGGACCACGGGCACACTCCGAGGCAAGCAACCCGAGCAGCGGAGGTCGGACATGACGGGCAAGCACGAACAGGCACGAGGCGACGAGGGTCGCGCGGACGGGGTCGAACCCCGCGCCGGAGCCTTTACGGACAGCGAGATCCCGGGCGAGGAGCACGTCGAGTCGACGGAGCCCGTCGGCGAGTTCGTCTCGAGCGACATCCCGGGCGAGACGCGTCCGACCGGAACCGGACCCGACGGCGAGTACGTCGACTCGGACATTCCCGGCGAGGCCGAGCCGGCCCAGAACGGCGAGGTCGGGGAGTACACCGACACCGACAAGGCCTGACGAACCCGAGCCGATGCAAGCCCATACTCAAGGATGAGTACTCATCCTTGAGTATGGGCTCCTCTGCGTCGTCGCTCTGCGCCTGACGGTCAGTCGATGAGCTCCGCCGCCACCAGGCGGCGGAGCGTCTCCACGCCCGCGGGCGGGCAGCGGTCCGCGTCCACGGAGGTGACCCACTCGACCTCGTCCACCTCGGCGGAGGCGACGGGCGTGGCGGAGTCCAGCGGGCCTCCCGGCCGGACCAGGAACAGCGTCATCGCGACCATCGTCCCCGGAGCCTGCCCGTGGGCGGGCTCGAGCACGACGCCGAACGGGTCGACGTCGTCGGCGGTGAGCCGCAGGCCGGTCTCCTCGTACGCCTCGCGCACGGCGGCCTCGACGTCGGTCTCGTGCGGCTCCGCCTTGCCGCCGGGCAGGTAGAGCACGTCGCGCGCCCGGGCGCGCACCATCAGGACGCGTCGGTCACGCACCAGCAGCAGCGCACTCACGCGCAGCGTGGGTGGTTGCGAGCCTGTCTGGAGGCTCAGCTCGCGTCCGCCTGGTCGTCGCGATCCGAGGCGGTCGGGTCCAGTGCCGTGCGGTCGGCCAGCGGGACGACGGGCGACGGCAGCTCGGGCTCGGCCTCCGGCCGGACGCCGTACAGGGAGTCGATCGCCCCGACGAACTCCTCGCCGCGACCGGCGCGACCGAGCTCACGAGCGCGGACCGAGGGACGGTGCAGCAGGACGCCGACCAGGTGCCGGAGCGCCCGCTCGGTGTGCTCGACGGACTCGCCGTCGGCGTCCGCGCGGCGCTTGGCCCGCTCGATCTCGTCGTCGAGGATGTCGAACACGTGCTTGCGGAACGCCACGAGCGCCGGGGTCGTCGACTGCTCCATCGCCTGCGCGCGGAACCGTGACACGGCGTCGTCGACCATCGCGCGGGCCTCGGACTCGGCGTTCAGCTCGGAGATCGGGGCGTGGATGCTGATCGTCTCGAGGTCGAGCAGTTCGACGCCGTCGACGCCGGCGGCAGCGGGGTCGACGTTGCGGGGGAGCCCGAGGTCGATGACGATGCGGCGGACCCCGTCGTCGAGGTCGGCCGGCGCGACGACCGGGACCTCGCTCGAGGTGCAGGTGATCAGGACGTCGCTCTCGCCGATGGCCTGGCGCAGGTCACGGGCGGCGACGAGGTCGTGCTTGGCGGCGAACCAGGGCGCCCGGCCCGAGGGCGAGAACACCTGGATGTTCGTGGCGCCACGGTCACGCAGGGCGGCGATGGTGGTGGCCGCGTAGCTGCCGGTGCCGACGAGCAGCACGCGGGTGCGGGCCCAGTCGGTGACCCGCGACGAGGCGAGTTCGAGGCCGAGGCGCACGAGCGACCGGCCGGCGGCACCGATGCGGGTGCGGGTCTTGACGCCGCGCGAGGTGTGCGCGGCCTCTTGGAACAGGCGCTCGAGGTCCGAGGTGGTGGTGCCGTTCGACCGGGCGTCCTCGAGCGAGCGACGGACCTGGCCGGAGATCTCGGTCTCGCCGACGACGACGGACTCGAGTCCGCTCGACACGGCGAACAGGTGCTGCACGACGTCCTTGCCGTCCAGCACGTTGACGGAGTCCAGGACCTCGGTGGCGTCCAGGTCGCTTGCGGCGGCCACGGCCTGCACGGTGGCGGAGACGGCGGAGTCGCTCTCGTCGCCCGCGATGTCGAGGTACGCCTCGAAGCGGTTGCAGGTCGCGAGGACCACTGCACCGTCCAGGACGCCGGCATCCGTGACGAGTCGGCTGGCTGCCGCGGGTGCACCGATGCTCAGTCGCTCCAGGAGATCGAAGCTGGCGTTGCGATGCGACGCCGTGAGACAGATGAGCACGTAGTCAATGGTAACGCGCTCGATGGGAGAATCATCCGGTGACCGAAGCGACGACCACATCCCTCCCCGACTCCCACCCCCTGGCATCAGGGCGGACGAGTGGTTCCCGCCTGGTGCGGGCCCTGCGGGGTGACCGTCCGGAGACGCTCCCGGTGTGGTTCATGCGGCAGGCCGGACGGTCCCTTCCGGAGTACCGGGAGCTTCGGATCGGCACAGCCATGCTCGACGCGTGCCTCGACCCGGAGATGGCGTCGGAGATCACCCTGCAGCCGGTGCGCCGGCACGGGGTCGACGCGGGCATCTTCTTCAGCGACATCGTCGTGCCGATCAAGCTCGCCGGTGTGGACGTCGAGATCGTCCCCGGTCGTGGCCCGGTGCTCTCGTCGCCGATCCGCACCCCCGCCGACGTCGACGCCCTGGAGCAGCTCGACCCCGCGGCCCTCGCCCCGATCGAGCAGGCCGTCCGACGCACGGTCGAGCAGCTCGGCGACACCCCGCTGATCGGCTTCGCGGGGGCGCCGTTCACCCTCGCCGCCTACCTGGTCGAGGGCGGCCCGTCGAAGGACCACATCCGCGCCCGCACGCTCATGCACGCCGACCCCGAGACCTGGTCGCGGCTGCTCGCCTGGGCCGCCGAGGTGTCCGGGATGTTCCTCCGGGCACAGGTGCTCGCCGGGGCCTCGGCCGTGCAGCTCTTCGACTCGTGGGTCGGGTCGCTCTCCCGCGCCGACTACGTCCGGTCCGTCGCACCGCACTCCGCGCAGGCGATGTCGCACGTCGCCGAGCTCGGGGTGCCGCGCATCCACTTCGGCGTCGGCAGCGGCGAGGTCCTGGCCGACATGACGACCTTCGGCACGGACACCGTGGGCGTCGACGCGGTCGGGGTCGACTGGCGCCTGCCGCTCGACCAGGCGGTCCAGCGCGTCGGCACCGGCGTCAGCGTGCAGGGCAACATCGACCCGGCGATGCTCTCGGCGCCGTGGGACGTCCTCGAAGCGCACGTCCGCGACGTCGTCCGTCGGGGTG
This sequence comes from Curtobacterium sp. MCLR17_044, assembly GCF_003234435.1. NCBI lineage: Bacteria > Bacillati > Actinomycetota > Actinomycetes > Micrococcales > Microbacteriaceae > Curtobacterium > Curtobacterium sp. MCLR17_044. The sequence goes on along the minus strand of NZ_QKTC01000001.1, from coordinate 40,846 downwards.
GCGCCGCACGGGCCCACGTCGTGAACCTCGGCCACGGGGTCCCGCCCGAGACCGATCCAGACGTCCTGACCCGCGTGGTCGAGCTGGTCCACTCGCTCGGCGACGGCCGCTCGGACGACGGTGCAGCGCACGACGGAGCCGGCGCGTGACCGACGTCGTCGTGGTCGGCGGCGGGGTCGCCGGGCTTGTCACCGCCCGTGACCTCGCCAAGGGCGGCGCCCACGTGGTGCTCGTCGAGTCCTCGGGTGCGCTCGGGGGCATGATCCGTCGGCACACCGTCGGCGGGATCGACCTCGACATGGCGGCCGACTCGTTCGCCACCCGCACGGACGCCGTCGGCCGCCTGGCGATCGAGCTCGGGCTCGGCAACGACGTCGTCGCCCCCGACCCCCGCGGCGCCTGGCTGATGACCCGCGACGGCCGGACCTCCCCGATCCCGGCGACCGGGCTCCTCGGCATCCCGAGCACCCCGATGGCCGCGGACGTGCTGGCCGTGGTCGGGCAGAAGGGCGGCCTGCGCGCCCAGATGGACTCGCTGCTGCCGGCACCGGTGGGTGCCAAGGCCTCTTCGCTCGGCGAACTCGTCCGCCGGCGCATGGGGGAGCGGGTGCTCGACGACCTCGTGGTGCCGATCGCCGGTGGCGTGCACTCCACCCACCCCGACCAGCTCGACCCCGACCGGGTGGCCCCGGGCCTGCGCGCCGCACTGCTGCGCGAAGGCTCGCTCGCCCGCGCCGTCCTGTCGCTGCGGGCACGCGCGGCCGCCGGCACCCCGGTGCAGGGGATCCGCGGTGGGACGGTGCGCCTGGTGGACGAGCTCGTCGCCGACCTGGCGACCTACGGGGTGGACGTCCGGCTGCACACCCGGGCGACCCGCATCGAGGCGCACGCGGTCGAGATCGTCGGCGCCGACGGCACGACCGAACGGCTGCCGGCCCAGCACACCCTGTCCTCCGTCGCCGACCCGGAGCGTGCCGCTGCCCCCGACCGGACGGGCATCCAGCTCGTCACGCTCGTCGTCGACCAGCCCGAGCTCGACGCCGCTCCGCGAGGCACCGGGATGCTCGTGCACCCGGACGCGCAGGCCGTGTCGGCGAAGGCCCTCACGCACGCAACGGTGAAGTGGCCGTGGCTGGCCGACGTGGCGGACGGACGCCACGTCCTGCGGCTCAGCTACGCAGCCACCGCGACGGACCCTGCGGGCGTCGCCACGAGCCTCCCGGTCGACCCGACCGACCCCGTCGGCAGCCGAGCCCTGCAGGACGCGTCCACACTGCTCGGTGTGCCGGTCACGGCCGACCGCGTCAGCGGAGCCGCACGCGTCGGTTGGTACGGACCGGACCTCACCGCGGCCGGCCTGGCCGAGGGCGTCGTCGGGATCGGCGAGGCCTCGACCGGACGCGGCCTGGCGGGGATCATCGCCGCCGCTCGGACGGCAGCCGACGAGATCCTCGGTTCCTGAGCGGACCGCGCAGCCCCTGAGGGCTACTGTTGGTGAGACCGCCGGACGTATTCCGTTCGGTGCATGACCACCGCACAACCAATGCACGGAGGAATCGCACATGCGCGGAAAGCTCCTGTTCGTCGCCGGCGCCGCACTCGGGTACGTCCTGGGATCGCGAGCCGGACGGGCGCGGTACGAGCAGATCAAGACCGTCAGCGGCAAGGTCTGGAACAGCAACGGCGTCCAGAAGGGCGTGCACGTCGCCGAAGACTTCATCGCCGACAAGACCCCGGACGTCGCCGAGTTCATCGGTGAGACGACCAAGAAGGCCGTCCGCAAGGTCGGCCAGAAGAAGGACACCACCACCTCATGACCGACACCCGCGATCGCAAGTCGCGTTCGCTGTTCGGCCTGGTCGGCGACGTCCCGAAGCTCGTCAAGGGCCTGGTCAAGGGCGAGATCGACCTGCTCAAGGCCGAGATGCTCGCGAAGGCGAAGATCTTCGGTCTCGCAGCCGGTCTGCTGGTCGGGGCGCTCGTCGTCGTGCTCTACGCGATCGGCGTCCTGCTGACCGCAGCCGTGATGGGCCTCGCGACCGTGATGCCGGCGTGGCTGGCCGCACTGGTGGTGGCCGTGGTGATGCTGATCATCGCCGCGATCCTCGGCCTGATCGGCTGGAAGCGCCTGAAGAAGGGCCTGCCGATCACGCCGAAGCGCACGATCGCCAGCGTCAAGGACGACATCAACGCGGTCAAGGGCCTCGGCAAGAAGCCGACCCCGCCGACGCAGTACGGCAGCCGCAAGCCGGACGTCGACGGCCGCTCCTGAGCACCGACAGCTCCGACAGCCCCGACAGCCGCACCACCGACGGAGGAACCGTGACCGACCCGCACGACGATCTCGCTGCTCGCGTCGCCGCGACCCGCGCCCAGCTGTTCGACACCCTCGACGCGATCGAGGACAAGCTCAACGTCCCGAAGCAGATCGGGATCGCGGGGTCGAAGTTCAAGCGCGGCCTCGACGAGAAGCCGGTGCCCTACCTGGCCGGTCTCGCAGCCGGCGTAGCGGTGGTCGGGGGTATCGTCGTGCTGGTGCTCCGACGGCGGTAGACCGCCCGAGCGCGGTCCACCGGATGCGGGGCGGCCAACACCCTGGCAACCGATAGGACAATGGATCCATGAGCTCCGACGCGCCCACGAACACCGGGCCCGTGCCCGCGCACGACCACCCCCACACGGAACCCGCCGAGGCCGGTCACCCGGACTCCGGGATCGACCCGAACCTGCTGACGGCCTACGCCCTCTGGGCAGTGTTCCGCCGGCCGCTCGGCCCGGTCCACCGCGTCGGCGACGACGCCGTGGCCGAACTCGACACCGTGATCGCCAGCGCCGCCGAGCGCGGGGTCACGATCCGCGGCTTCTACGACGTCTCGGCCTTCCGTGCCGATGCCGACGTCATGGTCTGGCTGCACGGCGACGACGCACAGGCCATCCAGGCCGTACTGCGCGAGATCCGTCGCACCGGCCTGTTCCAGGACGCCGAGCCGGTCTGGCACGTCATGGCCATGCACCGCGAGGCCGAGTTCAACAAGCGGCACACCCCCGCGTTCCTGCGTGGCAAGGACCCCGAGGCGTGGATCACGGTGTACCCGTTCGTCCGCTCCTACGAGTGGTACCTGCTGCCGGAAGAGGAGCGCTCGAAGATGCTCCGCGACCACGGCATCGCCGGCGCGAAGTACCGCCGCGTGCTCACGAACACCATCGCGACCTTCGCCCTGAGCGACTACGAGTGGATCCTGCCGCTCGAGAGCCCGGACCTCGTCGACCTCGTCGACCTGATGCGCGATCTCCGCTACACCGAAGCGCGCATGCACGTGCGCGAAGAGGTCCCCTTCTTCACGGGTCGTCGCGTGACGACCGCCGAACTCCCGGAGGTGCTGTCATGACCGACACCAGCATGATCACGAACGGCCAGGTCCTCGCCGCCACCCCCGCGGCGGCGTCCGGGCCCGAGCACGTCGAGACCCCGACCGCGTACGACGCGATCCTGCTCGCCGGCTTCGGCGGCCCCGAGGGCCAGGACGACGTCATCCCCTTCCTGCGCAACGTCACCCGCGGCCGCGGGATCCCGGACGAGCGTCTGGAAGAAGTGGCGCACCACTACCGCCACTTCGGCGGCGTGAGCCCGATCAACGCGCAGAACCGTGCGCTCAAGGCCGCGCTCGAGGCCGAGCTGGCGTCGCGCGGCATCGACATGCCGGTCCTCTGGGGCAACCGCAACTGGGAGCCCTACCTGGAGCAGGCGTTCACCGAGGCGGCGGACAAGGGCTACACGAAGCTCGTCGCCATCGCCACGAGCGCGTACTCGTCGTTCTCGAGCTGCCGGCAGTACCGCGAGGACTACGCCCGCGTGCTCAACGAGACCGGTCTGATCGACACCATCCAGATCGACAAGGTCCGCCAGTTCTTCGACCACCCGGGCTTCGTCCGCCCGTTCATCGACGGCGTCCGCGACGGCATGGCCCGCGCGATCGCCGAGAACGAGGGCCTCGACGTCGCGACCGAGCTGCAGGTGCTCTTCTCGACGCACTCCATCCCCTCGACCGACGCCGCCCGCTCGGGCCCCGACTACCGCGGGTTCGACGAGCACGGCGCGTACGAGGCGCAGCACCTGGCCGTCGGCGAGGTCGTCCTCGACCAGGCCTGGGCCGAGCTCCTCGAGCAGCCCGAGCACGCCCACCTGCAGGGCACGTCGAAGCCCGCCTGGAAGCTCGTCTACCAGTCGCGCTCCGGCCCCCCGACGCAGCCGTGGCTCGAGCCCGACATCAACGACTACATGAACGAGGACCTCAAGGGCGGCCCGACCCGTGCCGTGCTGATCGTCCCGCTCGGCTTCGTCAGCGACCACATGGAGGTCATGTGGGACCTCGACGAGGAAGCCACCGAGACCGCCGGCGAGCTCGGCTTCTGGTCGCTCCGCACGCAGACCCCCGGCATCGACCCGGCCTACGTGTCCGGTCTCGTCGACCTGGTGCTCGAGCGGGTCAACGGCACGCCGAAGGCCGAGCGTCCGCACATGACCGACATCGGCCCCTGGTACGACGTGTGCCGTCCGGGGTGCTGCGAGAACGTGCGAGCGGGGTTCAAGCCCGCCGCCGCAGGCGTCGCTCCGTGACCGACACGACCGTGAACGACCCCAGCGCCACCGGGCCCGACGGCCCGACCCCGATCCGGCTCGGCACCCGTGCCAGTCGGCTCGCGGTCGCGCAGTCGCAGGACGTCGCCGACCGCCTGGCGAAGGCGGCCGGTCGGCCCGTCGAACTCGTCACCGTCACGAGCGAGGGCGACACGAACCGTGCCTCCCTGGCCTCGCTCGGCGGCACCGGTGTCTTCGCCAGCGCCCTGCGTGAAGCCCTGGTCGCGGGCGAGGTCGACGTGCTCGTGCACTCGCTCAAGGACCTGCCGACTGCGCCGTACCCGGGCCTGACGATCGGTGCCGTGCCGAAGCGTGCGGACGCCCGTGACGTCCTCGTCGCCCGGAACGGCGCCACGGTCGACACCCTCCCCGAGGGTGCGAAGGTCGGCACCGGTTCGCCCCGCCGTGCCGCGCAGCTCCGTGCGCAGCGCCCCGACCTCGACGTGGTCGACATCCGCGGCAACATCGACACCCGCCTCGGCCGGGTGGACGACGACCTCGACGCCGTGGTGCTCGCCGCCGCCGGCCTCGGGCGCATCGACCGCCTGTCGGCCGCCACAGAACTGCTCGACCTCGGCTTCTGGCCGAGTGCTCCCGGACAGGGCGCGCTCGCGGTGGAGATCCGCTCGGACGAGACCGACCGTGGGCTGCTCGCCGCACTCCGCAAGATCGAGCACGCCCCCACGCGCCTGACGGTGACGGCCGAGCGCGAGGTCCTCGCCAAGCTCGAGGCCGGCTGCTCCGCCCCGATCGGTGCGACGGCCGTCGTGGACGCCGAGCTGCTGCTCGTGTCCGCGACCGTCTACCGCCCCGACGGCACCGAGTACCGCACCGCGTCGCACGCGGCGGTGCTCGACGGCTCGGCGCAGGAGCGTCTCGACGAAGCACTCGCGGTCGGTGGCCGTGTGGCGACCGAGCTGCTCGAGAACGGCGCCGCTGACCTCGCCGACCTGGCGACCACCGTCGCCGAGGACACCACGGACGGGCCGTACACCGCGGGCCCCGGCCTCGCGACGCCGGCCGAGTAGGCGGTCACCACGGAATCCTCCACCACCGCGACGGACGAGGCGCGACCCCCGGTCGTCCTCGTCCCGCGTGGCGGTGCGTGGGGGGACCGGGTCGCCGCCGAGGCCAGGGCCCGAGGGCTCGCGCCCGTCGTCGTCCCCCTCATCACGGACGCTCCGCCGTCCGACCCCTCCGCGCTCGATGCTGCGGTCCGCCGCCTGGTCACCTCCGGGGCGGCCGGGAGGAACGGATCGCCGAATTCTGTCGGTGACAGAACCCCTGTGGCTGGTTACGTGTGGGTCGTGGTGACCAGTGCGACGGCCGTGACGGTCCTGTCGGAACGCGTGGCGGGCCTCCCGGCCGGGGTGCGCGTCGCCGCGGTCGGCGAGCCGACCGCCCGTGCCGCGCGCGCTGCGGGCTGGGTCGTCGACCTGGTGCCGGACGAGACGTCCGCAGCCGGCCTGGTGCAGGAGTTGCCGGACACCGACGGCACCGTGCTCTTCCCCCGCTCCGAGATCGCGGCACCCACGCTCGTCGACGGCCTCCGTGCCCGCGGCATCGACGTGGACGACGTGGTCGCGTACCGTACCGTGGGGACCGGCGACGAGCCGATCACCCTCGAGACGGCGCCCGCTGCGGTGCTCGTGACGAGCGGCAGCGTCGCCCGCGAGATCGCCCGCCGGATGACCCCGCTCGACCCCCGCACCATCGTGGCCTGCATCGGCCCCGGGACCGCGACCGACGCCCGTGCGGCCGGACTCCCCGTGCACGCCGTCGGACGCACCCGGTCCGCAGAAGCCCTGCTCGACGCCGTCGTCGAGGCACTGAACCCAACCACCCCCCACCAGGAAGGTCACCCGTGACTGGACGCTTCCCCCAGGTCCGCCCCCGTCGGCTGCGCGCCACCCCCGCGATGCGACGACTCGTGGCCGAGACCCGGCTCCACCCCGCCGAGCTCGTGCTGCCGATGTTCATCCGCGAAGGCGCGACCGACGCCGTGGACATCTCGAGCATGCCGGGCGTGCAGCAGCACTCCCTCGACTCGTTCCGCCGCGCGCTCGTCGACGCCGCGTCGGTCGGTGTGGGTGGCGTGAACCTGTTCGGCGTGCCGACCACGAAGGACGCCACCGGCTCCGGTGCGACCGACCCGGACGGGATCCTCAACGTGGCGATCCGCGTCGCTCGGCAGGAGGTGGGGGATGCCCTCGTGGTGCAGTCCGACCTGTGCCTCGACGAGTTCACCGACCACGGGCACTGCGGTGTGCTCGCCGCCGACGGCTCCGTCGACAACGACGCCACCCTGCTGCGCTACCGCGACATGGCGGTCGCACAGGCCGAAGCCGGTGCCGAGCTGGTCTGCATGAGCGGCATGATGGACGGCCAGATCGCCGCCGCACGTGACGCCCTCGACGGCGCCGGGCACAGCGGCACCGCGCTGCTCGCCTACGCCGCCAAGTACGCCTCGGCGTTCTACGGTCCCTTCCGCGAGGCCGTGTCGTCGTCACTCGTCGGCGACCGCCGGACGTACCAGATCGACGCCGCGAACGGTCGGCAGGGGCTCCGCGAGGTCGAGCTCGACGTCGACGAGGGCGCCGACATCGTGATGGTGAAGCCGGCGATGAGCTACCTCGACGTGCTCGCCGAGACCGCTGCGACCTCACCTGTGCCGGTCTGGGCGTACCAGATCTCCGGCGAGTACGCGATGATCACCGCAGCAGCGCAGAACGGGTGGATCGACCGCGACGCCGCCGCGATGGAGTCGCTCGTCGGCATCAAGCGCGCCGGTGCCGACGCGATCCTGACCTACTTCGCCGTCGACATCGCGCGGAAGCTCAACGAGGAAGCGGGCCTCCGCACCTCGGGCAGCACCGCGGACGTCGCCGGCATCGCCTCGACCGGGAAGGCCCCCGAATGACCACGAACGACCAGCTCTTCGGCCGTGCCAAGAACGCGATCCCGGGTGGCGTGAACTCCCCGGTCCGCGCCTACGGGTCGGTCGGCGGCACCCCGCGGTTCCTGGTGTCCGCCAAGGGCGCCTACGTCACCGACGCCGAGGGTCGCGAGTACGTCGACCTCGTCGCGTCGTGGGGTCCCGCGATCCTCGGGCACGCCCACCCCGGCACGGTCGAGGCCGTGCAGCAGGCCGCCGCTCGCGGACTGTCGTTCGGGGCGTCGACCCCGGGGGAGACCGAGCTGGCCGAACTCGTGAAGCAGCGGGTGTCGGTGGACGGCGACGGCCCCATCGAGAAGCTCCGCATGGTGTCGACCGGCACCGAGGCCACGATGACCGCGATCCGGCTGGCCCGTGGCTACACCGGTCGCGACCTGCTCGTGAAGTTCGCCGGGCACTACCACGGGCACTCGGACTCCCTGCTGGCCGAGGCCGGCTCGGGCGTCGCGACCCTGGCCCTGCCGGGCAGTGCGGGCATCACCGCCGAGACCGCCGCGCAGACCCTCGTGCTGCCGTACAACGACCTCGACGCCGTCCGCCGGGCCTTCGACGAGCACTCCGAGCGCATCGCCGCCGTGATCGTCGAGTCCGCCGCCGCGAACATGGGCGTCCTGGCACCGGAGCGCGGCTTCAACCGTGCACTGGCGCAGATCACCCGGTCGCACGGGGCACTGCTCATCGTCGACGAGGTCCTGACCGGGTTCCGCGTCGGCGCTGCCGGCTGGTGGGGACTCGAGGCGTCCAAGGTCGTGCCGGACGGCGCCGGGTGGAAGCCCGACCTCATCACGTTCGGCAAGGTCATCGGCGGTGGCATGCCCCTCGCCGCACTCGGCGGTCGGCGCGAGGTCATGGACTTCCTCGCCCCGCTCGGGCCGGTGTACCAGGCGGGCACGCTGTCGGGGAACCCGTTGGCCGTCGCCGCCGGCATCGCCACGCTGCGGGCCGCGATGCCGTCCGTGTACGAGTCGCTCAACCGCACCGCTGCCGTCATCTCCGCGGCCACGTCGGAGGCCCTGTCGGCCGAGGGCGTCGCCCACACCGTGCAGCGCGCCGGCAACCTGTTCTCGTTCGCGTTCACCGAGCAGGCACCGCGGAACTACGACGACGTGCGGGCGCAGGACGTGTTCCGCTACGCCCCGTTCTTCCACGCGATGCTCGACGCCGGGGTGACCCTGCCGCCGAGCGTCTTCGAGGCGTGGTTCGTCACGGCCGCACACGACGACCGCGCGGTCGGACGGATCCTCGACGCCCTGCCCGCGGCCGCGAAGGCTGCTGCCGCCGCGACCGTGTGACGGTCGCGGAGGCTGCTGCCGCCGCGCCCGCGTGACGGGCGTCGGGGCTCAGGAGCAGTCGGCCTTCGTGAAGGTCGTGTCGACGGTCTTCGACGAGCCCTCAAACTTGTAGGTGTACCGCATGTCGACGTCCTCGTCGAGGAGCTTCTTCGTCTCGCTGTTCGAGCAGAGGTTCGGCCCGACGGCGTCGCGGATGGCCCCCTCGGTGATCGAGGCCGGATCGACGTTCGACGACACCGTGTAGTCGTAGTGGATCGCGGCGCCCTCGGCCTCGATACCGGTCCACGTCGTGACGGAGTCGACCTGCTTCGGCAGGTCGCTCTGCTCGCGGATCTGCTCGACGGCCTTCGAGACCTTCTCTTCCGTGGAATCGCTGAAGGCCGCGTTGAGGCCCTGGCGGACGAGGAACGCCACCACCACGGCGACCACGACGCCGAGCACCGAGATCAGGACGCGCTTGCCCCGGGAAGACGACGACTTGGGCGGGGGTGCGTACGGAGCGGCTCCGGCGGGGGCTGCCTGGGCGTACGGCTGGCCGGCGGGCTGCTGCGGCTGCTGCGCGTATGGCTGGCCGGCGGGCTGCTGCTGGGGCTGACCGGCGGGCTGCTGCGGGTACTGCTGGCCGTTCGGCTGGCCGGCGTTCGGCTGCCCGTCGTTCGGCTGCGGCTCGGACCCCGGGTAGGGCGGCGGCGTGTTCGTCATGGTTCCCCCTGGTGACGGTCCGCGGCGTGACACCGTGGTGCGGTGCCGGGTCCCTCCCCGACACGGGCCGCGGACACTGAACGGCCATTCAAGCACGCGTCAGGCGGATCGGCGTGCCGCCCAGCGCCCTTCCGACCGCAGGATCGCGAGCGGGAAGTCGAACGCGTGCGACACCGCCGACGACGTGATGACCTCGTCCGAGGTTCCCTGGGCCACGACGGCACCGTCGCGGAGCAGCATCGCGTGCGATGTCGAGGCCGGCAGGTCCTCCAGGTGGTGGGTCACCATGACGCTGCCCAGCTCGGGGTGCCGGTGCCGCAGCGCGTCGACGGTCTCGAGCAGGTGCTCCCGTGCGGCGACGTCCAACCCGGTCGCCGGCTCGTCGAGCAGCAGCAGCTGGGGTTCGGACATCAGGGCACGGGCGATGAGGGCGCGTCCTCGCTCACCCTGCGACAGCACGGGCCAGCGGGCGTCGCGTCGTGCGGTGAGCCCGACGTCGGCGATGTGCTGCTCGGCCAGCGCGACCTGCTCGGCCGAAGGCTCCCACCGCATCATGAGGTCCGTCGTGCCGGTCAGTCCGGTGAGCACCGTCTCGAGCACCGTGAGCGGCGACAGCATCCGGTGGCGGGGGTCGACGTGGCCGATGTGCTCCCGGAGTTCGCGGACGTCGACGCGTCCGAGGCGGCGGCCGAGGACCTCGACCGTGCCCGCGGTGGGGTGTCCGGTCGCGCCGAGGACGGCCAGCAGCGTGGACTTGCCGGCGCCGTTCGGTCCGAGCAGCGCCCAGTGCTCCCCGCGCCGGACGGTCAGGTCGACGTCGTGCAGCAGGTCGCGGCCGGAGCGCGTGACGCGGACCCCGGTGGCGTGGATCAGGACGTCGTCGCGCGCGTCGGTCATGACCCCATCGTGCCCCACCGCGCCGTGACGTCGTCCACGTGCGCCCGTGTGACGTCGACGAAGAGGTCGGCGGCCGTCCGGGCGGCCACCGGTTCGCCGCTGCCCGCAGCTGCGTCGAGGGCGGACCAGAGCGCTCCGGCGTCCCACTGCCGGAACGCGGGGGCCTCGGGCAGCGCGTACACGAGCCGGCCGATCGCGAGGCGAAGGGCGCCTCGTTCCCACCGGTTGCCCGAGTGCTCGGCGAAGAACCGGCTCACGGCGAAGGCGCTGTCCGTGTAGCGGTGGTCACGGACCTCACCGTCGGTGCGGGCACGCTCGACGAGGTCGTGGAACTCCTCGAGCGCGTCACCGTCGAGCGCCGGGAGCAGTCGGCGAGCAGCTGCCGTGAACAGTCCCGCGAGCAGCTCCATCGCGTCCCGCCAGGCGGTGAGCGACGGCTCGGCGATCCGCACCAGCCCGTGGTCGTCCTCGACCAGGGCGAGGTCGGCGAGGCTCCTCAAGGCGTCGGTGACCTCGGCCGGAGGCGAGCCGGTCCGCGCGACCAGGCTCGGGAACGCGTGCGTCGAGCCGACGGGGAGTGCACCGGTGCGGATGTCCCGCAGGAGCGACCGCTCCGTCGTCGACCGACGGTGCCGGGAGGTGGACACGGCGAGGCCGGAGGGCCGCGGGATCCCGGCGTTGCGGCGTTGCACCTCGAAGAGTGCGGACAGCTCGTCGATGGCCGTGTCCACGGCGTCGGGCCCGCGGTCTTCGGCGACACGTTCGACCGCGGCCAGCCAGGCGTCGAGCTGCGGGACGGTCCAGGGTTGGTTCGGGAACCTCGCCCACCGGAGCCGTTCGAACGCCTGGACGCCCAACGATCGGACGAGGCCGTTCGGGCAGTGCTCGAACCAGAACTGGGCCGTGGTCGCGAACGCCGCGCGGTACTCGGGTTGCCGGAGCGCCGCGAGCGACCGTGTGAGGGCGACGGCGGTGTCCAGACGCCGCACGAGGTCGTCCGACAGCACCGGCACCGTCGCCCGCATCGCCGGACCGAGCAGGGCGACCCAGAGGTCGTACCCGTCCGCGATGTCCTGGTCGGAGAGTCCGTCGTACTCCCAGGACCCGTCGCTGCGGAGCGTGAACAGTCCGAGGTCATGCAGTCGGGCTGCAGCCGCGCGCAGTCGCGCCCGGGGTGCCCCCTGTGTGGCTGCGAGGTGGTCGACATCGACCACGACGGTGTCCCCTGGACCGGATCGGACGTGGGCGAGCAGGGCAGCGTAGGCGTCGTCGTTCACCGACGCCCACGGGTCACCCCACTCGCCGGCGACCACGGGTCAGCCGCGGTCGGCGCGGACCGCCTCGATGTGCTGTTCGAAGTTGCGAGTGAGGGCGCGGCCGGCCTCGGCAGCGCCTTCGCCGTCGCGCTCGGTGAGTGCTTCGCGCAGGATCGAGAAGAACGCCTCGGACCCGTACTGCTCGAACGCCGGCGTGGGGTTGAGCGTGAAGCGGACCCGCTCCATGGCACCGACCGCGGCGTTCTGCACCAGGGGGTTGCCGGAGTGCTCGACCGCGAACTCGATGATCTCGTTGAGGGCGCCGCTGAAGCCGTAGTCCCGCACCTTGCGCATGCGGTCGGCCTTGTCGAGCAGAACGGTGAGGGCTTCGACGTCCTCGTCGCTGTACTCGGGGACACCCCAGCGCAGGCTGAGCTCGAAGAACCCGGCGGTCGCGCGGGTCGCGGTGACCCAGTCCTCGAAGGTCGGGGTGGCGACGCGGGTGTACCGGTTCGCCTCCATCTCGACCAGGCCGATGTCGACGAGCTTCGCGATCGCCTCGCGGATCGGGGTGCGACTCACACCCAGCCACTGGACCAGCTCGTCGTCGTTCAGGCGCTCGCCGTGCTGCAGTGTGCCGTCGCGGAGGGCCGCGAGCATCTTGTCGTACACGACGTCGCGCAGGAGCTTCCGGGGAGAGCTCTCCACGGTGGACTTGGGGACCGGCATGTCATCTCCTCGAGGACGAAATCGACACTCGAAATCCTAGCGTGCCAATATGCAAACGTTTGCTAAATGAATCGCCCGGAAAGCACGCCGGATCAGCCCGTGACGGCGACGACCGTTCGTCCGTGCACCCGTCCCGCGACGACCTCGGCCCCCACCGCGATGGCCTGCTCGGGCGTCACCGTGCGGGTGACGTCCGCCAGGAGCGCCGCGTCGAGGTCGGTCGCCAGGCGGTCCCACGCCCGACGACGGAGCTCGAGCGGGGCGTCGACGGAGTTGATCCCGAGCAGCGACACCGACCGCAGGATGAACGGCAGCACGGTCGTCGGCAGTGCGGAGTCCTGCGCCAGCCCGCACGCCGTCACGGCACCACCCCACTGGGTCGATGCCAGCACGTTCGCCAGCGTGGCCCCGCCGACGCTGTCCACCGCTCCGGCCCAGGCGGCACGCTGCATCGGCTTGCCCAGCTCGGACAGGGTGCCGCGGTCGACCACCTCGGTGGCCCCGAGTCGGCGGAGCGAGTCCGTGTTGGCCGCGCGACCGGTCGACGCCGTGACCCGGTACCCGCGGGCCGCGAGGAGTGCGATCGCCACGGTGCCGACCCCGCCGGATGCCCCGGTCACGAGCACCGGCCCGTCGTCCGGCGCGACGAAGCGCTCCAACGCCAGCACACTGAGCATCGCCGTGAACCCCGCGGTGCCGATGGCCGCCGCGAACGAGTCGTCGATCGCCTCGGGCAGCACGACGAGCGACCCCGACGGCACCACGGCCTGCGTTGCCCAGCCCCCGTGCCGGGTCTCACCCAGGCCGGCGCCGTTCAGCACCACACGGTCACCGATCGCGACCTCGTGCACGCCCGGTCCGAGCCCCGACACCGTGCCGACGACGTCGATCCCCGGCACCAGTGGGTCGAGCCGGGCGACACCGGGGTTCCGCGCGAGGGCCAGGCCGTCCTTGTAGTTGACGCTCGAGTACGTGACGTCGACGAGGGCCTCGCCCTCGGCCGGATCCGGCAGGTCGACGTCGGTGACGGTGGGCGGGGCTGCACTGGACACGAGGACGGCGCGGGTCATGCGCCGGACGCTACCCCGGGCCTCCCGGCCTTCGGTCCGTTCTTTCCCAGAACGCGCGCGATGCCTGGTGGATTCGGGCGTACCGGGGCAGAACAACCGACCAGGTACGCCCGATCTGACCAGGTACGCCCGATCTGACCCGACGCAGACTCGGCGGGCTCGTCGGCGTGCCCGTTCTTTCCCGGAACGCGCGCGATGGCTGGTGGATTCGGGCGTACTGGGTCAGAAGAACCGACGAGGTACGCCCGATTCGACCCGGTACGCCCGATCTGACCCTGCGCAGACTCGGCGGGCGCCTCGGCGTGCCCGTTCTTTCCCAGAGCGCGCGCGATGCCGGGTGGATTCGGGCGTACTGGGTCAGAACAACCGACGAGGTACGCCCGATCTGACCAGGTACGCCCGTTCTGACCAGGTACGCCCGATCTAACCCGACGCAGAGTCGGCGTGCTCGGCGGCGTGTCCGTTCTTTCCCAGAACGCGCGCGATGCCTGGTGAATTCGGGCGTACCGGGGCAGAAGAACCGACCAGGTACGCCCGTTCTGACCAGGTACGCCCGATCTGACCCGACGCAGACTCGGCGGGCTCGTCGGCGTGCCCGTTCTTTCCCAGAACGCGCGCGATGCCTGGTGGATTCGGGCGTACCGGGGCAGAAGAACCGACGAGGTACGCCCGATCCGACCAGGTACGCCCGAAACAGCCCCGCCGCCCCAGCCGCACAGCCCACTCAGCCGAACATGATGGCGGCCTCGTCGAACCGCGCCTGCGGCACCGTCTTGAGCTCCCCGAGCGCCTCCTCGAACGAGACGTGCTCGATCTCGGTGCCCCGCAGCGCCACCATCCGGCCCCAACGCTCCTCGACGACCGAGTCGATCGCCGCCAGCCCGAGCCGGGTCGACAGCACCCGGTCGTACGCGGTCGGCGTGCCACCGCGCTGGATGTGCCCCAGGGTCGTGGCACGCGTCTCGATGCCCGTCATCTCCTCGATGAGCGGCGCGAGGCGCTCGCCGATGCCACCCAGCCGCGGGCGCCCGAAGGCGTCGAGCCCGCGCTCCGTGTGCGCCGTGTCCTCGTGGTCGGGGACGAAGCCCTCGGCCACGACCACGAGTGGTGCGCGACCGCGGTCGTAGGCGGCCCGCACCCACTTCGCGATCTGTTCCATGCTCGTCTTCTGCTCGGGGATGAGGATCGCGTGCGCGCCTGCGGCCATGCCGGAGTGCAGCGCGATCCAGCCCACGTGCCGGCCCATCACCTCGGCGACCATGCAGCGCGAGTGCGACTCGCCCGTGGTGCGCAGGCGGTCCATGGCCTCGGTCGCGATGGCGACGGCGGTGTCGAAGCCGAACGTGTAGTCGGTCGCGCCCAGGTCGTTGTCGACCGTCTTCGGCACGCCCACGATCTTCAGGCCGGCGTCGGTCAGGCGCTTCGCAGCGGCCAGCGTGCCCTCGCCGCCGATCGCCACGATCGCGTCGATCCCGTGCCGCTGCAGGGTCGCGGAGATGTTCTCGAACCCGCCGTTGGGGCCTTCGAACGGGTTCGTGCGGCTGGTGCCGAGGATCGTGCCGCCCTGCTTCGCGATGCCCTGGATGTCCTTGCGGCCGAGCGGGACGATGTCGCCGTCGACCACCCCGCGCCACCCGTCGCGGAAGCCGACGAAGTCGTGTCCGTAGATGGCGATGCCCTTCAGGACGATCGCGCGGATGACCGCGTTCAGGCCGGGGCAGTCGCCTCCGGAGGTGAGGATGCCGATGCGCATGGGAACTCCGTCGTCGGGTGGTGGGGATCAGTGCCCATCATGACTGACGGTGGTTCCGCATTACCATCCCCGTGTGTCCCTGCTCGCTTCCGCCGCCGTCGACGCCGCTGGTGCGTCCGGTGACGCGTCTCGCGTCGACACGGTGTACCGGCCTGGAGGCGCGGTGGACGTCGCGTCGACCCTGCGGCCCCTGCAGCGCGGCTCCGGCGACCCGGCCTTCCAGGTGGTCGGCGGCGTCGTGTGGCTCGCGCTGCGCACGCCCTCCGGTCCCGCTTCCGTGGCGATCCGGCGGGCCGGCGACACCATCGCGGTGTCGGCGTGGGGCAGCGGTGCGTCGTGGGCGGTCGAGCACGCCCCCGATCTGCTCGGACGCGGCGACGACTGGTCGTCGTTCGACGTCTCCGGCAACGAGTTCCTCGCCGCGGCACGACACCGGCAGCCCGGGCTCCGGCTGCTCCGCACGAACACCGTCGTCGCGATGCTCGTGCCGGCGATCATGGAGCAGAAGGTGACCTCGCGCCAGGCGTGGGGAGCGTGGCGGTATCTGCTCCGTCGGCACGGCACCCCGGCGCCCGGTCCGGCACCCGCGGGCATGATGGTGCCGCCGGACGCTCCGACGTGGGCGCGGATCCCGAGCTGGGAGTGGCACCGGGCGGGCATCGAACCGGGGCGCTCGGCCACCGTCATGCGCGTCGTGAAGCTCGCGCCGGCACTCGAACGGACCCTGGCGCACGGGCGCGGCGGCGAGGTCGTCTCCACGAAGCTGCAGTCGATCCCCGGGGTCGGGCGGTGGACCGCCGCCGAGACCGCCCAGCGTTCCCACGGCGACCCGGACTCACCGAGCGTGGGGGACTTCCACGTGCCGGCGCTCGTCGGGTGGGCGCTCACCGGTGCCCCGGTCGACGACGACGGGATGCTCGAGCTGCTCGAACCCTGGCGCGGGCACCGGGAGCGGGTCGTGCGGTTGATCGGTGGCTCCGGCTTCCGGAAGCCGTCGTTCGGGCCGCGGATCACGATCCAGGACCACCGGGGGCACTGAGCGCGTCTGTCGGGCGGGTGTGTGGGTCCGCAAAACACCGGTGTTCGCGCATTGCACACCGGCACGTGGGTGTTCGGAGTGCGAACACCGGTGTCTCGCGGGGCGTCAGGGGTGGCGTGTGCCCGCGCCCGCCAGCACGGCGCGGTACCCCTCGCGGAACGTCGGGTACTGGGGTGCCCATCCCGTCGACCGGAGGAGCGCGTTCGACAGGCGCTTGTCGCCGCCGGCCTGCCGCGCGTCACCGTCACCCGTCGACGGCTCGGCGACGTCGAGTTCGTCGGCCAGGAACCGCAGCACGTCGTCCAGCCGGCTCGGCTCGTCGTCCGTCCCCAGGTAGAGCGGTGCCGGGTCCGGCAGCGCCGCCAGGTGCACGAGTGCGGCGGCGGCGTCGTCGCGGTGGATGCGGTTCGTGTGCGGTGAGGTCCCCGGTGCCAGCCGTGCGGCACCGGACCGGACCTGGTCGATCAGTCGCTCGCGGCCCGGACCGTAGACGCCCGACAGCCGGACCAGCACGGCGCCGGGAGCGCGCTCGCGCAGCAGGACCTCGGCCTCGACCAGGACCTCGGCGGTCGGGGTCGCACCGCGCGCCGGAGTTTCCTCGGTGACTTCGCTGCCGTCCGAGACGTCGTACACGGCGGTCGAGGACACGACGAGCACCCGTGGGTCGGCGTCCGAGGCGTCGATGCCGTCGAGCACGTTGCGCAGGCCGTCGACGTAGGTGGCGCGGTACTCGTCGACGTCGCGGCTGCCCGCGGCGAAGGCCACGACGACGACGCTCGTGTCGGCCGGGATCTCGGGGACCTCGTGGCGCAGGTCGACGCTCCGGCCGGTGATCGGTGCGGGGACCAGCTCGGCGCGGCGGCGAAGTCCGATCACGCGGTGGCCCTGGTCGGCGAAGCGCAGGCCGGCTTCGGTCCCGAGGTCGCCGCATCCGGCGATGACGACTGTCGTGGAGTTCTGCACGGCTCGACCTTGGCACGGCCGGTTGGTGGTAGGCGGGGAAGCACGCACATCGCAGATCACTAGGGTCGGCGCATGGGGCGGCAGCGGCGACGGGTGGTGCGTGACGTGGCGATCGCCCTGCCCCCGGTCGTCGAGATCGTGCTCGTCGTCGCGGGCTCGATCGTCTCCGTCGGAGCCGAGGGGGAGAGCGCGGAGTCGTGGGCGCCGTTGTCGTGGCCGCTGTACGCCGTCCTCGTGACGTTCCCGTTCGCGGTCGGCGCGCTCGTCGCGGCGGTGCGGCTCCGCGGACTCGAGGCCAGGACGCCGGCGATCTGCTTCGCTGCCCTGTCGGTGGCCGTGGGTGCCATCCCCTTCGTCGGGATGCTGAGCGTCTTCGTACAGTTCTGGAGCGTCTCGTCTAGATGAGAACGGTTATCGTCTAGACGACCGTCATCCGACACTGCACCCCAGGAGCCCCATGTCCGCTCGACCTCCACGTCTCCTCCCCGCCCTCGTCCTCGCGGGGCTCGTCCCCCTCGTCGCCACCGCGATCGCCGTCCCCGCGTCGGCTGCACCCGCCGTGACGCGGACCGCCCACCACAGCTGGCTCGTCACGGCTGACCCGACGGCGAAGCGCGTGTACGTCAACGACGCCGTGACCGGTCGGCGCACCGCCACCCTGAGCGGGATCGAGTTCGGCACCCACGCGGGCTCCGTGCAGCTCGGCCACGGGCAGATCGCGTTCATGGACGAGTCGAAGCCGCAGCTCGACGTCCTCGCCATCGGCCCCCGCGGCACGGCGCACATCGCCCAGCACTACGCGTTCCCCAACGCCGACAAGCGCTGGGAGCGTGCCGGCTGGCTGTCGACCGACACCGCACGCCGGCACCTGGCGGTCGGCTCCGACTTCGACGGCTCCGAGCGACAGCGGGTCACGGTCATCGACCTGCGGCGGAAGACGGAGCGCACCGCCCGGATCGACACCTCGGCGGTGCAGCTCGCCACGACGGGCAAGCGCGGCACCGAAGAGGTCGAGACGTTCCTGGTCGGCAGCCCCCTGCGCCTGGTCGTCACCGCGGGCGGACGCCTCGACGCCTACTCCGTCTCCGCGATCATGCGCGGTGCGACGCACCCGCGCCCCGTCGCGACCACGCCCCTCGGCGCGTACCCGCACGGCCCGATCGTCAACGCCACCGGGACGGTGATCGGTTCCGACCTCGCCGCCGGCGTGCAGACCGTGCGGGTGACGCGGACCGGCTTCACGGGCTCCCGGTCAGTCGCCTACCCGAAGCCGAGCGTGCAGAGCTACCGCCCCCGCATGGCGCCGGACGGGACGACCGTGGTCGGCACCCAGGCCGGTAGCACGGCTGCCGGTACCCCGTGGAACGCCGTCCCCGCGTACCTGACCACCTCGTCGACGGCGTCCAGCGGGATCAGCAGCGTCGAGCTCGGCACCGGGTCCTTCACCCGGGTAGCCGTCACCGCCCGGTTCGCCGCCGTCGCGCTGACGTCGGGCACCGGGGACTCGCTCGTCCTGGTGCGGAAGCAGGCCGACGGTGTCTACTCCGGCCCGACGACCTCGGTCGCGCTCACGCCGCTCCGCAAGGGGCCCGTCGCCGGACAGCCGGCCACCGGGGCGTCGGTGCGGTTCACCGCGGCGACCGAGGACGGCCGCAGCGTGTTCGTGACGCGGGGCGACGAGGGGAAGATCACCCAGATCGACACCACCGGTGCGAAGCCCTCCGTGCTCCGCACCATCACGCTGCCCACGGCGCTCGCCGGGGGTGGGTACCTGACGACGGTCGACTCGACGGTGGCCCCGTACGACCTCAGCGGTCGCTGACCGTTCGGTCGATCGACAACCAGCCGCCGACCGCCCCTCGGGGTGGTCGGCGGCTAGGGTCCTGGTGTGATCGTCTGGTTGAACGGAACCCACGGGGCGGGCAAGACCACGACGAGCCGACTGCTCCAGCCGCTGCTGCCCGGCTCGCGGATCCTCGATGCCGAGAAGGTCGGCGAGGTGTTGATGGACGTCAGGCCGGGGCTGCCGGAGAGCGACAACTTCCAGCACTGGGACCCGTGGCGGCCGCTCGTGGTCGAGACCGCTCGCCGGGTGCACGACTACGTGGGCGGGCCGCTCATCATGCCGATGACGGTCCTGGTCGAGGCGTACTGGCGGGAGATCGCCGCGGGGCTCGCGGACCACGGCATCCCGGTCCGGCACTTCGTGCTGCACGTCGACGAGTCGACGCTCCGCGACCGGATCCAGAACGACCCGATCGTGGGCCCGTCCACGTTCCGGTTCGCGTACGTCGACGCCTACGCCGAGGCGGCGCGCGGCTGGCTGCACGCCGAGGCAGAGGTCATCGACGCGACCGAGGTCCCCGCCACCGAGGTCGCCCGGGCCGTCGCGAACGCGGTGACGTCAGCGCGCTGACAGCACGAGCCTGTCCGCCGCACGCAGCCCCGGGGTTCGCCACCGCCCGGATCATGCCGGAGACTGGTGCGGGTCGCTCACGAAGCTGCCCGCCCCACCACCAGCAAGGAAGGCTCCGCATGCCCGAGCTCCCCGTCGTGTTCGAAGTCGGCTCGATGATCGCCCTGGTCGCGATCCTGCTCGCCGACCTGCTCATCGTCGCGCGTCGCCCGCACGTGCCGACGCTGCGCGAATCCGGCATCTGGGTAGGCGTCTACGTCGGGCTGGCACTGGTCTTCGCGGTGCTCATGCTGGTCTTCGCCGGTGGCGACTCCGCCGGGCAGTTCCTGGCGGGCTGGCTGACCGAGTACAGCCTGAGCATCGACAACCTGTTCGTGTTCGTCATCATCATGGCGCGCTTCTCGGTGCCGAAGAAGATCCAGCAGGAGGTGCTGCTGCTCGGCATCATCATCGCGCTCGTGCTCCGCGGGATCTTCATCCTGGTCGGCGCGCAGCTCATCGAGAACTTCTCGTGGATCTTCTACATCTTCGGCGCCTGGTTGATCTGGACGGCGATCCAGCAGCTCCGCGGCGAGGACGAGGACGACCAGAAGGACACCTTCATCGTCCGGCTGCTCCGCCGCCGGGTCCGTCTCACCGACACGTACGACGGCATGAAGTTCCGCACCCACCACGACGGTGTCCGGCACTTCACGCCGCTGCTCATCGTGCTCATCGCGATCGGCACCACGGACCTGTTGTTCGCGCTCGACTCGATCCCGGCGATCTTCGGCATCACCGAGAGCCCCTTCATCGTGTTCACCGCGAACGTCTTCGCGCTGATGGGCCTGCGCCAGCTCTACTTCCTGCTGGGCGGACTGCTCGAGCGTCTGGTCTACCTGAAGTACGGCATCGCCGTGATCCTGGCCTTCATCGGCGTGAAGCTCGTCCTGCACGCGCTGCACGACAACGAGCTGCCGTTCCTGAACGGCGGCCACCACATCGAGTGGGCGCCGGAGATCAACACGTGGGTGTCCCTGCTGGTGATCGTCGCCGCGATGGCCGTGTCGACGCTGGCGAGCCTCGTGCGGATGCGCGGGGAGACCCCCGCGACCGACGACGGCGCCGTGACGGACACCGCGGACGACACAGCGGCGGACGACGACCGATCCGACCAGGACCGCGCCGATCAGGACCGCGCCCGCACCTCCGACTGAAACCCGTTTGAACGATCCGCCCGGCTGCCTCGTCGTCTGGGTATGGCACTCCGCAAACGAACCAAGGTCATCATCGGGATCTCCGCCGGCGTCGTCGTCGTGGCGGCAGCAGCCGTCATCGCCGGCCCGGTCATCTACGCGAACACCGTCAACGGCCAGGCCGCCGCAGCACCCTCGCTGTCGGCGTCCTCGTCCGGCACCCTCGACGCGAAGGACGCCGACGGCACCTGGACCAGCAAGAGCAGCTCGTACGCCGGGTACCGGGTGCACGAGGTCCTGCAGGGGAATGATGTGAACGTGGTCGGTCGCACGAAGGACGTCAAGGGCACCGCCGTCGTCGACGGCGGCTCCCTCACCAAGGCGTCCGTCACCGTGCAGGTCGGCAAGATCAGCACCCCGGAAGCCGCCCGCGACGAGTACTTCCGTTCCACCGCGCTGCAGACCGACAAGTACCCCACGGCGACGTTCGAGCTGACGAAGCCCGTCGACGTCACGAAGGCGCTCGACGGCTCCACGCAGGACGTCACCCTGACCGGCACGATGGACCTGCACGGCGTCGAGAAGCCGGTCACGGCCGACGCCCAGGTCGCGGTCGGCAAGGGCGGGACCGTCCAGGTCGCCGGCACCGTGCCGATCACCTTCGCCGACTACGGCGTGAAGGCCCCGTCGCTCGGCTTCGTCACCGTGGACGGGAAGGGCTCCGTCGAGTTCTCCCTCGACCTCGGGAAGTGACCGTGACGAGTCGTTCCGCGGACGAGCTGCTCGCGACGCTGTACCGCGAGCACGGTGACGCGCTCACGCGGTACGTCCGGCACCTCACGCGGGACGGCTCGACGGTCGAGGACGTCGTGCAGGAGACGATGGTCCGCGCCTGGCAGCGTCCGGCCGTGCTCGAACGGGCACCCGACAGCGCGCGGGCGTGGCTCTTCACGGTGGCGCGCAACCTGGTGGTCGACGACGCACGGTCGGCCCGCAACCGCCGTGAGCACGGCACCGAGCACCAGGTCGAACGGATCGAGTCGGACAGCACGGACGCCGTGCTGGACCGGATCGTGGTCGCCGACGCACTCGCGTCGCTGAGCCCGGACCACCGTCGCGTGGTGGTGGACGCGTACTGGCTCGGGCACACGGTGCCGGAGATCGCACGACGACACGACATCCCGGAGGGCACCGCGAAGTCGCGGCTGCACTACGGGCTGCGAGCCCTGCGGCTCGCACTGCAGGAACGAGGAGTGACCCGATGAGCGACGACAAGTACGCGGAGTGGGATGCGGCGTACGTCCTCGGGTCGCTCCCGGCGAGCGAGCGGCTGGAGTACGAACGGCATCTCGAGAACTGCGACCGCTGTGCGGCCGCAGTCGCGGAGCTGGTCGGTCTGCCGGGGCTGCTCGGCAAGCTGCCGGCCGACCAGGCGATCGAGATCGCAGAACCGGACGGGAGGCCCGACACCCGTTCCGAGAGCGACCTCGCCTCCGTCGCGCACCGCGTCCGACACCGTCGCCGCCGTCGCCGGGTCTGGGTCGCCGCAACAGCGGGGCTCGCGGTGGTCGCCGCCGTCCTGGGCGGGCTCGCGGTCGGTGCCGCGGGGGAGCGCACCACGGTGCAGGCCGGTGCCGCTCCGACGGCAGCCGCCACCGCCGACCGCTACGACATGACCGGCGTGCAGGGACTCGACGTCCAGCTCGCCATCAGCGGCGAGCAGTGGGGCACCCGCTTCGACTGGGGGTGCTCGTACGGTGGCAAGGAGTGGTCGCCGGACGGGTCGATCCTCTACGACCTGGTGGTCGTCCGGACCGACGGCACGACGCAGACCGTGGGCTCGTGGACGGCTGCCGGTGCCGATGCGCGCGGACTCTCGGCGTCGACGGACATCCCGCGGGACGAGATCAAGAGCGTGCAGGTCCGGCTGCGCGGTGAGCGCGGCGCGCTCGCCGTCGTCACGCTCTAGCCGACGTCGGCCTCGTCCGAGGCGTCGTCGGGGCCGATGGCGTCCTGGACGCGCGCGCTGACGGACCGCAGCGTCTCGGCGTCGGTCCCCACGGGCCTCCAGAACAGGTCTTCGAGCGCACCGGTGTGCGCGCGGATGCCGGCGAGCACCGCGCGACGGCCGTCAGCGGTCATCACCACCCAGCTGCCGCGGGCGTCGCTCGGGCAGTCCGCCCGCTCGACCAGGCCGCGGGAGACCATCCGCGTGACCTGGTGGCTGACGCGCGACTTCTCCCAGCCGATCCCCGCGGCGATGTCCCGGACGCGCAGACGGTGGTCGGGGTCGCGGTGCAGGCCGATCAGGATCTCGAACTCGGGGACGGAGATGCCGGCGCCCGCCTGAACGGCCCGGTCGAGCGCCCGGTCGAGTCGTCGCCAGGCGTCGTGGTACGCGTCCCAGGTGGCCCAGTCGTGGCCACCGTTGCCCTCCGTCGACATGCCGACCAGCGTATCCACCGGGCGGACCATCGGACCGCGCCGCGAGCCCTTTCATCCGCTCGGATGACTCCTGGCCGACGTACGGCGTGCTCCGAGGTCGCGTCGGACGTGCGGCATACGATCGGGGGATGCCGAGCGCTCGCCTCCAGGACACCACCGATGACGCCGTCGCGCTCGTGCGCCGGTGGCTGGCGGCGTCCGCCGGGGTGAAGCCCGACCCGGGTGCGGTCCGTCTGGCCGAGGTCCTGCGCGACGAGCAGGGCCTCGACTTCACGCGGGGGTTCGTGGACAAGGTCATCCGCCCCGAAGACCCCCGGGTGGCGGCACGCAACCTCGAGCAGCTGAGCCGTGACGTCCCAGACTTCCTCGCCTGGTACCTGCGCGGGGCGGTGACGCTCGGCGGTGGGTTCGCCACCATGGCGCCCTGGGCTGTGATCCCGACCGCGCGCCGGATCCTCCGACGGATGACCGGGCACCTGGTCATCGACGCGAGCACGAGCAAGCTCGGCCCGGCCCTCGCCAAGGTCCGCGGTCCGGGGACGCGACTGAACGTGAACCTGCTCGGCGAAGCCGTCCTCGGCAGCGCCGAGAGCGACCGACGTCTGCAGGGCACCATGGACCTGCTCGCCCGCGACGACGTCGACCACGTGTCGATCAAGGTGAGCGCCGTCGTGCCGCAGACCTCGCCGTGGGCCTTCGACCAGACCGTCGAGCGCGTCGTCGACCGGCTCGTCCCGCTCTACCGCCTGGCCGCGGCCCCGACGGCCGCCGGACGCCCGGCCAAGTTCATCAACCTCGACATCGAGGAGTACCGCGACCTCGACGTCACCCTCGCCGTGTTCCGGGCGCTGCTCGATCGAGACGAGTTCGCCGACCTGCCGGCCGGCATCGTGCTGCAGGCCTACCTGCCCGACGCCGCGGGAGCACTCGACGCGCTGACCGCGTGGGCGCAGGAACGCCGGGCGCGCGGCGGTGCCCCGATCACGGTGCGGCTCGTCAAGGGCGCGAACCTCGCCATGGAGCACGTCGACGCGATCCTGCACGGGTGGCCCCTCGCCACCTGGGGCAGCAAGCGCGAGACCGACACCGCGTACCTGCGGCTGCTCGACGCCGCACTGACGCCGGAGCGCACCGACGCCGTGCGGATCGGGGTCGCCGGGCACAACCTGTTCGACCTCGCCACCGCGTGGGTGCTCGCGCAACGCCGCGGGGTCACCGACGCCGTCGACGTCGAGATGCTGCTCGGCATGGCGTCCACCCACGCACAGGCCGTCCGGGCCGACGTCGGGCAGATCCTGCTCTACACACCCGTCGTGCAGCCGGACGAGTTCGACTCGGCCATCGCGTACCTGGCACGTCGCCTGCAGGAGAGCGCGAGCCCCGAGAACTTCATCGCCGCCGCGTCCGACATCGACCACGACGCCAGCGTCTTCGAGCGGGAGCACAGCCGGTTCCTGGCGTCCGTCGCCGCACTCGACGAGCCCGTCCCCACCACCCACCGCACGCAGGACCGCCACCGTGCCCTCGGCGAACCCGTCCTGCGCGACGCGTTCCGCAACGCCCCCGACACCGACCCGTCCATCGCCGCGAACCGCGCCTGGGCGCTCGACGTCCTGCGCCGGGTGCCGCGCTCGCAGCTCGGCGCGCAGACGATCCGCGGTGCGAAGGTCGCCGACCGCTCCAAGCTCGAGCGGATCATGGCGCGCACCGCCCAGGCCGGCGTGAACTGGGGGCGGCAGGACCCGTCCGACCGTGCCGAGCTCCTCGACCTCATCGGGCACGAACTCGAGACCCGCCGTGCCGACCTGATCGAGGTGATGGCCGCCGAGACGGGCACGACCTTCGCCGAGGCCGACGCCGAGGTGACCGACGCCGTCGACGCCGCCCACTACTACGCCGAGAGCGCCCGCCGCCTCGGGGACATCGAGGGCGCGCAGTACGTGCCGCCGCGGCTGACCGTCGTCGTGCCGCCGTGGAGCTCCCCCGTCGCGATCCCCGCCGGTGGGGTGCTGGCGGCGCTCGCCGCGGGCAGCGGTGTCGTGCTCAAGCCCGCGCCCGAGGCCAAGCGCTCGGGCGCCGTGCTCGCCGACGTGCTCTGGGACGCCGGGGTGCCGCACTCGCTGCTGCAGCTCGTCGACCTGGCCGAGGACGAACTCGGCCGCGACCTCATCGGCCACCCCACGGTCGACCGCATCATCCTGACCGGCTCGTCCGACACCGCCCGTTCGTTCCGCTGGTGGCGTGCCGGACTGCCGCTCACCGCCGGGACGAGCGGCAAGAACGCCATCGTCGTCACGCCGAGCGCCGACCTCGACCTGGCGGTGCAGGACATCGTGCAGTCCGCCTTCGGGCACGCCGGACAGCAGTGCTCGGCGGCGTCCCTCGTGATCCTGGTCGGGTCCGTGGGTGAGAGCGAGCGCTTCCAGCGGCAGCTCGTCGACGCCACCCGCACGCTCCGGGTCGCGTGGCCCGACGACCCCACGGCGCAGGTCGGCCCGCTCATCGCCGAACCGCAGGGCACGCTCCGCCAGGGCCTGACCGAGCTCGGGCCGGGGGAGTCCTGGCTCGTGCAGCCCGAGGCGGTCGACGACTCCGGCCGGCTCTGGTCGCCGGGCATCCGCGACGGCGTCCGCCCCGGCAGCGACTTCCACCAGACCGAGTACTCCGGCCCGGTGCTCGGCATCATGCGCGCCGAGACCCTCGAGCAGGCGATCGCCATCCAGAACGGCACCGACTTCGGGCTGACGGCGGGCATCCACTCGCTCGACGTCGACGAGGTGTCCGAGTGGCTGGCTCGCGTCCGCGCCGGCAACCTCTCCGTCAACCGCGGCATCACCGGTGCCGTCGTGGGACGCCAGCCGTTCGGTGGCTGGAAGGGCTCCTCGGTCGGCACCGGCACCAAGGCCGGCGGGCCCATGTACGTCGCGACGCTCGGCCGCTGGCTGCCCACGCCCCGCACCGTGCACAAGAGCATCCAGCTGCACGGCCTGCCCCCGCGCGTCACCGCGGTGATCGAGGCCGCACGCAGCGGGCTGTCCTTCGAGGAGTTCGACCGCGTCCGCGCCGGGGCCCTGAGCGACGTGCACGCACGAGAGACCCTCTTCCGGTCGCGGGACCTGTCCGGGCTCGTGGTGCAGCGGAACGTGCTGCGCCACAGACCCCAGTCCGTCATCGTGCGCCAGGCCGAGGACGCCTCGACCGTGGACCTCGTCCGGACGCTCGTCGCCGCGACCTCGGCACGTGCGCACGTCCTGCTCAGCACGGCTCGGCCGCTGCCCGGCCCGCTCACGCAGCTGCTCGCGGGGAACCGGTCCCCGCTCGACGTCGTCGACCACCTGGTCGAGTCCGATCAGGAGTTCCACGCCCGCGCGTCGTCGGGGGCCGTGTTCCAGGCGGACTGGTCCACCGACCAGGACGATCAGCCCGTCGACGCGCTCGAGGCCGTGCTGTCACAGGGGCAGGACCGCCCGGCCCACACGGCGTTCGGTGGTCCTGGTGCCCGGATCCGGTTGCTCGGCGGTGACCCGCTCGCCCTCGAGGAAGCCCTGGGTGCGAGCATCGACGTCGCGATCCACGACGCCCCCGTGGTCGAAGCGGGCGTGATCGAGATGCTGCCGTACCTGCGCGAGCAGTCGGTGTCGATCACCGCGCACCGGTTCGGCGACGTCGACAGCGACTTCTCCGAGTTGCGCGTCTAGGCGCTTCGCGCGTTCCGCTTCGTACGTTCCGCTTCGTGAGCAGAAGAGGTCGGGTCCCGTGTGGGAACCCGACCTCTTCTGCTCACGAAGTGCCCCGAGGATCAGTCCTCGGCGTCACCCGCTTCTTCGTCCTCGACACCGGTCTCGTCCATGCGGTCGCGCAGGTGGTCCGCCATCGCGCCGGCACCCTCACCGGCATGGTCGTGGTCGACCTGCTCGATCAGGCCCTGCAGCTTCTCGTGGTTCGTGGCATCGGTGGCACCGTCCATGACGGGCTCGGTCTGCTCGTTGTCGCTCATGCTCCGGACGCTACGCCGCGGTTGCTGCGGAACGGTAGTGGAGCTCGACCGCCCCGCCGTCGAACTGCGTGGTGCCGACGAGCTCGAACACCGGGGTCGGTGCGGCGACCGGCAGCAGGGGCGCTCCGCCGCCGAGCGCGACCGGCATCACGGTGACCCGCAGCTCGTCGAGGATGCCCGCCTGCTGGTACTGCGCCGCGAGCAGTCCGCCCCCGACGATCCAGACGTCGCGGCCGTCGGCCACGCGCTCGAGGTCGGCCTGGTGGTCGCCGACCTCGCCGGAGACGAAGCGCACGTCGGCGCCGTCCGGCACCGGAAGGTCTCGCGTGGTGAACACCCACGTCGCCAGGTCCGGGTACGCCCACGTGTCGTCGTGCTCGAGCAGCCACTCGTACGTCGTCGACCCCATCGCGATCGCGCCGACGCCCGCGTAGAACCGGTCGTGGTGCTCCTGGAACGGCTCGAACCCGAACTGCAGCAGCCAGTCGAGGTCGTCGTCGGGCGCGGCGACGAAGCCGTCCAGCGAGGACGCGACGGAGTAGATCGTGCTCATGCCGGGGACGCTACCGAGCACCTCCGACAGGACTCAGCGGCGTCCTCCGCGACCGATGACCGCTGCCTCGGCGATCGCGAGCACGGCGGCGATCCAGAGCTGGTCGACCGCGAACCGGCGTCGACGCGGATCGACGGCGAGCGGCACCATCGTTGCACCGTGCAGGGCGTCCACGACGGCACTCAGGGTGTGCGCGTTGCCGGAACCCACCCGCGCGACGAGGACGGCCTGTGCGAGCTGCCGGACCCCGAGCACGCCGTGCAGCACGGCCTGGTCCGACCCTCGGGCCGCACGGCTCAGGTGCCACAGGCCGAGCCCGGCCCGGGCCAGCTCGACGACGGCTGCCCCGTTGCCGGCAGACGACCGGCGGCTCATCGTCGGCGTCCCACGACGAGTGCAGCGGCACCGGCCGCGCCGAGCACCGCGCCGATGATGCCGTTGCCGACCCGGCGGTGCTCGACCCACCAGGTCTGCGGGGACCAGGCGTGTGCTGACTCGTCAAAGACGCCGTGCGCACCGTGGTCGCCCGGCACCGGCTCGTACAGGTTGTCCCGCATCTCGAGGCCGTCCTTGTCCGGCGCCTGCTGCCCGTCAACCAGGGTCTTGGCGGCGTACCAGTCGGCGAAGCGTCCGCTGATCCGGTTGCCGAGGATCGTGTACACGGTCGACTCGCCCACCCAGGTGCGGCTGCGCGGTCGCTCAGCCACGGCGGCGATGGCCCGGGCACCGACCTCGGGCTGGTAGATCGGGGCGACCGGCTGCGGGTGGTGCGGCAGCTTCGACTTCACCCACTGGAACTGGATCGTGTTGAGCGCGGGCATGTCCACGCGGGACACCTTGACCTTGCTGCCCTGTTCGCGCAGCTCGGAGACGACGGACTCGGTGAACCCGACGATCGCGTGCTTCGCGCCGCAGTACGCGGCCTGCAGGGGGATCCCGCGGAACCCGAGCGCCGAGCCGACCTGGATCACGTGCCCACGACCGCGGGGGACCATCCGCGACAGTGCCGACCGGGTGCCGTTCACGAAGCCGAGGTAGGTCACGTGCAGCGCCCGCTCGAAGTCCTCCGGCGCGGTGTCGAGGAACTTCCCGAACACCCCGACCATCACGCCGTTCACCCACAGGTCGATCGGCCCGAGCTCCTGCTCGACCCGGTCGGCCGCAGCCTCGACGGCGTCGCGGTCGGAGACGTCGGCGACCAGGGCCAGCCCGCGGCGCCCGGCGGCCTCGACCTCGGCGACGGCGGCGTCGACCCCTTCTTGCCCGCGGGCCAGGACGGCCACGTCCCACCCCCGTGCGGCGAGCTCCCGGACGGTCGCCCGTCCCAGTCCTGCGGATCCACCGGTCACCACTGCCACTCGAGTCATGGCTCCCTTGTACCTGCGGTCGGCCGTGCACCACTCAGCCGCTGTCCCCCGAAGTCGCCGTACCGAACCACGCACGCACCGATCGGACATCATGGCCAGGTGGAGACCCGAGACCCCGACACCGCCGGCCCCGCCGAGGAGGCGCCGCCCGGTTGGGTGCTCAACACACCGACCCGGCCGCTCGAGGTCTGGCTGTACCCGGTCCTCGCGCTGCTCCTCGCCGCCGCACACGTCGCCGTCGGGATCGCCTTCGGTGGTGCGTTGGCGCTCGTCGTCGGGGTGTCCGCCGCAGTGGTGACGACCGTCGGCGCCGTTGCCCTGTTCGTGACGGGTCGGCGCGCGTACGACGAGCAGAGCCGCGGAGCCTCGTGGCGGTCCCACGTCACCCGCGTGGTCGTCGCGGTCGTGAGCGTCGGCATCGTGTCGGTCACCACCCTGACCGTCGGGTTCCCCTTCGGCGCCCTGTTCGGTGCGGTCGCCGGCGTCCCGACGGCGTTCCGCTTCACGCGCTCGGTGCCGCGGATCGATCGCCTCGTCGTCGCGTGGACAGCACTCGCCGTCGCCGTGTGGTGCGGTGTCCTCGCGATCCTCGGCCTGACGCTCGCTGATCTCCCCAACTACCGGAGCACGACCTGGACGTTCGGCGCTGCCTTTGCGGTGATCAGCGCCGTGATGGCCGTCCATCAGTTCGTCGTCGCACGTCGGTCACCCCACGACTGACGTCGTCCGCCCTCAGCGCCCCCGACCGAACCGCGTCGTGACCCCCGGCGAGTAGAGCACCGAGTCCGGCTCGAGCTCGGTCAGCCCGAAGGGCAGCCCGGCCGCTCCGACCAGGTCGTCCCGCAGCGACACCACCGATGCCCGGTGCAACGGCCACGGCTCGTGCTCGTTCGGCCAGAACCGCGTCCGTCCGGCCCGGTGCACGTGCATGCCCCACCGCGCCGTCAGGAACGTCTCGAGCGGCCCCGGCTCGTCGAGCGCCTCACCGATCCGGACGTCGAGCATCGACCGCAGGTGGGTGCCGTGCCGCCGCATCGCGTACCCCACGCGGCCGTCACCGCTGCGCGACTCCGCGACCGCCCACCGGTACGGCAGTCCGGTCGCGACGCGCGCACCGATGGTCGGCAGGAGCTTTCCGGCATCGAGCGACAGGAACACCACCCCCCGCTGCCCCTGCTCGTCGACCGTGTAGACGCGGACGTTCAGCTCGACGAAGTCGCCGATGCTCCCGGTCGAGAACGGCGGGAACCGCGTGTCCTCGAACCGGAACGCGATGAGGCCCACCCAGGTGGTCACCCCGTCGTCGGTGCCGTCGAGCGCCATCGTGTCGGGCCGTGTGCCGGCCGGCAGCAGCGGGGCCACCGCCGACACGTCGACGCGCCAGTGCACGAAGACGACGTCGAGCCAGTCCTGCGAGATCCAGGGGCGGCCCGGCAGGCCGGGGGCGACGGCCTGGAGGCTCGGAGCGGTCTGGGTGGGTCGGGTGTCGGTCACGATGTGGTCGCCTCCGGTTCGATGTGGGCTGCGACGGGTGCGTCGTCCCACCCGCGCTGCGGGGTGTCGCAGGTGCCGCGGAACACGTACTGCGAGGGACGCTTCCGCTCGCTCGACGTCCAGTCGATGGCCGGACGTCGTCGTTCCGGGGGCAGGTACCCGATCCGGTAGACGGCCATCAGCTCGAGCGACTCGGGCACACGGAGCAGTCCCTCGATCTCCTCCCACGCGCCGGGGGTCTCCATCGGGAAGGACACGAACTGGATCCCCAGGCCGAGCTCGGTCGTCGCGAGCCAGATGTTCTCCATCGCCGCGCCCATGCTGAACACCGAGTAGAAGCCGGACAGCTCCTCCTTCCGGTACTCGTGGCGGTCGAGCAGCACGCCGAGCAGCAGCGGCGACCCGGCGACGAGCTTCCGGTTCTCCTCACCCAGGGTCTGCGGCACCCGGAGCGTGTTCATGAGCAGCTGCCCGCGCTTCGTGAACACCTGCTTCGTGAACGGCCGCAGCGGCCCGGGGAGCTTGTCGAACAGCATGCCGTCGCGCCGCTCGTCCATCTCTGCCTTCGAGAACCGGAAGTACGGCTTGTACCGCTCGAAGAACGTGCCCTCGGCCATCGTGCGGGTCATCGAGCTGCCGCTGATCTCGGCGACGCGGTCGATCGTCCGGCGTTCCTCGATCAGCACGAAGCGCCACGGCTGGCTGTTGAGCTGCGACGGCGCCCGGCCGGCGAGCTCCATGAGCAGCCGCTGGTGCTCGTCCGACACCGGATCGGGCAGGAACGGCCCGTTCGTCGTGCGTCGTCGTCGGATGGCCTCGAACAGCTCCACTGCTCACCTCTCTGATCGCCTGCGAGCGAGCACGGCCCCCAGGTAGGACGGTGCGGCGGCGACCGCGACCTTCCAGTGTGCTCCGGAGCGCGGGTTGGTGCGTGGAGCGACGGCCAGGGGTACGAGTGCCGGCAGCAGGAACAGTGCGGTCCGGTCGCGCGTCCACGCGGGGGTCGTCGCGGCGACGCCGGTCAGGGTCGCGGTCACGACGAACAGCCCGTGGTGCACGACCCGGAGCTTCTTCGTGCGGATCAGCCGCACGGCGACCGCGGTGCCCCACAGGCAGTTCGCGACGTAGGCGAGGCCCGCAGCGGTGACCAGCTGCCGGGCCGGACACGATCCCGTGGGTGCCGAGTCGCGCCTCCAGACCGTCTTCCGTCCCATGCCTGGGACGTTACGCGGTCTCTCGACTGACGAGCTTGGAGAGCACGATCGCTGAGCGGGTGTGGTCGACCTGGGGTGCGAGGCGGACCTTGTCGAGCGCCTCCTCGAGCGCGGACAGGTCCTTCGAACGCATGTGCACGACGGCGTCGGCGCTGCCGGTGACCGTGCCGGCGTCGATGACCTCGGGGACGGTGTCGAGCAGGGCACGCAGCTCGTCGGGCGAGACGGTGCCGCGGCAGTAGAGCTCGACCCAGGCCTCGGTCCCGCGGTCCTCGACGGCGGGGTCGACCTTGATCGTGAAGCCCTGGATGACGCCGTCACCGACCAGCCGGTCGACACGGCGCTTGACGGCCGAGGCCGAGAGTCCGACCACCGACCCGATGTCGCCGTAGCCGGCGCGGGCGTTGTCCCGGAGCTGATCCAGGATGCGGTGGTCGAGCGTATCCATTTGTCCCCATCGTACGCGGACTTGTTGCGAGGCTGGTGGGTCTCGCGCACGAAACGTGCGTCACCCGAATGGGTGTCAAGCCGTCAGAGTCCCGGTACTGCACTTGCCGGACGGTCTGTGGAAGGATCGACACGGCGTCGACCTGGTCCGCTGCGGTGAGTGAGCCTGCATCTCACCGGAGCTCTTCTCCTCGTTCCGTTTCGGTTCCTGGCAGGCTCGGGCCCCGGTCCCTTCCAGGAGGACTGATGTCGAACACCGCACCCGCCCCCGAGTCCGTCGCCACCCCGGCCCGTGTCGCCACCAAGCGCACGATCCTCATGTGCAAGCCGGACTTCTACACCGTGAGCTACCGGATCAACCCGTGGATGCACCCGGAGGAGCCGACCGACACGTCGAAGGCCGTCGAGCAGTGGGAGTCGCTCGTCGCCGTCTACGAGCAGCTCGGCTTCGACATCTCGTACATCGACCCCGTCGACGGCCTGCCGGACATGGTCTACGCGGCCAACGGCGGGTTCGTCCTCGACGGCATCGCGTACGGCGCGAAGTTCCAGTACCCCGAGCGCCAGCCCGAGGGCCCCGCGTACATGGACTGGTTCCGCCAGGCCGGCCTGACCGTCGCCGAGCCGGAGCAGACCAACGAGGGCGAGGGTGACTTCCTGCTCATCGGGGACACCATCTTCGCCGGCACCGGCTTCCGGTCGGACAGCACCTCGCACGACGAGCTCGCGAAGATCTACGGCCGCGAGGTCGTCACGCTCAAGCTCATCAACCCGAGCTTCTACCACCTCGACACCGCCATCGCCGTGCTCGACCCCGAGCCCGCCGTCGACGGGACGAGCAACATCGCGTACCTGGAGAGCGCCTTCGACGAGCCGTCGCTGGCGATCCTGCGCGAGCGCTTCCCGGACGCGATCATCGCCACGGAAGAGGACGCCGCGATCCTCGGCCTGAACTCCTACTCCGACGGGTACAACGTCGTGATCGCCGCCCGGGCTGTTCGGTTCGCCGAGCAGCTGCGCGAGAAGGGCTACAACCCGATCGGCGTCGACCTGTCCGAGCTGCTGCTCGGCGGTGGCGGCGTGAAGTGCTGCACGCTCGACCTGCACCCGGTCGGCACCGGCACCTCGGTCGCGCGTTCGCTCGGGGTCAGCTGATGTCGGCGGCAGCGTCGCTCGGGGTCAACACCGCGGCGGCGCTCGCCGTCGAGGACCGCGCCCTCGCGCACAACTACAGCCCGCTGCCCGTCGTCATCGCGTCGGGTGCCGGAGCGACCGTCACCGACGTCGACGGCAAGCAGTACCTGGACGGCCTCGCCGCGTACTCGGCGGTGAACTTCGGCCACGGCAACCCGCGGCTGCTCGACGCCGCTCGGGCGCAGCTCGACCGCGTGACGCTCACGAGCCGCGCGTTCGTGAACGACCAGCTCGGGCCGTTCGCCGCAGCACTGGCTGCGTTGACGGAGACCGAGATGGTCCTGCCGATGAACACCGGTGCCGAGGCCGTCGAGTCCGCGATCAAGGTGTCCCGCGCCTGGGGCTACCGCGTCAAGGGTGTGCCGGCCGAGCGGGCGACGATCATCGTCGCGTCCGGGAACTTCCACGGCCGCACCACGACGATCATCTCGTTCTCGGACGACCCATCGGCCCACGACGACTTCGGGCCGTTCACGCCCGGCTTCCGCACGGTGCCGTACGGCGACGCTGCGGCCCTGCGCGAGGCGATGGACGAGACCGTCGTCGCCGTGCTGCTCGAGCCGATCCAGGGCGAGGGCGGCGTGGTCATCCCGCCGGAGTCCTACCTTCCCGACGTCCGCGCGGTCTGTGACGAGTTCGGTGCACTGTTCATCGCCGACGAGATCCAGTCCGGCCTCGGTCGCACGGGGCACACGCTCGCGGTGCAGCGCGTCGGGGTGCGTCCCGACCTGATCACGCTCGGCAAGGCCCTCGGTGGCGGCATCGTGCCGGTGTCCGCGGTGGTGGGCTCGCGCGATGTCCTGGGCGTCCTGCGTCCCGGCGAACACGGATCGACCTTCGGCGGCAACCCGCTCGCCGCAGCCGTCGGCGCCGAGGTCGTGGCGATGCTCGGAGAGGGCACCTTCCAGCAGCGGGCCCTCGACGGCGAACCGCTGTTGCGCGGCCTGCTCGACGACCTGCTCGGCAAGGGTGTCGTCTCGCACCGGGTCGCCGGACTCTGGGCCGGGATCGACATCGACCCCGCACTCGGCACGGGCAAGGCGATCTCGAAGGACCTCGCCGACCGCGGGCTCCTGGTGAAGGACACCCACGGGTCGACGATCCGCTTCGCGCCGCCACTCGTCGTCACCGACGACGAGGTGCGCTTTGCGATCGGAACCCTGGCGGACGTGCT
Source organism: Curtobacterium sp. MCLR17_044 (assembly GCF_003234435.1). NCBI lineage: Bacteria > Bacillati > Actinomycetota > Actinomycetes > Micrococcales > Microbacteriaceae > Curtobacterium > Curtobacterium sp. MCLR17_044. Next base: position 6,074 of record NZ_QKTC01000001.1, on the reverse strand, counting down.
CGCCGCGCGCGCCTGACCTGATCCGCAAAACACCGGTGTTCGCGCGTTGAACCCCCGCATGCCGCGGTGCGGAGCGCGAACACCGGTGTCTTGCGTGCGCCGGCGCGCGTCACCAAGTGCGGCTCACACCGCCCAGCGCGCCGCCAGCTCGTCCATCAGGACATCGAGCCGCTCGTCGACGACCTGCTCCTCGGGGTGCGCCTCGTACCAGGCGATGACCTCGCGCACACCCTGCCGGTAGGTCGTGCGCGGCCGGTACCACGGCACGAGCGACCGGATCTTGCTGTTGTTGAACACCGACGAGTTCGCCTTGTCGCCGAGCAGCGCCGCGCCCCACTCGGGGTCGACGGCGTTGATCGCGTCCGCCGGCACGTGCACGATCCGCAGGTCCTCGACCCCGGCCGCCGCCGCGATCTCGTGCGCGATGGCGTTCCACGTCGGGGCCTCATCGCTCGTGATCGTGAAGGGCTCGCCGATCGCCTCGGCCCGGTCGAGCAGCCCGGTGAACCCGACCGCGAAGTCACGGCTGTGCGTCAGGGTCCACAGCGAGGTGCCGTCGCCGGTGATGATGACCGGCTTGCCGGCACGCATCCGAGCGACCGCGGTCCAGCCACCCGTCAGCGGCAGCTTCGTCTCGTCGTAGGTGTGCGACGGCCGCACGATCGTCACCGGGAAGTCCTGCTCCCGGTACGCCTCCATCAGCAGCTCCTCGCACGCGATCTTGTCGCGCGAGTACTGCCAGTACGGGTTCTTCAGCGGCGTCGACTCCGTGATCGGCAGGTGCGTCGCCGGCGTCTGGTACGCCGAAGCCGAGCTGATGAACACGTACTGCCGCGTCCGCCCCGCGAAGAAGTCGACGTCGGCCTGCACCTGGTCCGGCGTGAAGGCGATCCAGTTCACGACCACGTCGAACCGCTGGTCGCCGAGTGCGTCCGCCAGGGCGCTGCGGTCCGACACATCGGCCGGGAGGCGCGTCACACCCTCCGGGATCGGCCTGCCCCCGGTGGTCCCCCGGTTGAGCACGGTCACGTCGAACCCCTGCTCGACGGCTTCCCGGACGCAGGCGGCGCTGATGACGCCGCTCCCGCCGATGAACAACACGCTCGCTCCGGTCATGGATGCTCCCTCGCTTCCGGCGGCACCGCTCCGTGCCGCAACCCTTTCGATCCTGCCCCTCAGATGCTGGGCCTGGCGGAGAGCACCGCGCGCAGCGACGTGACGGGAACCGGTACGGTGGTTGTGAAGACCCCGGAACGATCACTGGCCCAGGCCACATCGCCGGGGTTACGTCGTCTCCAGAGCGTGTCGGGCGCGCGGGACTACCGTCACGGTTCGGGTCGCACCGACGCGCCCCACGACAGGAGTGACACGCACATGGAGTACCGCTACCTCGGCAACTCGGGCCTCAAGGTCTCCGAGATCACCTACGGCAACTGGCTCACCCACGCATCCCAGGTCGAGAACGACGCGGCGATCGCCTGCGTCAAGGCCGCCCTCGAGGTCGGCATCTCGACGTTCGACACCGCCGACGTCTACGCCAACACCGGCGCCGAGACGGTCCTCGGCGAAGCGCTCAAGGGGGAGCGGCGCCAGTCCCTCGAGATCGCCACGAAGGTGTTCGGGCCGACCGGTCCGAAGGGCCACAACGACACCGGGCTGTCCCGCAAGCACATCCTCGAGTCGATCGACGGCTCGCTCCAGCGGCTGCAGACGGACTACGTCGACCTGTACCAGGCGCACCGCTACGACCACGAGACCCCGCTCGAAGAGACGATGCAGGCCTTCGCGGACATCGTGCGTCAGGGCAAGGTCCTGTACGTCGGCGTCAGCGAGTGGACCGCGGACCAGCTGCGGGCCGGTGCTGCGCTCGCGAAGGACCTCGGCTTCCAGCTCATCTCGAACCAGCCGCAGTACTCGGCACTGTGGCGGGTCATCGAGGACGAGGTCGTCCCCACCTCGAAGGAACTCGGCATCTCGCAGATCGTCTGGTCACCGATCGCCCAGGGTGTGCTCACCGGCAAGTACAAGCCGGGTCAGCCGCTGCCCGAGGGCTCCCGCGCGACCGACGACAAGGGCGGCGCGGACATGATCAAGCGGTTCATGCGCGACGAGGTGCTGTCCTCGGTGCAGGAGCTGCAGCCGGTCGCCGACGAGCTGAACCTGTCCATGGCGCAGCTCGCGGTCGCCTGGGTCCTGCAGAACGAGAACGTCGCCTCGGCGATCATCGGTGCCTCGCGTCCGGAGCAGGTGCACGACAACGCGGGCGCTGCCGGCGTCACGATCCCGGCGGAGCTCATGTCGCGGATCGACGATGCCCTCGGCGCCGTGGTCGAGCGCGACCCCGCGAAGACGAACGACAGCAGCCCGAAGGCCCGCGAGGCGTAGGCAGTCCGCAAAACACCGGTGTTCGCCCGTTGAACACGCGCATGCCGCGGCTCGATGCGCGAACACGGGTGTTTTGCGAGCAGGTCACACCGGCCAGACAACGGAAAAGGCCCCCTGCCGAAGCAGGGGGCCTTCACCGGTGGCTGGACACGGCATCGATCCGTGGACCTTTCGATTTTCAGTCGAACGCTCTACCAACTGAGCTATCCAGCCGTGGCGACCCTGACGGGACTTGAACCCGCGACCTCCGCCGTGACAGGGCGGCACGCTAACCAGCTGCGCTACAGGGCCATGTTGTGTTGTGTCTTGCTGTGGTGTTGTTCAGTACTACTTGCTCGCTCACTCAAGGAGTGACCCCAACGGGATTCGAACCCGTGCTGCCGCCGTGAAAGGGCGGTGTCCTAGGCCACTAAACGATAGGGCCGCAAGCAGTGCATCGCGCTACCGATGGACAAGCATACGGATGCCCCCCGGGTTTCACAAATCCGACCCCGCCAACCGCGCATCCCCGGCGTGTCGCGCCGTCAGCGCACGGGTCTCCGATGCTGTCGGTGCGAGCATCGTCGGCGTCCGCACCCCTCGTCCGAGGGGCTGTCGAGCCTGCGACCCGTGTTGTTACTGTTGCACCTGTTAACAGTGTTACGTGCGTGAGCCTTGCCGCGCTGTTACGAAATCGAGATACATGTCGACCTCCACTCCCTTCTCCCTCCGCTCCCGCAGCCGCCTGATCGCCGCCGCGGTCGCCGTCGCGCTCACCGCCGGCACGCTCGCGGTCCTCGCCCCGGCGTCGTCCGCCAGCGCCGCGAGCTACCCCAGCTGGGACGAGGTGCAGCGGGCGAAGTCGTCGACCAGTGCCCAGCAGGCCAAGGTCAGTGAGATCAAGTCGCTCATCTCGTCGCTGAAGAGCGAGGCCGCTGCCAAGCAGAAGGCCGCGCAGGCCGCGGGCGAGGCGTACCAGGCCGCGCAGAACAAGTACGACGAGGCGACGCTCAAGCAGAAGAAGTTCCAGTCGCAGGCCGATGAGGCCAAGCAGACCGCCGCGCGCTCCGAGGAGCAGGCCGGTCAGCTCGCCGCCCAGCTCGGTCGCACCAGCGGTGACGACGTGACGACGGACATCCTCACGCACCCGTCCGACTCCGGCGACCTGCTCTACGAGCTCGGTGCCATGTCGAAGCTCAGCGAGCAGTCCGAGGGCATCTACGCGCAGGCCTCGCAGGACCGCGGTGTGGCCCAGGGCCTCGCCGACAAGGCCGACCGCGCCAAGCAGGCCCTCGGGGACCTCGCCGACGCCGCACAGTCGAAGATGCAGCAGGCCCAGGGAGCCGCGGACGCCGCACAGACCGCGGTGGACGCCCAGAACGACAACGAGTCCAGGCTCGAAGCGCAGCTGACCGCGCTCACCTCGAAGCAGCGCGGCGTCGAGGCCGACTACCGCAAGGGCGTCGCCGCCGAGAAGGCTCGCCAGGCCCGCCTCGCAGCAGCCGCCGCGAAGGCAGCAGCCAAGGCCGCGGCGACCAGCCAGGGCGGCACCGGTGGCGGCAGCGCCAACCCGGCGGGCTGGGTCCGACCCGCGGGCGGGTTCCAGACCAGCCCCTACGGCTACCGTGTCGACCCCTACACGCACGTCAGCGCCCTGCACGCCGGCGTCGACCTGGCCCCGGCCTGCTACGCCCCGATCTACGCGGCCCACGACGGCACCGTCACCTTCGCCGGCAACGGTGGCGGGTACGGCAACGAGGTCATCCTCGACAACGGCGGCGGCATCTCCACCGCGTACGGCCACGTCGTCGACGGCGGGATCATGGTCACCGCCGGGCAGCACGTCACCGCGGGACAGCAGATCGCCAAGATCGGATCGACCGGCTGGTCGACCGGGTGCCACCTCCACTTCGAGACCCGGATCAACGGCGCTGCCGTCGACCCGGTCCCCTTCATGGCAGCGCGGGGGATCTCGGTATGAGCATCAGCGCCACCAGAAGGCGTCGACCCACGTCATGACCACCTCCGCTCGCTCGTTCTCCTGCGGGATCGCGACCATCGCCGTGCTCGGCATCGGCCTGTCGGTCGTCATCGCCGGACCGGCCCAGGCCGCACCCTCGGGTCCGTCCTGGGACGACGTCAAGGCCGCCAAGTCCGATGCGGCCGACGCCCAGCAGACGGTCGACGAGCTGAGCGACCGGCTCGGCACGCTGCAGGACGCCGCCGACCAGGCCGGTGTCGCCGAGCAGCAGGCCGGGCAGGCGTACGCCCTGGCGGCGTCGCAGCAGCAGGAGGCGAAGGACACCCTCGCCGACCTGTCCGCGCAGTCGAAGCGTGCGAAGGCCCGGGCGGACGACTCTGCCGGTCAGGTCGCCGGGCTCGTGGTCGAGCTGTCCCGCACCGGCGGCGGTGACCTGTCGACGACCATGCTCATGGACTCGTCGGACTCGAAGGACCTGCTCTACCGCGTCGGCACGATGTCGCACCTGTCCGAGCGCTCCGCGACCGTCCTGGCCGAAGCGCGCGCCGACCAGAAGACCGTCGAGTCCCTGGCGGCCCAGCAGTCCGCCGCCGAGAAGGCCCTGAGCAAGGCGACCGAGGCGACGAAGACCACCTTCGCGACGGCCAACGACGTGGCCGCAGGCGCCCAGGCGCGGGTGCAGAAGGAACAGGACCAGCAGGCCGAGGTCCTGCGCCAGCTCGCGTACCTGAAGGGCACGAGCGTCGCGACGGAGACCGCGTACTGGAGCGCGCAGCAGGCGAAGGCCGCCGAGGCCGCCATCGCGAAGCAGACAAACGATGCCGGCACCGGGAACGGCTCCGGCACCGGGAACGCCACCGGCGGCGGCACGAGCGGTGGCAACACCGGCAACACGGGCGGCACCGGCAGCACCGGCGGCGGGACCTCCACCCCGGCCGTGCCGAGCACGCCGTCCAAGCCCAGCACTCCGTCGAACCCCGGCACCCCCGCGAAGCCGAGCACCCCGAGCAAGCCGAGCACCCCCAGCACGCCGAGCAAGCCGGCACCCGCGCCTGCTCCGGCACCGGCGCCCGCTCCGGCCCCGAGCAGCCCCTCGAAGGCCGCCGGCGCCATCGCGTTCGCCCGTGCCCAGCTCGGCGAGCCGTACGTCCTGACCGGCGCCGGCCCGAACACCTGGGACTGCTCCGGCCTCGTGATGATGGCCTACAGCTCGCAGGGCATCGCGACCGGCGGACACAACGTGGTCTGGCAGTACAACTACTTCAAGTCGATCGGCCGCCTCGTCCCGCTGTCCCAGCGCCAGCCCGGCGACATCCTGTTCTACTCGTCGAACGGCACGGCCTCGGGGGCGTACCACGACTCGATCGTGACGAGCTACGGCACCATGGTCGAGGCCGCCCGCCCCGGCGTCGGCGTCGTCGAGCGCGCCATCTGGCTGCCGAACCAGCTCATGCCGTACGTCGCCCGCCCGAGCGGTTCCCTGTAGCCCGCTCCCGCTGTGCCCGTTCTTTCCCAGAGCAGCTGCGGTAGCAAGCGAGATCGGGCGTACCTGCACGGATCAACGCACCAGGTACGCCCGTTTCCACCAGGTACGCCCGTTTCCACCCGGTACGCCCGTTTCCACCAGGCGCGCCCGATTCCACCAGGTACGCCCGGTTCCGCCAGGTACCGCACGACGCACGTCGTGCAACGCACGTCGGCCCGGGCCACGCTGCTGCGTGGTCCGGGC